>NZ_CP109090.1:918827-1225102 GCF_035917575.1 Streptomyces sp. NBC_01788 | reverse complement strand
CTTCCCCGCGTTGCTCGGCGCTGCGGGGACGGCCTGCTGCCTGGCCTCCGGGCGGTGGCGGCGAGGACGGTCCGGCACGGCGACCGCGGGTGCGGTGCTGCTCGTCGGCACCGGCGTCTATCTGCACACCACGCTGCGCGGCAAGGTGGGCATCTGGGAGCGCGAATTGGACGGCGCCGGCCTGAAGGGCAACGAGCTCCTGCTGGACCTCGGCTGCGGTCGTGGCACGGTGCTGATCGCGGCGGCCGGGCGGCTGCCTGACGGACGCGCCGTCGGCGTGGATCTTTGGTCCGGAACGGACCAGAGCGGCAACCGTCCCGAGACCACCCTCGCGAACGCCGCCGCGGCCGGAGTGGCGGACCGGGTGGACGTGCACACGGCCGACATGACCGCGCTTCCCTTCGCGGACGACTCCTTCGACGTGGTGACCAGCGCGCTGGCGATCCACAACATTTCGTCGTCCGAAGGCCAGCGCCGCGCGCTGGACGAGGCCATGCGGGTGCTGCGCCCGGGCGGGCAACTACTCATTGCCGACTTCTGGTTCGCGGCCCGGAAGTACGCCGCACACCTCGGCCGGGGCAGCACTCTGCGCCCACTGGGGCCGGGCTACTGGTACGGAGGACCCTGGCTCGCCGTCACGCTGCTGCGCGCTGTGAAGGAGCGCTGAAGCGTCTCGCAGACGGCCGTCACTCCGTCCGCACAGGCAGGTCCGGCTGTCGTTCCTCGGCTGGGCGGCGCGACCACGGGAGACGCGGGCGGCGTTCGACGTGCTAACGTTGCGCGTTTGCAGTGTCGCTGTGCCGGTGCTCCGTTCGGTGTCTCCGGCTGGTGGCCGCGTCCCTGCCGCGCCTTCCTCGGTACGGTCCCTTCGGAGGAAGGCTCTCTGTGAGCGAATCAGCACGTGCCGATGTCCGGCAGCAGGACGATGTGTCCGAGGCGGAGGGCGCCACTTCGGGAGTGCCCACGGCGGCGTCCTTCGCGCAGCTGGGGTTGCCGGCCGAGATTCTGCGGGCGCTCGATGAGCACGGTGTGACTGTGCCCTTCCCCATCCAGGCGGCGGCGCTGCCGAACGCGCTCGCGGGACGGGACGTCCTGGGCCGGGGCCGCACAGGGTCCGGCAAGACGCTCGCCTTCGGCCTGGGCATGCTCGCCCGGACGGCCGGGCAGCGCGCGCAGCCGAAAGAGCCGCTGGCGCTCGTACTGGTGCCCACCAGGGAGCTGGCGCAGCAGGTCGGTGAGGAGCTCACCCCGTACGCCGAGGCGCTGCGGCTGCGGCTCGCGACCGTGGTGGGCGGAGTGTCCATCGGACGGCAGGCGGCCGAGCTGCGGGACGGCGCCGAGGTCGTCGTCGCCACGCCCGGTCGGCTGCACGACCTCATCGAGCGCAAGGGCTGCCGACTGGGACGGGTGCGTATCGCGGTCCTGGACGAGGCCGACCAGATGTGTGACATGGGGTTCCTGCCGCAGGTCACCGAGATCCTGGACCAGGTGCGTCCCGACGGGCAGCGGATGTTGTTCTCCGCCACCCTCGACCGCGACGTCGACCAGTTGGTGCAGCGCTACCTGCGGGACCCCGCCGTCCACTCCGTGGACCCTTCGTCCAGCGCGGTCTCCGCGATCGAGCACCACGTCTTCATCGTGCACGGCCCGGACCGGTACGCCGTGACCACGGAGATCGCCGCCCGGGACGGCCGCGTCCTGCTGTTCCTGGACACCAAGCACGGCGTCGACCAGATCACGAGGCATCTGCGGGCCAACGGCGTGGCCGCCGCCGCCCTGCACAGCGGGAAGTCCCAGCCGCAGCGCACCCGGACCCTGGCCCAGTTCAAGAACGGGCAGGTCACCGCGCTGGTGGCGACGAACGTCGCCGCACGCGGCCTGCACGTCGACGAACTCGACCTCGTGGTCAACGTCGACCCGGCCACCGACCCGAAGGACTATCTGCACCGCGCGGGCCGCACGGCCCGGGCCGGCCGCTCCGGCACCGTCGTGACACTCGTCCTGTCAGGACAGCGCCGCGAGACGAACCAGGTCATGGTGGACGCCGACGTCGCGCCCAAGGTCACCAAAGTGCGGTCCGGCGAGGCGGAGCTGAGCCGGATCACCGGCGCCAAGGCCCCCTCCGGAAAGCCTCTCGACGGCGGGCCGGCCGTACCGGGCACCAAGAACCAGAACGCCCCGTTCCGCGGCCTGGGCAGCACCAAGGACGCGAAGGGCGGTTCCGGCGGCAGGCCGTCCCGCAAGAGCAGCGAGGCCCGCAAGCTCGCGGAGGCCCGGAAGGCGGCCCGGGTGCGGCGCGGCGGCTGAGACCGAGAGGTCGAGGTGTGGTCGAGGTGGCGTCAGTTGGTCGTGCTGCCCGCGACCCACTGGCTCCACGGCATGTTCCAGTCGCTGAGACCGTTGTCCGGGGCCAGCACGCTCGTGTCATCGGAGTGCTTGACGATCACGACGTCACCGATCATCGAGTTGTCGAAGAACCACGCGGCGGGCTGCTCGCCGTCGTTGCCGCCCTTGACGTCCTTCAGGCCCACGCAGCCGTGACTGGTGTTGACCTTGCCGAAGATCGAGTCGGCACCCCAGTAGTTGCCGTGGATGAACGTGCCCGAGGCCGACAGGCGCATGGCGTGCGGTACGTCCGCGATGTCGTACGCCGGCTTGCCGTCCTTCTTCGTGAGGCCGACGGTCGCACCGTTCATGCGGATCTGCTTGAACTTCTCTGAGATGACCATCTGACCGTTGTACGTCGGGTGATCGGGGCTGCCGGACGAGATCGGGATGGTCCTGATCGTCTTGCCGTCCCGTACGACGGTCATCTGCTTCGTCCTGGCGTCCACGGTGCTGATCTGGCTCCGGCCGATCTTGAATGTGATCGTCTTCTGGACGCCGTGGTGGTTGAGCTTGACGGTGACGGTGGAGCCGGGCTTCCAGTAGTTCCTGGGGCGGAAGTCCAGACGGTCGTTGTTGAACCAGTGACCGACGACTTGCTGGCCGCTGCTGGAGCTGACCTGGATCTTCGACTGTACGGCGGCCTTGTTGCTGATCGCCTTGTCGAAGTTGACTGTCACCGGCATGCCCACGCCGACGGTCGAGCCGTCCTCGGGGGAGAGATGCCCGATGAAGCCGTTGGCCGGGGAGACCGTGGTGATGGTGGCGTTTCCGGTGGTGGAGCGCCCCTTGGCGTCCTCGGCATCTGCGGCGACCTGATACTTGGTGGCCCGCTCCAGCCTGCCGTTCGGCGTCCAGGACGTGCCGTCCGCGGACAGGGTGCCCGGAATCTCGGCGCCGGTCGCGACGGAGGTCATGGTGACCTTGGTGAGCTTGCCATCGCTGACGGTGACCTTGACGGGGTCGCTGATCCCGACACGGTGGGCACCTTGTGCGGGCGTGATCTTCACTCGGGCTTCGGAAGTATCCTGGGCGACCGCCTGACCCTCCCGCGTCTGCGATTTCGGGTGATCCCCGGCGGCGTTGCCGCTGGTGGCAGCGTTACTGGTACCGCCGAGGGCCGTTAGTGCGAGCACGCCGCCGAGTACGCCGGCCGTGGCGACCTGTCCGGTGCGTCGTTTACGTGCGGTGATCAAGCGCTTCTCCCATGTCACTGTTCTTTGAATCCCTGGAGCTGGTTGTCCGAGGAGTGCAACTAGCTTTACAACTACATATGCGCATTCATCCGTCCCGAAATGGGCAAATTGTGGCGAAGGCCACGCGTCGTCGAGCGCGCCGCCGAGGCCCTGCTCGACGTTGAGCACGACGGGTCCTGGTACGAGGGCTGGGGCGAGCGGCCACCCAACGGGGCGACGGCACTGGACACGGCGCGCCATCCCCCCGTCTCCGGCCGGTGGGGCACGGGGGTCGCCGTCGCGACGGGTGGCTGCTGAGTGTTCATGGAACGTGACTTCGAGCCCGAGGTGCCTGGGGTTCGTCGGGGACGAGGTGGCCGCAGGAGGGGCAGGGGTGGCTGTCGGCCACCGTGGCGGTGCGGTGTTTCAGGACTGGCGTCCCTGTAGCCAATCGGGCAGGGTCTCTGTGCGGTGGCGCCAGGGGGCGGGGATGCCTTCGGTGCCGACGCGGGAGGCGACGATGCCGCCGACGATCGCGCAGGTGGTGTCGACGTCTCCACCGGCCGAGGCAGTGGCCCACAGGGCAGTCGCGTAATCGGTCAGGTTCCGGGCGGCGCACCAGAGGGTGAAGGGGACCGTGTCGACGGCGCTGACCTGGCGTCCGTTGCCGAGAAGATGGGCAGCGAGTTCGACGTGAGGCTGGTCCAGGAGCGTACGGGCCTCGACGATGCCGTCGCGTACCCGGCTGGGAGGGACGACGTCCAAAACGGTGGCGAGCAGGTCCGTGCCGGTCACGGGTTCGGCGCGGCGGTACGCGGCGCGGCTGGCGGCGACGGCGACCGCGACGGCCCCGGCGACGGCCTCGGGGTGGGTGTGGGTCACCTCGGCGGACATGGCGGCCTGCCGGGCCGCGCGTTCCGGGTCGCCTGGGTAGCGGGCGCCGAGAGGGGCGACGCGCATCGCTGCCCCGTTGCCCCAGGAGCCCTGCCCGTCGAACAGTCCGGCCGCGAGTTCGCGCCAGTTGCCGCCCTGGCGGACCAGGCGCAACAGGCGGTTCATCGCGGGACCGTAGCCGCGGTCGAAGTCGTGCCGTTCGGCGAAGGAACGGGCGAGTTCATCTTGGTTCACCTCGCCTCGTCGCATGACGAGTCGGTGGATGGAGCAGGCCATCTCCGTGTCGTCGGTCCACGGCCAGGGCGCTTCAGGCAGTTGCTGGTCACGCAGAGCGGGGAGGTGGTCGGGGACGAAGAACTGGGCTCCGAAGGCGTCGCCGACGGCCAGGCCGTTCAAGGCGTCGCGGGCAGTGGCGATGGGATCGGTCGGAGGACTGTTGAAGGAGTACGAGTGGGAGGCCATTGCCGGGCATCCTGCCAATCCCAGTCCATGCCGGCCACTGGTTTCTATCGCGTGGCGGAACCGCACTGGCGGGCACGCCCGTCGCGTCGGGGACGGTGGAAGCTGCGGAGGGACCGCGTCGAGGCACGCACGTCGCCTTCGCGCCTGCTGGGCGACCCCCGGCTGATCAGGTCGTGACTGATGGCTGCCGGTCCAGGAGGTGGTGCATAACGTGCTCCGGGACGGCCGGGTTGGCGGCTGCGGACATGGCGGTGGTGGCGTCGTGGAGCAGGTTGGTCAGCACGCGCGTGGTCAGGCGCGGGTCGCGCGCTGCCGCTTCTCTGATGGCCCAGTCGGGGTCGTCGAGGAGACGGATCACCGAGGCCGGCGTGAGGCGCGGATCGCGACGGGCCCGCCGGCGCACACCGCGGTCGGGGTCACGGCTGAACCTGTCGACCAGGTCCGCTCAGCCATCAGCGACGTGTGGGTGTCCGGTTCGAGGCACGGCCAGGCTCGCCGGCAGGCGGCGCGGCGCATGGCGGGTTCCGGATCAGCCGCGAGCGTCACCAGGTGCCGGGCGGGCAGGTCGCGATGGAGTGCGACCTCGGCTCTCACCTTCGCGCTGGAATCGGCGACGAGTTGCGCGAACGTGGCCTCGGTCAGGGGCGACCTTCCGTCCACCGCACAGGTGGCGAAGATCCATCGCAACCCGGGTTCAGGTTCAACGAAGAGCCGTTCGCGCTGCTCGGCCGTGAGTGTCCAGCGCTCTGCCGGCTGCTTGCGGACGCGTGGCTCGGGATGGGAGATCCACGCCTCGACGACTTCGTCAGGCAGTTCACGGGTGATCAGCCAGCCGGCGCCGCGTAGCCGTTCGCCCTCTGCGACGTCGAGCAGTCGCAGCAGTACCGAGGCGGGTGCGGCCGGGTTGCCGGCCAGCCCGTCTCGCCACGCCGACCGGAGGCGCTGTGGCGCGGTCTTCCAACGCAGTACGGCATGCCACCCGGACTCGCGCTCCTGCGGGGTCTCCTGGGCGCGGTCCTGGGCCCAGGACTCGACCCACGCGTGGAAGCGGTCGACGGCGATCAGCCAGACCTCGTACTCCTCACTGGTCGCGCCCAGCACGCTCTCGCCGTTCAGCGACATGGCGACGAACTCAGGCCGCCCCCGGCGCCGGCCGAGCACCCTGGCCAGGTCCCACTGCTCGGCAAGGCGTACTCGCGTCCAGTGACCGCACCAGTGGGACCGGCAGCCGTGCTCGGCGACGTTGATCAGGAACTCATCGTTGTCGTCGATCACGCCGTGTTCGACGGCCAGGCGATGCCACTGACCCACGCGAGCGGCGTACTGGCGAAACGCCTGATCGCGCCCTGCCCACACCGGCCTGAACAGGGACCCAAACCACCCCACCAGCACGCTTTGAAGCCTCATCGACAGGCATCCGCCGTCAGCGTGACAATGCCCCGACACCGCACCTCTGCTGAGGGACGGCTTCACGGAGCGCCTGTGCTGAGTCAGCGCGCCGTGAACGCCCCGCTGACGCAGGTGAGTTGCCGATTTCATGGACGTGCCCCCGACTGTTTATGATCTTGGTCATGACTGTGCAGAACCTTGACAAAAACCCTTCCCGTAAGCAGAGACTTCAGGAGAGGCAGCGCCGTCAGCTGGCGGTGGTCGACACCGTGGACAAGGCCGAGGCCAAGGTCCGCAAAGCAGAGGTCGAACTGGCCGTGGCGGTTACTGAGGCAGTGCAGGTCTTCGGCGACGAAGAGTCCGCGTCCGAGGGACTCGACATGCCGGTCGAAGCCATCCGGCGCTTCCTTGGCATGGGACGGGACGAAGCGGCCAGGGGCGACAACGTCGCCGAGGTCGATAACGCTTCCTGAGCCCGGCGTTCGTGGCGAGCCTGCCATGGTGCGAGATCGGTGTCGACGAGTCGGTGTACGGCTGGTGCCGCTTCACCCACTTCGACGCCGTTGCCCGGGAAATCCCCATCTCTTCGGCTACATGCGCGATCGGACGAGTACGATCTCGTTGAACCGGTGGATCTAGTCCCGGACGGTGTCCTCGTCGGCCTGCACCAGCTGGGCGACCACCGGCACCCGGTTCCCGCCGCCCGAGGCCAGCAGCATCATCGCGCGCTGGAACCGAACCCAACTGGTCTGCCCCGGGCGCACGATGTGCTGCAGCCGTTGGCCCCTCCTGGTCGGTCAACCTCCGCACACGGACGAGTGGTTCACCTGAGGTCCGCCCGTTGTTCGGCACCGACAACAACTCGGCGGCCAAGCCCTCCGAACGGGGCATGCGGATCGGCTGCCAGCAGTACAACTTCCGTTTCCTCGCCTACCGCATGGCCCTGGGCCTGGACGATGTGATCCGCGGCGGCGACACCGCGCTGCTACGGCTCGGGGAACCGGCCTCGCCTGTTCCCGAGTCTGTCTCCGCCCTGCTGCTGGAACACATCGCGAACCGCGACAACATGAACAATGCCACCAACCCGGCATCCGGTCGGCTCGTCCGCAGCCGTCGGACGGGGTAGCCGTTCCGCCCGGACCACCTGTCCGCGCTCCTGAGCGAGATCGGGTCCCGGCCGCACCCGCCCGCAGCGCCATCCGGCAGCAACTCCTCAAGTTGCCTGCGCCCGTCGTCGCGGACGCTCTTGGCTATCACGACAAGACCACCACCCGGCTTCTCAAGGAGACTGGCGGGACATGGAGCCGATACGCCCCCGGTGACCACAACACCGTGACCGAGAGAGGGGGACAAGGGACTCGGCCTCACCCTGCCAGTGTCTGTGCCATGCCCACACTCACCCCGCCGGACGGCGCCCGAGTCAGATCCCGGGTCCGTAACCAGGGTCCGGCTGCTGGCGAGGGGTCCACCCCAGTCGCGCGATTGAGGGAACTGGCGATGCTGGATGGCTGTACCGGCTGGGGTGGATCAGGCAGGGTCGTGCGTCGAGTTGTCTGTCTGGCCGTCGTCCAGGATCACGGGGAAACTCCATTGGAGCCGCGCAGCCACCGTTCAGCGTGAGAAGGGGTATGCGACCACCACCACAGAATGTGCCGGGGCGCGGTGTGGACGAGCGTGATTTTGACGCCTTCTACACCGCGAGCGTCGGCCGGCTCGTCGGCCAGTTGTACGCGATGACAGGTGACCTGGCTGAGTCTCAGGACGTGGTGCAGGAGGCCTTCGCCCGGGCCTGGGAACGCTGGGCCGAGTTGGACCTGAACGGTGCCCCCGAAGCGTGGGTGCGCACGGTGGCCTGGCGGCTGGCGGTCAGTCGGTGGCGGCGGGCGCGCACCGCGCTGGCCTTCGCCCGGCGGCAGGGTCCGCCCGCCGCCGTACCGCCGCCGGAACCACACCACGTGCTGCTGGTCCAGGCACTGCGGCGGATCCCCGAGGCGCAGCGGCGGGCCGTGGTGCTGCATCATCTGTGTGATCTGCCGGTGGAGCAGGTGGCTGCCGAGACCGGTTGCCCCGTCGGCACGGTCAAGGCGCACCTGAGCCGCGGACGGGCGGCGCTGGCACGTCTGCTGGCCGATACGGACCTAGAGCTGCGGACGACCCGGCTGCCGGAGGTGAGGCATGGCTGACAGGACGGAACTGGAGCGGTGTCTGGAGCGAAACCTGGCCGGGCTCGCCGAGTCGGGCCGGCAGCAGGTGATGCCGCTTGCCGCGCACCGGGTGCGGGCCCGTGGTGAGCAGCGTATGCGCCGCCGACGGGCGGCTGTGGCGTTCGGCGGCGCGCTGCTGGCCGCCGCTGTGGTGGTGGGCGGTCTGTCGCTGTTCCGAGCCGCCCGGGTGCCGGAGCCGGCCGCGATCGCGCCGGCGCCGACCGTTTCAGGCTTCGTGCCGCCGTCGCCCGCACACGGCGAGGAGTACGCCAGTGAACTGGGCTACGTGTACGGCGCGGTGGCGCAGGGCGACATGGTGCGGGTCACCGTCGAGCAGCTCCGTACCGTCAGGGGGACCGCGGTGCCCACGGGTGTGGTGCACACGCTGACCCTGCCGCAATGGACGCTGGTGGAAGCACGGCGGCTCTCCGGCGGGTCCCCTGCGGATATGCAGTTGGACCAGTTGGTGAGCCGACTGGCTGCCGGGCCGCGGTGGATGTTCGCGATCGACTACAACAGCGAGGGCCGGGTGGAGTCCTTGCGGGAGGCCGACTGGCCCGCCGAGTGAGGCCGCCGCCGCATTCACGGCATCGAGGTGCAACCCAGAGGCGGGCCAGGGCGTAGAGCTCATGTATCCCGACTGCATCTGATCCGATGGGACCTTGCCATGCTCAATTCTCGCCGCCGAACCGGCGCCCTTCCCCTGACCGCTCTGGCCTTGACCGCTCTTGCCCTGACCGCATGCACCGGCAAGGCAGGCGAAGGGCAGGCGGAGGTTCCTGCCCCGGCAACATCGGTGACGGCTTCAGTGTCGGCGTCCGGACACGCCGCCGTGCCGACCCCGCTCACCACGAAGGTTCCGGCTACTGCGACGACCCCACCCACCGCGACGACCCCACCCACCGCGACAACCGCGCCCGGCGACGACACCGCCCCGGCCGGCACGACACGCTGGGCCGGTACCAAGCAGTTCATGCAGATACGCGAGGGCTGGATCAGTGGCGGACGGACCTACCTGTCAGTGCGGACGGCCCGGAAGGTGGCCGTCACAGACCCGCACGAGGCGTGGCTGATCATCCCCGGTGAAGGGCCCTACACCACGGTGCTCATGGCCACAGACGCCCGGGTGCTGCTATCGGTCCCGCTGGGCGACAACTCCGCCCCCCACCCCTACTCCCAGACCGAGCTCGTCAACCGGCTGATGGCCGAGCCGAGCTCCTCCCGCTCGGGGCTGGGGTACGACCTCAGCTTCGACGGGAAGGGCCAGGTGACCAGATTGCAGTCGCTGTACACCTCCTGAGTGAGCCGGGGCGCCTTGGCCGAGCCGCTGCCCGGGGGCATGTGCGGCGGCCGGCGGGGCCGGCCACGCGGTCACAGCTGGTGGCCTACGGCTGGCGCAAGGACATCACCGTCCATGAGCTCCTGGATCCGCTGCCCGCCCTGGTCACCGCGGACCCGGCCCGGGGGCGGGCGCGGGTGGCGCGAATCCAGCCACTGTGCGAACGTCTTGTCCTTCACACCGACGGCAAGGAGACCAACGCTGCCCGCCCGCGGTGGTGGAACGTCCTGGCCGGGGCAGACCCCGTGGCCCTTGCCGATCTCGCAGCCACCGGCTTGCTCAGCGACTGCAACGGCCCGAACACCATCCTCCACGGCGCCCGAGAAGACCTCTGGCGCGCGTGGAACGGCACCGCCGATCCGGTTGTGGCAACCGCGCTCCGCATCACCTTGGACACCCCGCTCCTCCAAGCCGACGCCGCACTTCTGGACCGGCTCGCCCGGACAGTCGGCCCCTCCACGCCCGACGGCGTTCCACAACTGCTGCGCATCGCACTGAGCAGGGCCGACGAGCGGCAAGCGAACCGCGACTCCTCCAGCGACGGGACGAGGCTGGCCGACGCGCAACTGGTCGCGGAACTCAAGGCCGTCGCCGAACGCGTCGGCGCCCCGCAGCTCACGCGCCTGCCCGAACCATCGGTCACCGACGAGTCCCAGCCCCGCCGCAGCGCACCCATCCCCGCGCAGTCGGCCACGGCCCCGACCTCACCTGCCGCCCCGTCGCTCGCGCCCTCCGAACCGGTCGGCCTGATCCGGGTACTGCGCGCATGGCACCTGAGCCCGTACGAGGCTGGCGCACCACAACACACCCTCGAACAGATGAGAGACCTCGTCGGCGACGGCCTGCTCAACCTCGCTGCCCGAGGACAGACCGACGAGGCCGCACAAGTCCTGCGTGCCATCGCCGGCCCCTTCGACTTCCGGGACGGTCCCCTCCTGCTGCGCCGACTTGCGGACAAGCTTCGCCAGAACGGCCATGACGCGCTCGCCGCCGAAGCCTACGCACTGACATGGGTGCGCACCCGTGGACAAGGCGGATGGCTGAACTTCGGAGGCGAGACAGCCCTCGACGCCCTTCGTACGGCTGCGCAACTCGATCGCACCCTCACCCACCGCGTCATCACCGAAGAGGCCGAAGCAGTGGTGAGCGCCGGCCGGTACGGGACCCACGGCATCACCCAGGCACTGATCTTCGCCTTCGCCCAGCAAGCCTTCGCCCAGCAAGCCTTCGCCCAGCAAGCCTTCGCCCAGCAAGCCTTCGGCCTGCCCCCGAACGACTCCCTCGACCTGGCCTTCGCCCTCTGGGACGAAGCCGCAACGGTCATCGAGAGCAGAGCACCACGCGTCCACGACAGCGACGACCCCCAGCACCCCTACCGCGCCCCCGACAACGACAACGGAACCCCCGTACCCGGCGATCTCGACCACGCCTTCGCGACCGCGGCACTGGCCGCAGTCGCACACGCGGACCGGGAAGGCAAATGCCGAGCGATGGTTGCGACGCGATCTCTGGTCACACTGCGCCCCGAAGCCACGGCACCTGCCATGGCCCTCGCACTGGAGCAACTCTCCGATCCGGCGACGATGCGGCCAGCGTGTCCATGGGAGCGTCGGACCCGGCCGGGCTGAACCCGCCGAGCCGCCTGTGGACCTCCGCCGCACGGGGAGACAGCCCGAGAGACCGCGTCGTGACGGGGATGGTGGCAGAGGTGGCTGGCGCGCGGCTGAATGAAGCCGAGCAACTGCAGCCTGGGCTGATCCGAGCGGTCCTCGCCAGGGTTCGCCGCGAGGTTGACACGGAGCGCACCATCGAGAGGAACAAGGCCCAGTCCCGCGCTAACCTCAGCGCCGACGAGGGCGAGCTGCCGGACGCCTACCTCGCCATCGAGGAGACCATCGAAGAGGCGATTCAAACGGTGGCAGCGGGTAGCCGCGCGCACAGGCTCTCGCAGGGCCTGGGCCTGAGCGATCCGGCAGCTTGGGAGGACCAGCTGGCCACCGTACTGACAGACGACCCCCGCATTCCGCTGGCCTTCGAAGAGGCACGCTGGCCACGCCCCGACCTTCCTCTGCCACCCGGCCCGGACGACCCGGCCAGCCAGGACACTCCGCTGATCGGAACAACCGCCGAGGCCATCTCCACACGGCCACTGACGCAAGCCGCCGCCCTCACCGGACAGACCCTCCCGGGCTGGCGCACCCTCGCTCCCGTGGAGGAACGCGAGTTCCTGTCACCGCACACCCGGACGACCGGCCTGACCGTCGTGAACTTCTCAGGCCCGGAAGTGACGGATTACGGGAACCAGGACAGCGGCGCCACCCCCTTCTCGGACGGAGACATCGAAGAGTGGACCCGACCGCCAGGGCAGCACCCCGCTGCTGACGTCCCGCCGGGGATCCCGCTCTCGGCCTCGACCGCGCCATGACCGCCGCCGCAGACGCCGACCAAGGCCTGGGTCTGCCCGGCTTCGCACTGACACCCGCCACGTGGCTGCCTGCCGCGCTGCGCCTGACACCCGGAGCCTGCTGACACTGGAGGACGACCGCGGTCCGGCCCTGCGGCTCATCTGCTGGCGCACCGAGTACGAGCGGAGCGCCTACCGCCTACCGCCAGCCGTGGCCGCGGACGACCGGCTGCGATGGCGCTCAATGCCTACCAATCAGGTCGGCTCGGCTGGTGTCAAGGCGATGCGTCCGTTGAGGGAACGGCTTGTCATCCGCTCGTGGGCGGTGACCGCCTGACTGAACGGGAGCACGTCGACCTCGGTCCGGCCGAGTCCGGCGGCGACGACTTGGACGGCTGCTTCGAGCGCGGGCTTCACGGTGTCCGGGTGCGTGGGCAGGTAGGCGCCGGCGTTGAAGCCCATGACCGCGACGCTTTTGAACCAGAGCCGGCTGGTCTCGACCGAGTGGCCCCAGTCCCCACTCGCGTTACCGGAGGCGATGAGCCGGCCGCCGGAGCGCATCACATCCAGGCTTCTGTCGCGCAGCTCTCCGCCGACGGGGTCGATGACGACGTCGAAAAGTTCCTCGCCGACCGCTGCCAGCTCGGCCGAGTCGATGATCTCGTCATACGGGAGCTTCGTGGCCGCGGCGGCCTGGAGCTTGCTTGCGCGGACCGTGCCGACCACCCGACCGGCCCCCAACTGCTTGGCCATGCCGGGAAACGCCGCGGAGAAGCCGCCGAGCGCCCCATGGATCAGGACGCTCTCGCCCTCGGCCAGTTGGGCCACGCGCGTCAGCGCGACGTGGGCCATCGCGGCATTCGGCACGACCGATACCGCGAGAGCGGGATCGATGTCGTAGCCCTCAAGGGACACGGCGAGAGCCGCACGTCCGATGAAGACGGAGGCGTAACCGCCGGTGCCGCCGTTGGACATCGAAACGACTCTCTCACCGACCGTGAATCCGGTGACCCCCTCGCCGAGAGCGCGCACCGTTCCGGTGACTTCGAGACCGGGGACGAAGGGCGGCTGCGGCATCCCCGGCTGGTCCTTGAAGCGGCCCTCGCGGAAGAACAGATCGATCAGGCCGACGGCGGCGTGGGTGACGTCGATGGCGATCTCGCCCGGGCCCGGCGTGGGATCGGGCAGCTCCACCACTTCGAGAACGCTCGGATCTCCGTACCGGATGGCTTGCACAGCCTTCATGGCGTTCCTCCCACAGACTTAGCGCACCTCGTGATGCGTTATGTTTCGACGGTAGCACGCGTAACGCAACACGCCATGCGTTACCGTTGTGGGGTGCGGGAGAGGGCGAGATCGACGGAGGACAAGGCGCAGCGTTCCAAGGACCTGCTCGACGCCGCGGAGGAGCTCGCGCTCGAACTCGGTGGAGTGCGGTTCGTGACCGTCGCGGGGGTGACCGAGCGCGCCGGCCTTCACCGCACCGGCGTGCGGCGCTACTACGCGAGCAAGGAAGAGCTGCTGCTGGAACTCGCGGAGCGCGGCTGGACCCGCTGGCGTGACACGATCAGCTCGCGACTCTCGGCACAGACCGGCCTCGGTCCATCCGATGTGTCGAGCCTGCTGGCCGAGACGATCGCATCACTGCCCGTGTTCTGCGACCTCCTCACCCACGCCACGATGAGCCTGGAGGGTGACGTGGACATCGAGCGCGCCCGCCGCTACAAGACTCAGGCGTTCGCGGCGCACGACCGGATCGTCGAGACGCTGGACCGCGCGAGCGTGATGTCGCACAGCCAGTTGCAGGCGCTGGTCGGCGGGACGCTCCCGCTGGCCGGCGGGCTCTGGCAGGCCGCCCATCCCACGCCGGTCCTTGCCGAGCTGTATGAGCAGGTTCCCGCATGGGGGCATCTCGCGCTCGATTTCCCGGCCCATCTCACACTGCTGCTGCGCGCGATGGCCGCAGGGCTCATCGAGACGCTGCCCGTCTCCGAGACCGGCTGAGTGTGACAGCCGGACCTGCTGCCGGTTCCCGTACGTTGAGGGAGTCGCGGCCTCCGTCGACTCTGGCGGACGGCTGACGGGGCGTCGGGTGCACTGTCACGGGAAACATGTGCGCTCATGACGAACCCGGCGAGCTTCACGGGGAGCGGAACTCGTCCCCCTCCACCTGAACTTGACCTGTCCCCGCCACCGCCCGCTGACCCACGCCGCCCTCGCCAACGGCTGCGGAGTAAACGTCCCGGGGAACATGACAAAACAGCAGGGTGGGCGGATCTTCGACGGTGTCGCGATCCGGGTCGCTCAGCGCATCTTCGCGGTGGTCGCAGCGATCCGGCACAACCCATTGGACCGGCACACCGGTCCCACGGTCGCTCATCGCCTACGACCGCTGGCAGACCGACGCTCGCGCCTATGTCCCGCGCATCCCGGCCCGCGCGAACTCCGTCATGCCTTCCTCGAAACCGCCCTCCGGCTTCCAGCCCGGCCCGGCCCGCAGCCGCGACGAGTCCGCGGTGATGTGCCGTACGTCCCCGAGCCGGTACTCGCCGGTGACGACCGGCTCGGGGCCGCCGTACGCGGCGGCCGGCGCCCGTGCCGTCGCGCCGACGGTGTGCGGTTCGCCGCTGCCGGTGTTGTACGCCGTGAGCGCACCCCCGGCGGCCTCCGCCTCCAGCGCCACCGCGTTGGCCGCTGCCACGTCCCGGACGTGGGGTCTCCGTTGTTGCGCTGTCGGACCATCCGGTTGATTTCCGCTGCGCTCTTCGAGATGCACGACGAATGGATCGCCTTACCTCGCCGCCACCTCCCCGAAGGCGATATGGGTGATATCTGCCGTAAGCTCTCTTTTGGTTCCTCCGTGCTACCCAACGCACCGAAATGCAACCGCCAGTTGATCCCCAACGCCATGACGAGGGACACTACCTGGCGGATGCGTGTTCCCGATCGAGTGGCACTCGCTTCGGTATCCTCCCGTGCAGGTCATCAGGGGCCATTTACCCAAAGATTACTGGGCAGTTGACCTCAGGGTTTCGTGGTAGCGTCCTTGTTACGAGGGACAGTGCAACCTGAAAGGGAAATCGTGAACACGGAGAAGATCGCCGCTCGCCGCCTCTCGCTGGAAGAGGTGACGAAGCTCGGCGTGAAGGACAGGCTCTTCGTTTCCGCCGACACGGCAGAACTCAAGCTTCCCGACTGCTATGTCCCTGCTTTTCTGACCAAGTCCGGTGAGGATTTCGAGGGCGGCTCGATTACGGCGAGAACCGTATTCCAGGAAGAGGTCTCCTGCCTTCCCGACGACGAGAATGAAGCCGGAATCTACTTGGCCGACGAGAACGGCTCGGTGACCATCGAGGTCCTCCAGTCCGCCGGTGTCGTGCTGGACCTGGCACTTTTCGTCCCTGGTGGGGACAAGGGGGCCCTCACGGCCCTTTACGCTGCGGCTCGGCAGGCGTTCGGCGCCGACATCGTGCAGATCTGGCGCCAGGGCCTCAAGGAGGTTCCCGACGTGAAGGTCGACATCTTCGAGGAGCAGATTCCCCGGGGGCGCAAGGGGGGCGACAGCCCCAAGCGTGACCGTCGCGCGATCGACACCTACCCCACCCGTGCGGACTTCATCGAGTTCTCCGCGGGGTGGAAGCCGGTTGTTGAGGTTCACAGGCCGATTGTTGACAACACCCCGACCATCTGAGGCGGCGTTACCTCTCGGTCTCAGCCTGAGAGAACGCCGAGAACGCATGCGCCGGACCCGGTCGACCCCTTAGCGGCCCAGGGGGCCGTCGGAAAATAACTCACGGAGCCGAACGCCGTTCGACTCGATGGCCTCGCGAGACAGCCCGCCTGACCAAGACCAAAGCCTGAAGCCTCTGCGACAGCCCTCGGGGCTTCGGCGTAGTCGAGTGACGTCCACTTCGTGCTCAGGCGAGGCCGAGGAGTGTGAGGGGTCGGCGGGCATCACGCGCATTGCGGTGATGGCCGGAGGCGATGTTCTTCGCGCCGTTCAGTCGCAGGGCGCCGACCGCGAGGTTGTGCCAGGTCGCCATAGCGCGGGGTGGGCTGTCGGTCCGCCACCGCGCACGCGGTCAGGTCGAGGACGACGGCCAGCGCGTGCCGCACTCCTCGTAGCCGGATCATCTGCTATCAGCCCGAACGCCCAGCCCAGCCGCTCATCCCATGCACGAGCGTCGTCCGCATCTGCGCCTGTCTCTTCAGCCACGCAGGGATCATCCCCCGGCACCGTCGGCTGGCTCCGCCCGACGGTGCGCGGAGACGCAGGTCACCGAGGCGCAATGGACATGAGACAGGAACCGTCCGCTCGCGCTCCCTTCACCGCAAGTGGTCACGAAACGGACGCCCGCCGACTACGTCGAAGCCCTGCTGCTCAGGTGTGCGCCGAGAAGGGCGCCTGACGGGCATCTTCCCTGGTCAGGCGCCCTTTTTCTGTGTCTAGAAGAAGCCGAGCTTCTTCGGCGAGTACGACACCAAAAGGTTCTTCGTCTGCTGGTAGTGGTCCAGCATCATCTTGTGTGTCTCGCGGCCGATTCCGGACTGCTTGTAGCCGCCGAAGGCGGAGTGTGCCGGGTAGGCGTGGTAGCAGTTGGTCCAGACGCGGCCCGCCTGGATGGCGCGGCCCGCGCGGTAGGCGGTGCCGGTGTCCCGGGTCCACACACCCGCGCCGAGGCCGTACAGCGTGTCGTTCGCGATCTTGATCGCGTCGTCGAAGTCGTCGAAGGACGTCACCGAGACCACCGGCCCGAAGATCTCCTCCTGGAAGATCCGCATCCGGTTGTCGCCCTCGAAGATGGTCGGCTGTACGTAGTAGCCGCCCTTCAACTCACCCTCGTGCTCGATGCGTTCCCCGCCGGTCAGGACGCGCGCGCCCTCCTGCCGCCCGATGTCCAGGTAGGAGAGGATCTTCTCCAGCTGGTCGTTCGAGGCCTGAGCCCCGATCATGGTCTCCGTGTCGAGGGGGTGGCCCGTCGTGATGAGCTTCGTGCGGGCGACTGCCGCCTCGACGAACTCCGCGTAGTGACCGCGCTGGATCAGCGCCCGGGACGGGCAGGTGCACACCTCGCCCTGGTTGAGCGCGAACATCGTGAAGCCCTCGAGCGCCTTGTCGCGGAAGTCGTCGTCCGCCGCCGAGACGTCGTCGAAGAAGATGTTCGGCGACTTGCCGCCGAGCTCCAGCGTGACCGGCTTGATGTTCTCGGCGGCGTACTGCATGATCAGCCGCCCCGTCGTCGTCTCGCCCGTGAACGCCACCTTCGCCACTCGCGGGCTGGAGGCGAGCGGCTTGCCCGCCTCCACGCCGAAGCCGTTGACGATGTTCAGCACCCCGGGCGGCAGCAGGTCGGAGACGAGGCTCAGCCAGTAGTGGATCGAGGCAGGGGTCTGTTCGGCGGGCTTGAGCACCACCGCGTTGCCCGCGGCGAGCGCGGGCGCCAGCTTCCAGGTCGCCATCAGGATCGGGAAGTTCCACGGGATGATCTGCGCGACCACCCCGAGCGGCTCGTGGAAGTGGTACGCCACCGTGTCGTTGTCGATCTCCCCGAGCGACCCCTCCTGCGCCCTGATCGCGCCCGCGAAGTAGCGGAAGTGGTCGATGGCCAGCGGGATGTCGGCCGCCAGCGTCTCGCGGACCGGCTTGCCGTTCTCCCAGCTCTCGGCGATTGCCAGGGATTCGAGGTTGGCCTCCATGCGGTCGGCGATCTTCAGCAGGATGTCGGAGCGTTCGGTCACGGAGGCGCGCCCCCAGCCCGGGGCGGCCGCGTGCGCCGCGTCCAGCGCCCGCTCGACGTCCTCCGCCGTTCCGCGCGCGACCTCCGTGAAAGGCTGCCCGTTCACCGGCGAGGGGTTCTCGAAGTACTGTCCGCGGGCCGGCGGCACGTACTCGCCGCCGATGAAGTGGTCGTAGCGCGCCTGGTAGGAGACGATCGCGCCCTCGGTGCCGGGCGCCGCGTAACGGGTCATTCTGGTCTGCCTCCCTCAGCAGCGCTGCCCGCCGTTGGGCAGCTCTCGGCGCGAGGCTAGACACGCCGACGTTGCAAGGACGTTGCGGAACGGGCCACCGACGCGCGGTGGCGGGCCCGAAACGGTCAGCGGGGTACCGGACCGTGCCAGCCGGGCGGCGCCGCCAACTCCGCCTCGAGCGCGGCGAGCCGGGCCCGGGCCGTCGCGGTCGGCAGCACGGCGACGAGGGCCCGCCACACGTCCAGGTCGTCCTCGCCCCACGGCGCGTGCACCCAGTCGGCCAGCAGGTCGGGGTCGCGACAGGCGATCAGCGAGCTCCGCATTCCGTCGGCGAGACGCTGTCGCAGCCGCACCACCGCCGGAGCCTGTGAGCCGGGCAGCAGTGGACCGGAGTAGGCCGCGGCGGCCGCCACGACCGCCCCTGTCTCCAACCGGTGCTGGACGGCGGCCGCGTCCGAGCCAACCGGAACGGTCAGCCGGTACGGTCGCGAGGCGAGCACCCCCGCACCGAGCACCTTACGCAGCCGGGCCAGTTCGGCCCGCAGCGTCACCGGCGTCACCGACTCGTCCTCGTACAGCGCGCACAGCAACTGGTCCCCGGTCAGACCCTCCGGATGACGGGCCAGCAGCACCATGATCTCGCTGTGCCGGCGGCTCAGCCGAACACCGCGGCCGCCGACCACCAGCCGGGCCTCGTCCCGGCCGAGGGCGGTCAACTCGGCCGCGCCGGCGGCGGGCCGGCGCGGGGCGAGCAGCGCCAGCTCGGACTCGGCGGCCCGTGCAACCGCCCGCACGAAACCGAGGCTGTGCGGGTGCGCGAGCCCGTGCCCACCGGTGATGTCCACGGCGCCGAGCACCTGTCCCGTGCGCGGATCGTGCACGGGGGCCGCCGCGCACGTCCAGGGCTGGACGCGCCGGATGAAGTGCTCGGCCGCGAACTGCACCGGGCGGTCCAGCGCGACCGCCGTGCCCGGCGCGTTCGTCCCGACCGCGGTCTCCGACCAGCGCGCGCCCGGCACGAAGTTCATTCGGTCCGCCTTGCGCCGGGTCCCCGGATGTCCCTCCACCCACAGCAGCCTGCCGTGCGCGTCGCACACCGCGAGCAGATGCTCGCCGTCGGCGGCGTACGTGCCTAGCAGCTCCCGGAACAGCGGCATCACCAGCGCCAGTGGATGCTCCGCCCGGTAGGTGCCGAGGTCACTGTCGCCGAGTTCCACGCTCGCCGTGCCGTCCGGCCCGACACCCGCCCGGGCGGAACGCCGCCACGAGTCGGCCACCACCGGACGCACCGGGCGCGGCACGGTGCCCACCGCGGTGAACGTCTCGTGCGCCCGGCGCAGGGCGCGAACACGCTCGGAAGGGTCGGCTCCCGGTTCCAGGGCCACCCACGGATCGGTCAATGCGGCCTCCCCGGACGGCGATGCGGCTGTGGACATCGTCACTCCCGGTGCGCGCCCGGACAACCTTTTCGTCCGGGCTCTCCGTCAGGCGAAGTTCACGAGTCTGATGTAGCGCACCCAGTCCCAGTCGGGCCCGGGATCGGTATGGTCCGTGCCCGGTACCTCATGGTGCCCGATGATGTGCGCGCGGTCCTTGGGGATGCGGTATCGGTCGCAGATCGCCGCGGTGAGCCTGGCCGACTCCTCGTAGAGGGCGTTGGTGAAGTAGGCAGGCTTGTCCACCCAGCCTTCGTGCTCGATGCCGATGCTGCGGGTGTTGTAGTCCCAGTTCCCGGCGTGCCAGGCGACGTCCGACTCGCGGACGCACTGCGCGACGTGTCCGTCGGCGGACCGGACGACATAGTGCGCGGACACCTCCTTCTTCGGATTCTGGAAGATCGCCAGGGTGCTGGCGTACGTCTCCTGGGTGACGTGGATGACCACCCGGTCCACCGAGTAGCTCGTGGGCCGGCTGGACGCCGTGTAGTTGGAGCTGCTCGCCGGCTGCCACTCGGCCTCCGGGTAGTCGACTGCCTGGGGCCGCGCGTCGACCCGCGTGGCGGGAAGTAAGGCGTAGGGGACGACTGCCAGGGCGGCACCCTTGAGCAGGTGGCGTCGGCTGGGGAGGAGTGGTCGTGCCCGGTCCATGGGTGGTGGCCTTTCTGTGTGGGGGAGTAGTGGTGCGGGTGTCTCGGGGAGGGGCGGGAGGCCGCTAAACCGTCCATGAGGGGGTACGTGGTTCGGTCGGTGGGTGAGGAGTCCGTGCGGTCCGCGGCGAGTCTCGCTCACCGACGGCCGCTCCTCGTGGAGCGTGGCCACGCACGCGGCGTCGGTGTCACACGGATCGGTCAACGGGGACTCGGCGGCCTGGGTGGCCGGCCGGCCGGCGGCCGACCGAACGGCGGTCAGGCGCGAGTCACTTCACCGGGTCGAGCCGGGGTATTCGGAACGCGTCAACCGCTCGACGTGTCGAGCCGGTGGGCCTGGCGTGACTGTCCGGGACAGCTGGTGTTTCCCCGTCATGAGAACCCCTTCGACACCCGAGATCCGCCGGCGATCCGACTCGACGACGGCACCTCGCGTGAATCACGTTACGGGGCTCGCGGGTTGGGCAGAAGAGCCCGGTGGGGCTCGGTGGACTCCCGCGGAATTGTGGAAAACTCCGCCACTCGATCGGGTGAAGTGGGTCTGAGATCAGGCGCGTTCGGCCACTGCCGCCGGGTCGTCGAGGACGGACCGCACCACCGCGTGCGCGGCGCCCAGCAGCGGCCCCTCGGGGCCCAGTCGGGACACCGACACCGGACAGGCGGCCCCCGCGGTCCGGCTCGCCAACTCCGCCTCCAGGGAAGGCAGGAGCCAGGGCGCGAGTGCGGACAGGGCACCGCCCAGCACGACGCTCCGGGGGTCGAGCAGGTTGACGGCCCCGGTCAGCGCGACGCCCAGTGCCCTGCCGGCATCCCGCAGGGCCCGCCGTACTTCCTCGTCGCCCGCGGCGGCGCGGGTCGCCAGCAGTCCGACCCGCCCTTCGCCCGGCTCCAGGCCGGCCGCCCGCAGCACGGCTTCCTCTCCCGCGTACTGCTCCAGGCAGCCGCGCCCGCCGCACGGGCACGCGGGCCCGTCCGGTTCGACCGGCACATGCCCCAGCTCGCCCGCGAAACCGCGCGTCCCGCGCAGCAGCTGCCCGTCGACCACCACGGCGGCACCAATGCCGATCTCCGCCGACACATGCAGGAAGTCACGCGGCGTGTCCTCGCCGAGCCAGAGTTCCGCGAGTCCGCCGAAGTTCGCCTCGTTGTCCACCGTCAGGGGCAGCCCGGGCGGCAGCAGGGCGCCGAGGTCGGTGTCGTTCCAGTCGAGATTGGGGGCACGCACGACCGTACGACCGTCCCGTGCGATCAGTCCCGGCACCGCGACCGAGAGTCCCGCGGCCCACAGGTCCTGCCGCTCCGCCTCGGCGACGACCTGGCGTATCAGCGCGGTGAGTTCGCTCGCCACCGGTTCGGGGGAGCGGCCCCGGTTCGTTCCACGGCGTACCGCCCGCGCCCGCACCTGGCCGCGCAGGTCGACCACGCAGGCCGCGAGGTGGTCGACCCCGACCTCCGCGCCGACCCCGGCGGGGCCGTGCCCGCTGACGGCCAGGGCCGAACCGGGACGGCCCACCCGGCCGGGCCGCTCGGGCCCCAGCTCTTCCAGAAGTCCGGTCCGGACGAGTTCGTCGACGAGGGTCGACACCGCGGCACGGGTCAGTCCGATGCGTGAGGCGACCGCCGCCCGCGACAGCGGCCCCTCGGCGCGGACGGTGTGCATGACCCGGGCGAGGTTGCGACGGCGCATGCCCTGCTGGGTGTCGGGCAGCGTGCGCCCCGGACCGGCGGAGTGGGTCTCGTGCAGCGGTGCGGTCATGCCTCCGTCGTCCTCGGTGTCTTCCTTGGTCGGTGTCCGCCGGCGCTCTGCGTCGAACGATGCGGTGCGGGCGGACGGCCGCGGGACGGCCGTCCGCCCGCCGGTGTCCGTCAGGGGGTCCGCGTCCCGCGCTCCAGCAGCGGTGCCGCATCGGAGAGTACCCCGGAGATCCTGTTCAAGGTCGCCTCGTCGCGCTCCACTGCCTCGAGCACCGGGCCGTCGGCCGTGCGCCAGCGGCGGGCGACCGCGGCCGGATCCTCGCCGGTGAGCAGCCCCGCGGCCTGGGCGGCGGCGCCCAGCGCGACCAGCTCTCGGGCCTCCGGGATTTGCACGGGCCGCCCGGACAGGCGCCGCACGGTCTGCTGCCAGGCCGTGCCCCGGGCGCCGCCGCCGATCAGCAGCAGCGGGGTGGTGCGGTCGGCGTCCTGGTCCAGCACCAGGTCCAGCGCGCCGAGCAGGGCGTGCACGGCGCCGTCGTAGGCGGCCTGCAGCAACTGTCCGGGCGTGGTGTCGTGGCGCAGCCCGTGCAGCAGCCCGGACGCGTTCGGCAGGTTCGGGGTGCGTTCGCCGTCCAGGTAGGGGAGCAGCGTGACGGACGTACCGGGTTCCACGGCCTCGCGGTCCCGGCCGAGCAGAGCGGCGACCCGGTCGACGGCGAGCGTGCAGTTGAGGGTGCAGGCGAGCGGGAGCCAGTCACCGCGCGCGTCGGCGAAACCGGCCACCGTGCCCGTCGGGTCGGCCGACCGGTGGCGGGACACCGCGTACACCGTGCCGGAGGTGCCGAGACTCAGTACCGGTGTGCCCGGCCGCAGCCCGAGGCCCAGCGCGGCGGCAGCGTTGTCACCGGTGCCGGCCGCCACCAGTGTGCCCTTGGAGAACGGCAGGTCATGGCTGTCGCGCACGGTCCCCGCCACCTCGCCCGGACGCACCACCCGGGGCAGCAGCGCCGGATCGAGCCCCACATGGGCCAGGGTCTCCTCGTCGTACGCCTCGGTCGTGGACGCCCACCAGCCCGTACCCGAGGCGTCCCCCCGATCCGTCGTGCCCTCGCCCGTCAGGTGCTGCGTGAGGTAGTCGTGCGGCAGGCGCACCGCCGCCGTCGACCGCGCCGCCTCCGGCTCGTGCTCGGCGAGCCAGGCCCATTTCGTGACCGTGAAGGAGGCCCCCGGCACGCTGCCCGTGCGCTCCGCCCAGGCTTTGGGGCCGCCCAGTTCCTCGACGAGACGGCGGGCCTGCGGCGCCGAGCGCACGTCGTTCCACAGCAGGGCGGGCCGCACCGGGACGCCCTGCGCGTCCAGGGTCACGAGTCCGTGCTGCTGGCCGGCGATCGACACGGCGGCCGCCTCGTGGGCCGCCTCCCCGCACTGCTGGAGCGCCGCGCACAGGGCGTCCCACCACTGGCGCGGGTCGCTCTCGCGGCCGTCGCCGGACGAGACGGTGTGCGGCGCCTGCCCGCTCGCCACGACCTGTCCGGTGGCCGCGTCGACGACGAGCACCTTGGTGGACTGCGTGGACGAGTCCACACCGACGACGAGCGGACCCTCGGCTGCTGACATCGGCTCTCCCTCTTTCCGCGGCTCGCGGGATCTGACCTGCAGTTCTTTTGGTGTACACGGCCCGGCGACGCGGGGTGCCGACCCGGTCGTGGCCCTTGTTCCCTTCCCAGGGACGCGTCGGCATACTAATTTGTAAATCGCCATGACGAAATAGTCGCAAGCGAGCAAGGAGCCGCGGCATGAGCTACCAGCCCACCCCCGAGGACAGGTTCACCTTCGGCCTGTGGACCGTCGGCTGGCAGGGACGGGACCCGTTCGGCGACGCCACGCGCCGTGCCCTCGACCCGGTCGAGACGGTGCAGCGCCTGGCCGAACTCGGCGCACACGGCGTGACCTTCCACGACGACGACCTGATCCCCTTCGGCGCCTCCGACACCGAGCGCGAGTCGCGCATCAAGCGCTTCCGGCAGGCGCTCGATGCGACCGGCATGACCGTGCCGATGGCCACCACGAACCTCTTCACCCACCCGGTCTTCAAGGACGGCGCGTTCACGGCCAACGACCGCGACGTGCGCCGCTACGCGCTGCGCAAGACGATCCGCAACATCGACCTGGCCGTCGAACTCGGCGCGAAGACGTACGTGGCCTGGGGCGGCCGCGAGGGCGCCGAGTCCGGCGCGGCCAAGGACGTGCGGGCCGCGCTGGACCGCATGAAGGAGGCGTTCGACCTCCTCGGCGAGTACGTCACCTCCCAGGGCTACGACATCCGCTTCGCCATTGAGCCCAAGCCGAACGAGCCGCGCGGCGACATCCTGCTCCCGACCGTCGGCCACGCGCTCGCGTTCATCGAGCGCCTGGAGCGCCCGGAGCTGTACGGCGTCAACCCTGAGGTCGGCCACGAGCAGATGGCCGGGCTCAACTTCCCGCACGGCATCGCCCAGGCGCTGTGGGCGGACAAGCTCTTCCACATCGACCTCAACGGCCAGTCCGGCATCAAGTACGACCAGGACCTGCGCTTCGGCGCCGGTGACCTGCGCGCCGCCTTCTGGCTGGTCGACCTGCTGGAGAGCGCCGGCTACGAGGGCCCGCGCCACTTCGACTTCAAGCCACCGCGGACCGAGGACCTGGACGGCGTGTGGGCCTCGGCCGCCGGCTGCATGCGCAACTACCTCATCCTCAAGGAGCGTTCGGCCGCCTTCCGGGCCGACCCGGAGGTCCAGGAGGCCCTGCGCGCTTCCCGGCTCGACGAGCTGGCGCAGCCCACGGCGGCGGACGGCCTGGAGGCGCTGCTCGCGGACCGCTCGGCCTTCGAGGACTTCGACGTCGAGGCGGCCGCGGCTCGCGGGATGGCCTTCGAGCGGCTCGACCAGCTCGCGATGGACCACCTGCTGGGGGCACGCGGCTGACACGGAGACTTCCGGCATCTGGGCACACACACGCGCGTGTGTGTGCCCAGGGTGGTCCTGGGAGCGCAGCGACCCAGGTCCCGCGCGCGGCCGAGGAGAGCGTTCCCAGCGCGACCAGTAGGGGTGCGCCTCAGGGGCGTCTCAGGGTCGAGGTCCGGAACCGCCGGGAGCGCGGACCCGTTCTCACAGCAGAGAGCGGCAGTGGCCGCGAAGGAGGCGACAGATGTCGAAGAACGCGAAGATCGCCGCAGGAGGAGTGGCGGTCGGGCTCATTCTGCTGATCTGGCTGCCCTGGTGGGTCGCCGTCCTGATAGTGCTCGGAGTCCCGGCCGCCGCATACCTCGCCCTGGACCCCTCGCAGCGGCGCCGGCTGCGCCGCGTCACCCGCAAGGAGCTCGGCCGCTGAAGTGCTCCCGTCCCCGCGCGCTCCTGCCAGGGGCGCATGAGCCGGCCACATCGCCGTTCGCGGGCCTGCCGACGATCCGGTCCGCGGGCGTCCGGCCATCGAACTCAACCCACGCCATCAGCGCGTCGGACTCCGGCGGTCGCCCCCTCTGAGCACAGGAGCTCAGAGGGGGCGTACGGCCAGCTTGTCGAGGGCTTCCAGCAGACCCGGCAGCTCCGGCCCACGACCGATCGGCAGGACCTCGCCGGGCTCGTCGTCGAGGAGCACGAAGGCGATGTCGTCGGTGCGGGCCACCATCGACCAGCCCGGACCGTCGGCCCGCAGGGTACGCGCGTCGCCGGGCGCGAAGGACGACCGGACCCGGCCCAGCGGCGGAGGCTTGTCCACGTACGCGCGTGCCTCCGCCAGCGCGCGCCGGATGCCGCTGTGGCTCGGAGAAGGCTTGCCACCCGTTCCGTCCGCCGGTTCGCTGTTTCCGTGGGCCGACGCGCTCGACGGATCGTCGTCTTCCCCGGTGCGGGCGCTGTCCGCGGGAGCGAGGAACTCCGCGTCGTCGAGCTGCTCGCGCCACACCGCCCACTGCAGCGCGATCTCGTCGGCGCCCAGACGACGCTGGGCCGGTCCCCAGGCACCGCTGTCGGGCGGGGACAGCGCGGTCCCGCCGGAGGACTCCGGGTCCGGATCGTGCGGCGCGGGCACGCCGGGAGCCGCCACGGCGAGGGTCAGGGGCCAGCCCGGCAGGGCGGCGACGACGCTGCGCTCGTCGGGAGACAGGTCGTACTCCATTCCGCAGTCCCAGGACGCGACGGCCACGGCGACCAGCGGCACGTCGTCGACGGCGACCGTCCACCGCGCCCCGTCGCCGTCCTGACCGAGCACCAGGCCGTACCCGTCGGCGAGCGGTGCGAGGCCGAGGGCCGCACAGGCCTCCGGGTAGTCGTCCCCCAGAACGCTCGGAAACTGCGCGGGCGTCAGCAGTACCGCCGTGAGCACATACAGAGCGTCGTCCGCGGTGGCGACCTCCTCTTCAGTCCCGGCCATCCCAGCCTCCCCATCGGTTCGCCCAACGGCGCGCACCCTAGTGCGAGGGGAAGGCCCTTGTCACGACTCCCGTGCACACTCGGACCTGCGGTCCCTCACCCGGAGACCGTGGGGCCGGCGAGGTCGGACGGCGGTCAGTCCTCGCGTGCGGCCAGGGCCAGGAAGCGGGTGTCCTCGTCGACGTAGGACGTCAAGCGCCATCCCGAACCGGAGAGCAGCGGGCGGAGGTTGGGTTCCGCACGCAGATCGTCCGGCGTGATCCGCCGGCCCTGACGCGCGGCGAGCGCCGCACGGCCGATCGGATGGAAGAGCGCCAGCGTGCCGCCGGGGCGTACGACGCGCCGCAACTCGCGGAGGTTCTCCGCTGGGCGAGGAAGGTGAGCGATGAGGCCCGCGGCGAACACGGCGTCGAACGACCCCGACACGAGTGGCAGCGCGCCCACATCGGCGAGCAGCAGCAGTCCTTCCCGGTCCCGCCCGGCCCTTACGGCGGCCTCCAGCATGGCCCACGTCAGATCGGCGCCGACGACGATGCCCGAAGCGCCCACGGCCGCGCGCAGCGGGGGCATGGCGCGCCCGGTGCCGCAGCCCGCGTCGAGGACGCGGTCGCCCTCGCGCAGCCCGAGCTCGGCGACCGCGGCCGCATAGGCGGGACCATCGTCCGGGAACCGGTTGTCCCAGTCGGCGGCGCGGGCCGTGAAGAACTCCTGGATGTGTGTGTGGTCGTCGCTCATGTTCCGCATGATCCCCCACCGGGGCGGACGGATGCCGGGTAGGCGGTTCCTCGTTCGGCTGGTCGCGTGCGCCGGGCGGATCGCAGGGACGCACCACCCGGCTCCTCGACTTCACGTGCCGAAGGCGACCGGCCGCGTACGGACCGACGGGCGGGAGCCCGCCGGTGGTGGGGGTCAGTCCGCGAGATCCTTCACCGCCACCACCTTGTCGACCCTGACCCGGACCAGGAGTTCGCCCGGCACGCCGTTGCGGGCTCCGAACTCCTCGCCGCGATCCTCGCCCATGTATCGGCTGCCGATGCGGGTGGCCCACTGCCGGAGTTCGTCGAGGTCCTCCGAGAGCCGGGCGCGGCCCTGCAGCACCACGAACGTGAACGGCGGCCGTTCGTCGTCCACGCACAGGGCGACCCGGTCGTCACGGGCCAGATTTCGCCCCTTCACGGTCTCCTTCCCGGTGTTGAACACCACGTCGTCGCCGTCGAGCAGGAACCAGATCGGCGCGACATGAGGGCTCCCATCGGCCCGAACGGTCGACAGCTTGCCGGTGCGGGTGCCGTAAGAGACGAAAGCCCGCCATTCCTCGTCGGTCATCTTTTGTGCCATGGTGCCCATCCTCCTTGCCGGGACAGTGGCGGTGGGGAAGGCTGGCGGCAGATCCTCCGGTCTGGGGGGAAGAGATCACACGGGGAGACCGCATCATGGCGCAGAACCAGACACTGAGCTGGCTGCTCGACGATCTGACCCAACGCGTGGAGCACGTACACCACGCCTTAGTACTGTCCACCGACGGACTGGTGACGGGAACGAGCACGGGGCTCCGACGCGAGGACGCGGAGCATCTCGCGGCCGTCTCGTCCGGCCTGCACAGCCTGGCCAAGGGCTCGGGACGCCACTTCGGCGCGGGCGGGGTGCGCCAGACGATGGTCGAATTCGACGACGCGGTGCTGTTCGTCACCGCCGCCGGCGCGGGCAGTTGCCTGTGCGTCCTCAGCGGAGCGGAGGTCGACATCGGTCAGATCGCCTACGAGATGACCCTGCTCGTCAACCGGGTCGGCGAGCACCTCGACGTCGTGGACGCCCGACGGCCTGAACGGCCGTCGTCGACAGACCTCTGACCTGCCCTTTCGCTGTTCCCTCGCGAAGTTATCCACAGGCTCGCGCGGTCGATCCCGTCACCGGCTACCGTTTTCGCAGGTGATCGCAAACGGCGCGATCCCGACACTCCACGGGGGAGACCAGTATGTCCGGCAACACTGTCACGCGTGAGGTCACGTCAACCGCTCGGCCGGCTGCCACCACGGGCCGAGCGCCCTTCTCGCAGAGCCGGGCGGCTCGCGAACTGAGCCTCAAACGCAGCGAGTTCGACCTAGCCGTGCACCTCGGCCACATCCGCACCCGGGCCGCTGAGGAAGGAATCGGCCGGCAGGTCGACCGCTCTGAGGTCGAACGGCTGCGGGGGGAGGAGGGCTTTCCGGAGGCGCTGCGGAAGAGGGTGGCGACCGTGGGGACCAGGGAGGGCTCGGCGATCATGGAGGTGACCGCCGCCCGGTTCACCCGTCTGGCCAGGCTGGGCCTCCTGATTCCGGTGGCCTTCCACCTCAACCGCTACCGGGCCGTGGTCTGGCGGTACCTGGCGGACGAACTGTGCGAGTTCGCCGCCGACGCGAAGAACGCCCCGCTGCTGAGTCGGCCCCTGCCGGAGGCGCTGCGGGGCCAGTTGGACACCGGCCTGGACCTGCGCCCCCGCAATTGGCGCGGACGGTACTTGGGCTTCCTGCTGGGTCAGGCAGGAGAACCGTGGGAGCGGGCGGGCGCCCTGGCCTCGCTGCTAGACCCGGTCCAGATCTCCGAGATCGTCACGGACCCCTACGAGCGCTCCCATCTGAGCCGCTTCCGGCCACCACCACCCGCCCATGGCACACCCGGCTCGCCGGCCGCCCACCTCACCGAGCGGATCACGACGGCGCAGGACCCCGACGAGATCGGCCTGCTCCGAGCGGACCTGGAGCGGACAGTGCGGGAGGCGCGCATCCAGCGGCCCGCGCCCCGCCCGGTCTCACGACACCTCGACCCGCATCCGCACCAAAACGACTCACACCGGCATCCGGACACGCACCGACATCGGGACGCACACCGGCACGCGGACGCACACCCGCGCTCGGCACGGCACCGGTGTCCGCCCGCGCCCGAGCACTGCGAACGACACCGTCCAGGCGAGTTCTCCCGACCGGCGCGCGGCCTGCTGGGCAGGCTCTTCCACAGAGCTACCTGAGCCGCACCCGCCGGCCCTGACCGCCCGACGGACCACTGCGGGGAGGGTCCGCCTGTCCGCCTACACCGCGCGAAACAGGCCTTCCTGGACGACCGACACGAGCAGGCGCCCCTGAAGGTCGAAGATGCGCCCGCGGGCCAGACCGCGCCCGCCTGTCGCGATCGGCGACTCCTGGTCGTACAGGAACCACTCGTCCGCACGGAACGGCCGGTGGAACCACATGGCGTGGTCCAGCGACGCCATGTCGAAGCCGCGCGGCCCCCAGAGCGGCTCGACCGGGATGCGCACCGCATCCAGCAAGGTCATGTCGCTGGCGTAGGTCAGCGCGCAGGTGTGCACGAGTGGGTCGTCACCGAGCGGTCCCACCGCGCGCATCCACACGGCGCTGCGCGGTTCGGCCTCCTTGACGTCCTCGGTGCTCCAGCGCAGCCGGTCCACGTACCGGATGTCGAACGGCTGCCGCCGTGCCATGCGCTCCAACTGCTCCGGCAGTGTGCCCAGATGCTCCCGGATCTCGTCCGCGACCGTCGGCAGGGACTCCGGCTCCGGGATCTCGGGCCCCGCCGGCATCTGGTGCTCGAAGCTCCCTTGTTCAGGCTTGTGGAAGGAAGCGGTCAGATTGAAGATCGTCCGGCCCTGCTGTACGGCGGTGACCCGGCGGGTGGTGAAGGACCGCCCGTCCCGTACCCGCTCCACCTGGTACACGATCGGCACACCCGGCCGGCCCGGGCGCAGGAAGTACGCGTGCAGCGAGTGGACCGGCCGTTCCCCGTCCGTCGTGCGTCCGGCGGCGACCAGTGCCTGGCCGGCCACCTGGCCGCCGAAGACCCTCTGGAGGGACTCCTGCGGACTGCGACCGCGGAAGATGTTGACTTCTATCTGCTCCAGGTCGAGCAGGTCGACGAGCCTTTCGGCCGGGTTCGTCATGGGTGGGAGACTCCTGAGTTCAGAACGGGTCGACGTCGGCTCACAGCTGACCGACGTCGGTGACACGGACGACCGCGCGGCCCTCGGCGTCGGACGCGGCGAGATCGACTTCGGCGCTGATGCCCCAGTCGTGGTCGCCGGCGGGGTCGTCGAAGATCTGCCGCACCCGCCACAGCCCGTTCTGCGGCTCCTCCTTGATCACCAGCAGCTTGGGCCCGCGGGCGTCGGGACCGGTACCGAGGTCGTCGTACTCGTCCCAGTACTTGTCCATCGCCTCGCCCCACGTCTCGGCGTCCCACCCGGACTCGCCGTCCATTTCGCCCAGCTCCCCGACCTGGTCGAGGGCGGCGAGTTCGGCGCGGCGGAACATGGCGTTGCGGACCAGGACGCGGAACGCGCGCGCGTTGGAGGTGACCGGCTTGACCTGGTCGGCCTTCTCCTGGGCCTCCTCCGCGGTCATCACCTCCGGGTTGGCCAGCTGCTCCCACTCGTCCAGGAGACTGGAGTCGACCTGGCGCACCATCTCGCCGAGCCAGGCGATCAGATCCTGGAGGTCCTCGGACTTCAGGTCGTCCGGGACGGTGTGTTCCAGGGCCTTGAACGCGCTGGCCAGGTAGCGCAGCACAATGCCCTCGGTGCGCGCCAGCTCGTAGAAGGAGACCAACTCCGTGAAGGACATGGCCCGTTCGTACATGTCGCGGATCACGGACTTCGGCGACAGCGGGTGGTCGCCCACCCACGGATGGCTCTTGCGGTAGGTGTTGTACGCGTGGAAGAGCAGTTCCTCCAGCGGCTTGGGGTACGTGATCTCCTGGAGGCGCTCCATGCGCTCCTCGTACTCGACACCGTCCGCCTTCATCGCGGCCACGGCCTCGCCACGCGCCTTGTTCTGCTGGGCGGCGAGGATCTGCCGTGGATCGTCCAGCGTGGACTCCACGACGGACACCATGTCCAGCGCGTAGGACGGCGATTCGGGGTCCAGCAGCTCGAACGCGGCCAGCGCGAAGGTGGACAGCGGCTGGTTGAGCGCGAAGTCCTGCTGGAGGTCGACGGTCAGCCGGACGATGCGGCCCTCGGCGTCCGGCCGGTCGAGCTTCTCCACGATGCCGCCGTCCAGCAGCGAGCGGTAGATGGCGATCGCCCGTCGGATGTGCCTCAGTTGCTGCTTGCGCGGCTCGTGGTTGTCCTCCAGCAGTCGCCGCATCGCCTCGAATGCATTGCCGGGCCGTGCGATCACCGACAGCAGCATCGTGTGTGTCACGCGGAAGCGGGAGGTCAACGGCTCGGGCTCCGAGGCGATGAGTTTGTCGAAGGTGCTGTCCGCCCAGCCGACGAAGCCCTCCGGTGCCTTCTTACGGACGACCTTGCGGCGCTTCTTCGGGTCGTCGCCCGCCTTGGCGAGGGCCTTCTCGTTCTCGATGACGTGCTCGGGGGCCTGCGCGCAGACGAAGCCCGCGGTGTCGTAGCCCGCGCGGCCGGCCCGGCCGGCGATCTGGTGGAACTCACGGGCGCGCAGCGTGCGTACCCGGCTGCCGTCGTACTTGGTCAGCGCGGTGAACAGCACCGTACGGATCGGCACATTGACGCCCACGCCGAGCGTGTCCGTGCCGCAGATCACCTTCAGCAGACCGGCCTGCGCCAGCTTCTCCACCAGACGCCGGTACTTGGGCAGCATGCCGGCGTGGTGGACGCCGATGCCGTGCCGGACGTAGCGGGAGAGGTTGCGGCCGAACTTGGTGGTGAAGCGGAAGTTGCCGATCAGCTCGGCGATCTGCTCCTTCTCCTCGCGCGAGCACATGTTGATGCTCATCAGCGCCTGTGCCCGCTCCACGGCCTGCGCCTGGGTGAAGTGGACGATGTACACCGGTGCCTGGCGCGTCTGCAGCAGGTCGGTGAGCGTCTCGGTCAGCGGTGTGCGCCGGTACTCGTAGGACAGGGGGACCGGGCGGGTCGCCGAGCGGACCACCGCGGTGGGGCGCCCGGTGCGGCGGGTGAGGTCCTTCTCGAAGAAGGAGACGTCGCCGAGCGTGGCCGACATCAGGACGAACTGCGCCTGCGGCAGTTCCAGCAGCGGAATCTGCCAGGCCCAGCCCCGGTCGGGCTCCGCGTAGAAGTGGAACTCGTCCATGACGACCTGGCCGACGTCGGCGTCCTTGCCGTCGCGCAGGGCGATCGACGCGAGGACCTCCGCCGTGCAGCAGATGACGGGCGCGTCGGCGTTCACGGAGGCGTCGCCGGTGAGCATGCCGACGTTCTCGGTGCCGAACATTTTGCACAGTTCGAAGAACTTCTCCGACACCAGCGCTTTGATCGGTGCCGTGTAGAAGGTGACCTCGTCCCGGGCCAGCGCGGCGAAGTGAGCGCCGGCGGCGATCATGCTCTTGCCGGACCCGGTGGGCGTCGACACGATCACGTTGGCTCCGGAGACCGCCTCGATCAGCGCCTCCTCCTGGTGGGGGTAGAGCGTAAGACCGCGCTCCTGCGCCCAGGATTCGAAGGCCTCGTACAGGGCGTCGGGGTCGGCGGTCGGCGGGAGCTGATCGATGAGGGTCACGCCCCCATCTTGCCTGGCACCCCGGCCGAGACGGGAATCGGATGCCCGACCGAAGATCACGAACGCTACGCTGTGTCGCCGGCAGTACATCGGCACACCAGGTCAACTGGACAGCGGCGCAAGAGGAATGGGGCGGGCAACGGCCATGATGGGACCAGCACACTCACTGTCGGGAGCGGCGGCCTGGCTCGGCGTCGGAGCGGCGGTCTCGGCGGCGGGGCACCCGATGCCCTGGCCGGTCCTGCTGGTCGGTGCGCTGATCTGCGCGGGGGCCGCGCTCGCCCCGGACCTGGACCACAAGGCCGCCACCATCTCGCGGGCTTTCGGACCTGTCTCGCACGCGTTGTGCGAGATCGTCGACAAGCTGTCCTACGCCGTCTACAAGGCGACGCGGATGAAGGGAGACCCGCGCCGATCCGGCGGGCACCGGACGCTGACGCACACCTGGCTGTGGGCGGTGCTGATCGGGGCGGGCACCTCCGTGCTGGCGATCACCGGGGGCCGCTGGGCGGTGCTGGGCATTCTCTTCGTGCACATGGTGCTGGCCATCGAGGGTCTGCTCTGGCGGGCGGCCCGCGGCTCGAGCAGCGCGGTCCTGGTCTGGCTGCTGGCCGCGACCAGTGCCTGGATCCTGGTGGACATCCTCGACCAGCCCGGCAACGGCTCGGACTGGCTGTTCACCGCTCCCGGCCAGGAGTACCTGTGGCTGGGCCTGCCGATCGTGCTGGGAGCGCTGATGCACGACCTCGGGGACGCGCTGACCGTCTCCGGGTGCCCCATCCTGTGGCCGATACCCATAGGCCGCAGGCGCTGGTACCCCATCGGGCCGCCGAAGGCGATGCGGTTCCGGGCCGGCGACTGGGTCGAGCTCAAGGTGCTGATGCCGGCGTTCATGGTGATCGGTGGACTGGGCTGCGTGGTCGCGCTGAACGTCAACTGAGGCACACGCTCAGCCGGGCTCGAGGCGCACGGCGCGCGGTGGTCCCGCCAGGGCCCCGGCCGCGCCCGTACCGCTCGACCGGTCCGGCCCCCGGCTGGGGAGGCCGTCCTGCCTCCCGTGGCCGGTCAGGCGGCTCCGTCACCTCCGGGAGCCTGACCGCCGCCGTAGCGCCGCTCGAACCGGGCGATCCGGCCCTCCGAGTCCACCGTGCGGGCCTTGCCGGTGTAGAAGGGGTGGCTCTCCGAGGAGATCTCCACGTCCACGACCGGGTAGGTCGCGCCGTCGTCCCACTCGATGGTCTGCTCACTGCTCGCGGTGGACCGGGTGAGGAAGGCGTACCCGGCGGCGCGGTCCCGGAAGACGACGGGGTGGTAGTCGGGGTGCTTGTCCTGCTGCATGAATGCTCCTCGTGCGGCGGGGGAGAGGGTGACGGCACGCGGGCGGCCGGGTCAGTCCTGAGGGGTTTCCTCGTCGACGACGTGCATCGCGGCCTCCTCGGCGGAGGCGGCCGCGCCATCGATGCCCACGTCGGTGGCGACCAGGGCGCTCTCGTCGTCCTCGTGCGCTCCCTCGTCGGGGGCGACGAGACGGCCGGAGCGGGCGGTACCCACTTCGTTGTCCAGGAGTTCCCCGTCGGTGTCCTCGCAATCGCCCATGTCGTCGCCGTCCCAGGCGGCCGGTTCGGGCACTTCCTCGGAGAGGCGCTGGTCCAGGGTTTCGCCCTGGTGGCGCTCCTCGGCGGTCACGCCGGTGTGCTCCACGGCCCACGGCCGCTCCGGCGGCGACCAGCCACGGTCCAGGGGGTCGTCGACACCGTCGTTCATCAGCGTGTCCTCCGGGTCGAGCACTCCCGTGTCCTCCCTGACCTCGGAGTCGTCGGGCTGGTAGACGTCGTCTCCCCATCCGTCGGCGCTGTCCACGGGTACCTCCAGGTGGTGGGGACGGGCCCGTTCTCTCCGCGGCCGATGTGCGGCCGCCGGTGCACGGGGCGCAGCAGGCACCCGGAACGAACCGCACGGATCCCGGGTGCTCCCCGAGCCGTTTCCGCTTTCCAGCCTTCCACCGCTGTTCGGCACCGCGCAACGGCACCGGCCGCGCCGCCCGGCCAACGCCCTGTCCACCGCCGGTCCCGTCCCGGGCCCGCCCCGGCCGCGGGGCCTGGCACCGCACCGGTCATGGGGGCGCGGCCGACCCCGGCGACCTCGCCGATCCTGGCGACTGCGTTCGTCAGCGCGTCGGTCATCGCGACGGAGCCGAATCCCCCGACCCCGCCCGTCACCGTGCCGGCCGCCGCTCAGGCCACCGGGCTGGAGCCGGCCGCTCCGTCTGCGCCGGACCCGTCGGCCACACCGGTCACCGCGGTGGAATCGGTCCCGTCGGCCGCGCCCGTGTTCACGCCCCTCACCGCGCCCGTCCCCACTCCGTTCACCGCATCCGCCACCGCGAACGACACGGACCGTGTGCCGCACGCCGTGCGGTGGTGCGACTCGCGGTCCGTGTCATGGGCGGAACGCCGGGCCCCAGGGGGTGGAGCCTTCGTGCGGTCACCCGTGCCAGGAGCGCCACAGCGCCGCGTAGGCGCCGTTCGCCGAGACGAGTTCGTCGTGGCTGCCCAGCTCGGTGATCCGGCCGTTCTCGACCACGGCGATGACGTCGGCGTCGTGGGCCGTGTGGAGCCGGTGGGCGATCGCGACGACCGTGCGGCCGTCCAGGACGCGGGCCAGGGACCGCTCCAGGTGCCGGGCCGCACGTGGGTCGAGCAGCGAGGTCGCCTCGTCCAGGACCAGCGTGTGCGGATCGGCCAGGACCAGCCGGGCGAGGGCGATCTGCTGGGCCTGGGCCGGGGTGAGGGCAAGACCCCCGGAGCCGACCTCGGTGTCCAGACCGTCGTCGAGGGCACGGGCCCAGCCGTCCGCGTCGACCGCGCCCAGCGCCGCCCACAGCTCGGCGTCGACGGCGTCCGTGCGGGCGAGCAGCAGGTTGTCGCGCAGGGAGCCCACGAAGACGTGGTGCTCCTGGTTGACGAGGGCGACATGGGAGCGGACGCGCTCGGCGGGCATGCGGGAGAGTTCGGCGCCGCCGAGCGCGACCCGGCCGTCCCGGGGCGCGTAGATCCCGGCGAGCAGGCGGCCCAGCGTGGACTTCCCGGCGCCGGACGGGCCGACCAGGGCCAGCCGCGTGCCCGGGGCGACCTTCAGGGAGACCTCGCGCAGTACGTCGACGCCCTCCCGGTAGCCGAAGTGCACCCGGTCCGCGTCGACGTCACGGCCGGCGGGGGCCAGGGAGTCGTCCCCGGCGTCCGGCTCGATGTCGCGCACCCCGACGAGCCGGGCCAGCGACACCTGCGCCACCTGCAACTCGTCGTACCAGCGCAGGATCAGCCCCACCGGGTCGACGAGCATCTGCGCGATGAGGGCGCCCGTCGTCAGCTGGCCGACCCCGATCCAGCCCCGCAGGACGAACACGCCACCGATCATGAGCACCGAGGCGAGCACGGTGACGTGGGTGACGTTGATGACAGGGAAGAGCACCGACCGCAGCCAGAGCGTGTAGCGTTCCCACGCGGTCCACTGGGTGATCCGGAGTTCCGACAGGGCGACGCGGCGTTCGCCGAGGCGGTGTGCCTCCACGGTGCGCCCGGCGTCGACGGTCTCGGTGAGCGCGGCGGCCACGGCGGCGTAGCCCGCGGCCTCCGAGCGGTAGGCGGACGGCGCCCGCCGGAAGTACCAGCGGCAGCCGACCACCAGGAGCGGCACGGCCAGCAGCACGGCCGCGCCGAGCGGTGGCGCGGTCACGATCAGACCGCCCAGCAGCAGCGCGACCCATACGACCCCGATCGCCAGTTGCGGCACGGCCTCCCGCATCGCGTTGGCGAGCCGGTCGATGTCGGTGGTGATGCGGGAGAGCAGGTCGCCGGTGCCCGCCCGTTCCAGCACGCCCGGCGGCAGGCCCACCGACCGGACGAGGAAGTCCTCGCGCAGGTCGGCGAGCATCCGCTCGCCGAGCATCGCCCCGCGCAGCCGCACTTCCCGTACGAACGCCGCCTGGACGAGCAACGCGAGGACGAACAGCCCCGCGGTCAGGGGAAGATGCAGCTCGCGGGTGCGGTCCGACACCCCTTCCACCAGACCGCCCAGCAGCCAGGGACCGGCCATGGAGGCCAGCACGGCAAAGGTGTTGACGGTGATGAGCAGGACGAAGTCGCGCCGGTGCCGGCGCAGCAGTTCGGTCACATAGGACCGTACGGTCGAGGCGGAGCCGACGGGCAGGGTGTCGGCCGTCGTCGGGGCCGCCGGGTCGTAGGCAGGGGGCGCCACGCCGATCACGCCGTCTCCTCCATCTCTTCCATCTCCTCCATCTCTTCCAGGGCCTCTTCAGCGGCGTCCCGCGGGGCGGCCTCGTCGTCGCGCGGCGCGTCGTCCGACCGGCGTTCCGGTGCGGCCCGCGGTCTGCCGCCGTCGTCGAGCAGGCCGTGCGCGGCGCGTTCCTCGTCGGTCTCCCGGGTCACCACCGCGCGGTACCGGGGCTCGGTGTGCAGCAGCTCCCGGTGCAAACCGACCGCGGCGACCGTGCCCTCGTGGACGAGCACCACCCGGTCGGCGTGGTCCAGGAGGAGGGGCGAGGAGGTGAACACCACCGTGGTGCGTCCGGCCCGCAGGTCACGCAGGCCTTGGGCGATCCGCGCCTCGGTGTGGGAGTCGACGGCGGAGGTCGGTTCGTCCAGGACGAGCACCTCCGGGTCGGTGATCAGTGACCGGGCCAGAGCCAGGCGCTGGCGCTGGCCGCCGGAGAGGGACCGGCCGCGCTCGGTGATCCGGACGTCCATCGGGTCCTCGGCGGCCGGCGACGACTGCGCGAGCGCGTCCAGCACGTCGTCGCACTGGGCGGCGGTGAGTGCTTCCCGGGCGGTGACCTTCCCCGAGGCGGGCACGTCGAGCAGCGCGCGCAGAGATCCGGACAGCAGTACGGGGTCCTTGTCCTGGACCAGGACGGCGGTGCGCGCGGAGCCGAGCGGCAACTCGTCCAGCGGTATGCCACCGAGCCGCGCCGAGGTGCCCGGCTCGGTGGGGTGGCCGCCGAGCCGTTCCGCCAGCCGGCCTGCCGCGTCCGGGTCGCCGCAGACCACAGCGGTGAGCCGTCCGGCCGGTGCCCGAAGGCCGGTCGCCGGGTCGTGCAGATCACCTGACGGCACGAAGGGTGCCCGTGTCCCGGTCCCGTCGGTGGCCCGTTCCAGGGACAGCACTCGGGCGGCCCGGGTGGCCGAGGGGCGGGAGAAGGAGTACGCCATGGCGATCTCGACGAAGTGCCGGAGCGGATAGGTGAGGACCATGACGGAGCTGTAGACGGTGACGAGTTCGCCCACGCTGATCCGGCCCGCGCGGGCCAGATGGACGCCGTAGCAGACGACCCCGATCAGCAGCAGGCCCGGCAGCAGGACCTGGATCGCGGCGATCAGGGACCACATGCGGGCACTGCGGACGGCGGCGTGCCGCACCTCCTGTGAGGCGCGCCGGTAGCGGTCGAGGAACAGCTCCTCCCCGCCGATGCCGCGCAGCACCCGCAGTCCGGCGACGGTGTCCGAGGCCAGCTCGGTGGCGCGGCCCGCCTTCTCCCGCTGGACATCGGCGCGCCGGGTCGCGCGGGGCAGCAGCGGCAGCACCGCGAGAGCCAGCGCGGGCAGCCCCACGGCGACGACCACGCCCAGCGCGGGCTGGTAGACGAGCAGGGCGATACAGACCAGCACGATGGTGAGGGCCGCCGCCGTGAACCGGGACACGGCCTCCACGAACCAGCCGATCTTCTCGACGTCGGCCGTGGAGACGGCGACCACCTCGCCGGCGGCCACCCGCCGGGTCAGTCCGGAGCCCAGCCCGGCGGCCTTGCGGGCGAGCAGTTGCTGGACGCGGGCGGCGGCGGTGATCCAGTTGGTGACCGCCGCGCGGTGCAGGTAGGTGTCGCCGAGCGCGTTGCCGGCACACGCCACCGCCAGCAGTCCGCCGGCGAGGGCCAGCCCGGCACCCGAACGGTCGACGACCGCCTGGACGGCGAGTCCGACGCAGAACGGCAGGGAGGAGACGGAGGCGAAGTGCAGCAGCCCCCACGCCAGTGCCTTCAGCTGACCGCCCAGCTGGTTCCGCCCCAGCCACCACAGGAGTCGGGGACCCGAGCGTGCGTCAGGAACCCCTGGATCGGGATACGGAAGGTCTTGGATCTGCATGACGTCCCAGTGGCTCGTGTCAGTGGCGGAGCGCTGCCCCCGGGCGGCGGGCGAGCCGTGACAGCCTGGCGTCGCGAAGCGGTCGAGGGCAAGCGGTTTTCCGTACGAGGGTTCGGGATTGGTCGTTTCGCTGCCGAGATCTCGGATGTCCGGAACTGCCGTGCTTCGGCCTTCGCGCCAAGGGTCTCTGACCAGGAGTCGAAGAGTGCAATGCCCTAATAGAAAGGAGATAAGGCTATTTGGACCAATCTCGACTAGATCACGTCGTGCCTCCTGGTCAAGATGAGGACATGCAGACTCGCGGTGCAAGGCGTGCGATGGTCGCTGCGGCGACCTGTGGTTTCTTTCTGGCGGCGGTGGCCGCGTGCGGCGGAACGCCGGATCAGGTCCACCATTACGGCGACATACCCAGACCGGGCGGCCCGACAGGGACCGCCCGGCCCAGCCCGCCCGTGGTGCAGTCCCGGGTTCCGGGGATCGGGGACCGCATGTGGCAGCGGATACCCGTTGGCGCACGGCAGATAGTGGCGGTCTTCGGCGACGACAAGACCTCCCCCGACTCCACGCTCGTGCTCTACGAGAAGCATGGCGCCAAGTGGGAGCCGCAGATGAGTTGGCCGGCCCACAACGGCAAGCGCGGCTGGGCGATCGAGCACCGGGAGAACGACGAGCGCAGCCCGGTCGGAGTGTTCACCCTCTCCGACGCCGGCGGTGTCCTCGACGACCCGGGCACCCGGCTTCCGTACACGCAGGACGAGGATGCCTTCATCTCCCCCTTCTACTGGGAGGAAGCGCACTGGCATGACTTCGACTACGTCATCGCCATCGACTACAACCGTCTGCGTGGCACCCGCCCGGACGACCCGACCCGTCCGCTGGGCCAGAGCAAGGGTGGCGGCATATGGCTGCACCTGGACCACGGTGACGGCACGCTGGGATGCGTGAGTGTTCCGGAGTCCGCGATGGAGTACCTGCTCCGCAGGCTCGATCCGAAGGACAAGCCCGTCATCGTCATGGGGGACAAGGCCAATCTGCGGTTGTAGCCGCCGCATCGGCCGGGTGGCCGGCGAAGGGGCGCGTGTGCTCCAGCCCGCGCCGTGCGCGCAATCCGCCCCGCACTCTCTCCCGCGTCAACCCGTGGTGCTCGGACCGGTGTCAACGCGCCGTGCTAGCCCCGGCGTTGGCGCAGCGCTTACGGACCGGCGCTGACGTGCCGAAGGTACGGTTCAGCAGCCGCGCCCCTGGGCAGGCACCGTGCCCACCAGCGTATCCAGCAGTCCACCGAGCGTCTCGCGCTGCTCGCCCGTCAGGGGCGCCAGGATCTCCTCCGCCGCGGCCCGGCGGGCGCGGTGCAGCTCTCGCAGGGCCGTGCGCCCGTCGTCGGTGAGCTCGATGCGGATGACCCGGCGATTGGCCGGATCGGGGGCCCGGCGCACCTTGCCGTTCGCTTCGAGGCCGTCCACCAGTGTGGTCACCGCTCGGGGCACGACCTCCAGCGACTTGGCGAGATCCGCCATGCGGGGCGGCTCGCCGAAGTGCGCCAGCGTACGCAGCAGCCGCGACTGGGCCGGCGTGATGCCGAGGGCGCGCTCTTCGAGGTGCCGCTTCTGGATGCGGTGCAGCCGGCGGGTGAGCCGCAGCAGTTGGTCGGCGAGGAGACCGTCGGCGTCGGGGGAGGTCATGCGGGAACAATATCAGGACCTCGTTCATTGTGAGTATAGGTAACAGTGAGCTAGGCTCGGATGTCCACCGCCAGGTCGCACCAGCGGTCCGGCACCCACTCACACCCGTAGGAGCCCATGCATCCCGACCATCAACCCCTCTGGACCCCACCGGCCGACGCCAGGGAGCAGCCGCGGCAGGTCCGCAGGATCCTGCGCCTCTTCCGCCCCTATCGGGGCCGTCTGGCGATCGTGGGCCTGCTGGTGGGAGCCGCCTCGCTGGTCTCCGTCGCCACGCCCTTCCTGCTGAAGGAGATCCTGGACGTCGCGATCCCGCAGGGCCGCACCGGCCTGCTGAGCCTGCTCGCGCTCGGCATGATCCTCAGCGCCGTCCTCACGAGCGTCTTCGGCGTGCTGCAGACGCTGATCTCCACGACCGTCGGCCAGCGCGTCATGCACGATCTGCGCACCGCCGTCTACGGGCGGCTCCAGCGCATGTCCCTGGCCTTCTTCACCCGGACCCGCACCGGCGAGGTGCAGTCCCGCATCGCCAACGACATCGGCGGCATGCAGGCCACCGTCACGTCCACCGCCACCTCGCTGGTCTCCAATGTCACCAGCGTCGTCGCCACGATCGTCGCGATGGTCGCCCTCGACTGGCGGCTCACGGTCGTCTCACTGCTGCTGCTCCCGGTGTTCGTGTGGATCAGCCGCCGCGTCGGCAACGAGCGCAAGAAGATCACCACTCAGCGGCAGAAGCAGATGGCCGCGATCGCGGCCACGGTCACCGAATCCCTCTCCGTCAGCGGCATCCTGCTCGGCCGCACGATGGGCCGCTCGGCCTCGCTGACCGAGTCCTTCGCCGCGGAGTCGGAAGGCCTGGTCGACCTCGAGGTGAGGTCGAACATGGCCGGGCGCTGGCGCATGGCCGTCATTACGATCGTCATGGCCGCCCTGCCCGCCGTCATCTACTGGACCGCGGGTGTCGCCCTCCAGTTCGGCGGACCGCAGGTGTCCATCGGTACGATCGTCGCCTTCGTCTCGCTCCAGCAGGGCCTGTTCCGGCCGACCGTCAGCCTGCTGTCCACCGGTGTGCAGATCCAGACCTCGCTCGCGCTGTTCCAGCGCATATTCGAGTACCTGGACCTGCCGATCGACATCACCGAGCGCGAGCGGCCGGTCCATCTCGATCAGGTGAAGGGCGAGGTCCGCTTCGAGGACGTCGACTTCCGCTACGACGACAAGAGCGGCCCGATCCTGGAGGACATCGACGTCACCGTGCCCGCGGGCAGCAGCCTCGCGATTGTCGGCCCGACCGGCGCCGGCAAGTCCACGCTCGGCTACCTGGTGCCCCGGCTGTACGACGTCACGGGCGGACGCGTCACCATCGACGGCGTCGACGTGCGCGACCTCGACTTCGACACCCTCGCCCGCGCGGTCGGAGTCGTCTCCCAGGAGACGTACCTCTTCCACGCCTCGGTCGCCGAGAACCTGCGCTTCGCCAAGCCGGACGCCACCGACGAGGAGCTGCGTGCGGCGGCGAGGGCGGCGCAGATCCACGACCACATCGCGGCCCTGCCCGACGGCTACGACACGGTCGTCGGCGAGCGCGGCCACCGCTTCTCCGGCGGTGAGAAGCAACGCCTGGCCATCGCCCGGACCATCCTGCGCGACCCGCCGGTCCTCATCCTCGACGAGGCCACCAGCGCCCTGGACACCCGTACGGAGGCCGCCGTGCAGGAGGCCATCGACGCCCTGTCCGCCAACAGGACGACCCTGACCATCGCGCACCGTCTGTCCACCGTCCGCGGCGCCGACCAGATCGTGGTCCTCGACTCCGGGCGGCCCGCCGAACGCGGCACGCACCAGGAGCTGCTGGAGCGCGACGGACGCTACGCCGCCCTGGTCCGCCGGGACGCACAACTGGAGCCGGCAACGCAACTGGAGCCGACAAGCTGACGATATGCCGGGTTTACGGTTCTTTGGGGGTTACCGTGCCCGCATGCAGAGGAACACTCCGTCACGGAGAACGACCCGACTGACACGCCGGGGACGTCTGGTCCTGGTCCTGACCGGGGCCGCACTGGCCGGCACCGCCGTGGCGGTGCCGCTGCTGACGCTGCACCACGACGACACCCCGGCACGACCCCGCACACTGGTGATCCCCGAGGGCTGGCGGTCCGGCCAGGTCTACGCCGCCATCGACAAGGCCCTCGCCCTGGCCCCCGGCACCACGAAGCAGTCGATCCCCGGCGCCCACCTGGACCTGCCGAACTCCGCCGAGGGCAACCCGGAGGGCTACCTCTTCCCGGCGACGTATCCCCTTGACGAGAAGAGCACCCCGCAGTCCCTGCTGTCCTACATGGTCGACACCGCGAACAAGAGGTTCAACGCGGCCCCGGTCGCCGCCGGGCCTCAGCGCAACTCCATGAACCTGTACCAGGCGATCACCATCGCGAGCATCGTCCAGGCCGAAGCCGCCTCGAAGGCCGACATGAACAAGGTGGCCCGCGTCGTCTTCAACCGGCTGGAGCGCGGCATGCCGCTGCAGATGGACTCCACCCTCAACTACGCCCTCAACCGCAGCACGGTCCGGATGACCACGGAGGACACCCGGCTGGACAGCCCCTACAACTCCTACCAGCGCATGGGGCTGCCACCGACGCCCATCGACAATCCGGGCGAGGAGGCCATGCGCGCCGTGGCCAACCCCGCCCAGGGCGACTGGCTGTACTTCGTCACCGTCAAGCCGGGCGACACGCGCTTCACCGCCGACTACTCCGAGCACCAGCGCAATGTGGCGGAGTTCAACGCCCGCCTGAGGGGCAGCGCTCAGCAGTCCGCGAAGTGAGCCGTTCCCGGCCACGGCGGACGCCGCTCACGCGGCGGCGGCTCGCACTGGTCACGCCGCGGCGGCCGGCTTCTCCTCCAGCAGGCGCCTGATGTCCCGGACGGCGGCGCGGCCGGCCCGGTTGGCGCCGATCGTGCTGGCCGAAGGACCGTAGCCGACCAGGTGGATCCGGGGATCGGCGACCGCCCGGGTGCCGTCCACCCGGATGCCGCCACCCGGTTCGCGCAGCCCGAGCGGCGTCAGATGGCGCAGCGAGGCCCGGAACCCGGTCGCCCAGAGGATGACGTCGGCCGTCACCCGCTGCCCGTCCGCCCACCACACCCCGTCGGGGGTGATCCGGTCGAACATCGGCCGCCGGTCCAGGGCGCCGTCCTGCAGCCCCTGCCGGACGGCGTCGTTCAGCGGAAGTCCCGTCACCGAGACGACACTCCTGGGCGGCAGCCCCTGCCGGACCCGCTCCTCGACCAGGGCCACCGCCGTACGCCCCGCGTCCTCGTCGAACGGGCCGTCGCGGAAGACCGGCGGCCGTCGGGTCACCCAGGTCGTGGCGGCCGCGTACGGGGCGATCTCCAGCAGGTGCTGGGTGCCGGACGCGCCGCCGCCCACCACGACCACGCGCTGTCCGGTGAAGTCCTCGGGACCGGCGTACTGCGCGGTGTGCAACTGCCGCCCGCGGAAGGTCTCCTGACCCGGGTACCGCGGCCAGAACGGCTGGTCCCAGGTTCCGGTCGCGTTGATGAGCGCCCGCGTCGCCCAGGTGCCGTCGGAGGTCTCGACGAGCAGCCGCCCGCCGGGTCCCTCCCTGACCGCGGTGACTTCCACGGGCCGCCGCACCCGCAGGTCGAAGGCGCCTTCGTAGTCGGCGAAGTACGCGGCGACGACCTCCGACGACGGTCGCGCGGGATCGGCGCCGGTCAGCTCCATCCCCGGCAGCGCGTGCATCCCGTGCACCTTGCCGTACGTCAGTGACGGCCACCGGAACTGCCAGGCACCGCCCGGACCCGCGGGGCGGTCGAGGACGACGAAGTCGCGGTCCGGCTCGAAGCCGGTGCGTCGCAGGTGATAGGCGCTGGACAGACCTGCCTGACCGGCGCCCACGACGACCACGTCGACCTCACGAAGGGTGTTCACGTTCCTCCCAACCGCGCCGGATGCGCCGATCTTCCCCGGGGATCGAGGAGGATGGAGGACATGTCACCTGCCTTCACCACCCGAGTGCTGAACGTGGCCTCCGGTTCCCGGGAGACGGTCGTCGACCTCACCCGTGACTGCGAGGCCTTCCTCCAGGAGACCGCGGCCGGCCGGGACGGCCTGCTGAACCTGTTCGTGCCGCACGCCACCGCCGGCATCGCGATCATCGAGACCGGCTCGGGCAGCGACGACGACCTCCTCGCCGCCCTGCACACCTTGCTGCCCGCCGACGACCGCTGGCAGCACCGCCACGGCAGCCCCGGCCACGGCCGCGACCACGTCCTGCCGGCCATCGTGCCGCCGCACGCGACGGTCCCGGTCCTCGGCGGCCGACTGGAACTGGGCACATGGCAGTCGGTGTGCCTGGTGGACACGAACAAGGACAATCCGAACCGGCAGGTGCGGCTGAGCTTCCTCGGCTGATCGGGATCATTCCCGGGGTGACGGATGCGGTAAATGCCCCGCCGGGCGGTCACCCAGTTCTTCAACTCCCCGCGTTGCGGTTGCTGTACCGGGCAATCGAGCGCATCGGCGAGGAACTGCTCAACGAGGTGCGGGCGGCGATCGAGGCCGACGGCGCAGGCGACCTGTTCACCTCCTCCTGCTATTGGAAATCAGCCTCGGCACTCGCAGCCATTACCTGCGCTTGCCACGAGCCGGACCGCTCGGCCAGGTTTGCCAGACGCTGAACGCTGTCTTCCCATGCCGCACGGTAGGCATCATCGTGGGTGGTAAGGCGCCGGTATGCCCCGGCCGCCACGAAGCAGGCTCCCGCGGCAGCCGCCGGGTCAGGCTCGTACGCACCTGCCGTTTCGACCAGCTGTTCCGCGATCGCGCACATCCACGTTGCGAGAGACTCCAGCTGACCGTCCTCCACACCCTCCAGCTCCAGCGCGAAGGACGCCCAGCGCAGGCACTCTGCGAGGTCCCCTCGTACGTTCAGGTACAGGTCGCACAGCCGGAACACGGCATCAGGGTGGCCGGCCCCCGCGGCACGGGTCCACCACACGACAGCGGCTTCGACGTCGTGCCGCCCCCAGTGGAGCAGCCCGAGGTGGTACGCGGCGTAGACCTCACCTGACGTGGCGGTCTCTTCTGTTCGGTGGGTGCTCGCCGCGTCGGGCCCCGACGTCCGTGTGACCCCCTGTCCCGGCGTGCCCAAACGTTCGGCGGCACGCTCCAGCAACTGCTCCCCTTGCCTGACTTGCCCTACACCCACGAGCAGCAACCCCAGATAGAAGGTTCCATCCGCACTGCCCGCGTCGGCTGCCTTACGCCACCATCGCTTCGCCCCTGTTCGATCGCCGGTTTCGTGGCAGCGGAAGCCGACGTGCACGGCCGCCTGTATGTCACCCGCCTCGGCGGCCCGTGTGAAGAGTTCCTCGGCCTCGAGCAGCCTGCCCTGCCGTTCGTAGAGGACCGCGAGGTTGTAATGTGCGTTCGGAGTGCCCTGATTGCCGGCGAGCCGCCACAGTTCCTCGGCCTGTGCCTCGTCCCCTCGCTGCGACAGCAGGACGCCAAGACCCACAGCCGCCGCCCAGTCACCGACGTCCATCGCCCGGCGGTACCAGTGCTCGGCTGTGTCGATATCGCCGCGCAGCAGGGCGAGCATGCCGAGGTTGTTGTACGCGGCGGGGACACGGCGGGCTGCAGCCTTCGCGTACCAGAGCACCGCACCGTCGTGGTCTCCCCGGTCCTGTGACAGCCTTCCCAGCAGATAGGCGGCCTGCCCGCTGCCTGCCTCAGCCGCCGCCCGGTAGGCCTCGGCGGCACCGTGAAGGTCTCCGGCACGCGCCAGGCCGGCGGCGCGCCGGATGGCCTTTGCGGCGTCGGGCGGCTCCGGGTCCGGGTCAGGCCGCGACGGCATCGACATCAATCCCTCGCCGTCCTGCGAGGTGTGGCCGGTCAGGTCGAAGAACCGCACCGCCGTCGATTCGGCGGCCCGCTGTCTGTCCGGGTCCCCTGGGGCATAGTGGTCGGGGTAGAGCTTGTGCACGGGCTGGGGCACCGGTGCGGCGTGAGGGCTGAAGAGTGAGAAGCCCGTAGAGGCGGTGACCGTGAGTTCCCACCAGGGCCGCCAGATGTGCCCCGCACAATCGATCTCCGCCGTCAGCCGCCATCGCACCCACCGCCCGTCCTCCGTCACGGGTGCGCAGGTGAGGGTGGCACTCCCACCTGGGGCGACGGTCAGCGGCAGAACGGGCTCCGCGCCAAGTTCCGCCAGCTCGGTGACGGGTGAGCGGTCCAGGAAGATCGCGACATCGGGACTGAGCAGGCGCCGGTATGCCCGGACCGCGCGCTGGGCGGACTCCAGCAGGTCGGAGCTCATGGCCATATCAGGCATCCGCGACCGGGCGAGCGAGGAGCCGTCGGCCAGCAGGGGCAGACGGTCCGTCACCTCGGCCCGCAGTGACCGCAGAACGATCTCGTCCTCCCCCGTGGCGGTCAGGGAGACTAGCAGGTTGTGCCCGGTCAGAGGGATGTTGACCGCCTCGGAGTTACCCAGCAGCCCCGGCGAGGCGATGTGCATGAGCTGACTGTGCACGGCGGCCCGCACCACGAACGGGGTGTCGTCCGGCAGCCCTTCAACGGGTACGGGGCGGATGGGGCGTGTCATGTCGTAGACGGCCTTTACCGAGCCGGGATCCCGTTCGGGTGCGCCCTCCGTTTCCGAGAGTTCCTTCGCCCGGCGGACGGGGTCCGTCGCCGGGCCGGGGCGCCGCCGCCGGTGTCGCACCATCGCCATGAGCACGGAAAGAGCTGATACGGCGGTCACCGAGAGGTAGGGCGCCCATGCGTGCACCCCCGTTGCGGCGAGGACGGCGCCGCCGACCACTGCGGGCAGTGCCGCGCCCAGGATGACAGTGCCGACACGGTGCCAAGTCTTGGCCATCAGACTCCGCCCAGCTGACGTCCGGCAGTACGGAACGCGTGACCCTGGAGGTCGACGCGGGTACTGCCCCGGCGGCCCGCGGACGTCCAGTCCAACCACAGCACCCACTGCACGAGGGCGCGCTCGGTGCTGACGAGGAGGTCGAAGATCTCGGACTCGTCCGCGGCGATTCGGTAAGGGAAGTCACTTTCGCCCAAGGCGCGCACCTCCGGCGGGTCGGCGTCGAGGGAAGCCTCGAAATGCCGCACCGGAACTTCGGCCGCGTGTCTGGTGAGATTCCCCGGGAACTCTTCGCGGGACAAGACCTCCGCACGCACCCCCATCAGCACCACGGCCGAAGGCCCCATCGAGGTCACGACGATCCGGACAGTATGCCCGGCGGCCGGGACGTCTACGACGCGGTCGCCGAGGTCGAGTGTGACGTAGTCGTGGTTCCTGATCTCTGCGGTGACGGCAAGTGGGGGACTCTCTGTCAGCTCCCTCCTGGCCCTACGCCGGGCCAGGGTGTCCTGGAGATGTCTGGGTGCTTCCTGACTGAGGTACGCGGCCGCGGCAGCCGCTGACACGCCGGCCCCCCAGGCCAGCGTCTGCCCCGGTTGCCACAGCAGCGCGAGGCCTGCGACCGTGGCCACTCCTCCGCCGGCCCCGCCCCACACAAGGACGCGACGTCGCCTGTCGGCTCTCGGCATGTGTCCCCCGTTTCACCCATCGGACCCGCCGGCCTTCGGCTCGCTCCGTTCCGGGCCCCATGTCCCGAATCGACCGTATAGTCAACTACCCTGCCAGCAAGCCCGGTTACCACATGCGCGCCAACCGCTCTCCCGGCTCATCGACAACACGGTAGATCTGCCGTAGAAGGGCTGGCTCCCCGTAACCTCCCATGAGCCCAATGCCTTGCCCCATCCCGTTCGGCAGCGTGATGGGTATTGGTCAGCGTGAGCGGACGCTGTCCCTGCTCGACAGCCCGTACCTGGTCGAGGAATGGGGCCTGCCCACGGCAGTGGTGCTGGTCTGGAGTGACGGGCACTACTGGATCGGGCTCGACTACGGGACCTGCGGCCGATACGGGGAACCGTCCGTTGCCTGGTTCGATGCGGACGACAACTCGGAACTGGCCCTCGCACCGGACTTCCACTTTTTCATCCGGGGACCCACCTCCGCCTGGGAGTTCGAGAGCGAGCGGAGCGCGGGCTCGCCCGACTGACCGCACCAGCGGGGCGCCCACCCGACGAGGGGCGAGTTCCGCCACTGCCACGAGCCCCATCACTGGAGCGAACCATGCCTGATGCGGCACTAGAGTTCGCGATCATGGACTCAGCGGACCTCGATCACCGCCACCGCACGTACGACGGCTGGATACCACCCGCCGTCGCTGCGGCTCTCCACAAGCATGGCTATCACGGCACACTTCGCGAGGCCGCGGCTCGCGGTGACTGGTTCTGCGCCCACCGGCTCGCCGAAGCCGCAGTGGCCGACGGTGGATCCGGCGGGCAGGCCGAGGCGTTGACGCTCCTGGAGCCGTTCGCCTCCACCGGGTGGTGGCCGGCTGTCCGTACCGTCGGCCGGCTGCTCGCCGACTGGGAGCGGCTCGACGAAGCCGTCGAACTGTTGCGTCCGCACGCCGACACCGGTCACCGAGAGGCCGCGTGCGAGTTTGCGCGCGTGCTGGCCCGGCAGGGTGACATCGACCAGGTCCTCGCACTGCTCGGTCCCCGGACCGCCGACAGTTGCCTTGCCGAGGTACTGGTGGAAGTCACCGTGGGCCATGGCCGTGATGGCGAGATCGCTGCCCTGCTCCCACCCGTCGGCGTCGGTGCGACGGTCCCGTTCGAGCCGTGGGTGACGGATGCCTGGGACACCGTCCCCTTGCATGCCACGCTCCTGGAACGCCAGGGTCGCGTCGACGAGGCGGCGGTACTGCTCAGGAAATACGTCAGTGTCGACGGCATGGTGTTCGCCGGGCATGCCGGGCAACTTGCCGCTCTGCTGGCCCGACACGGACGTGAGGCGGAGCTTCGTGCCTGTCTCACCGAGGACGGGGCCGAGTACGCCCGGACCGCGCTCACCCGACTCCTGGAGGAACGGGGCCGGATCGAGGAGGCGGTTGCTCTGTTGAGGCAGTACAGCAGAGCAGGAGAACCTCATGCGGTATTCGAACTCGCTGAACTTCTCGCGCGCAATGACCGCCACGACGAAGCGATCGAGATACTGGGCCGGGCGGCCGAGACGGTCGGCGGGGACTCCGACTGGATCATCCATCTGCTCTGCCGCATCTTCGTCGAGGCCGACCGAGCAGACGAAGCTCTCGCGTACCTGGACGATCACTTCGCCCGGCACGGCGGTCACCCTGACGAGCACGCCTGCGCCCGCGCCCAGGTCATCAGGCTGTGCGGCCTTCCTGAGACAGCTGACGTCGAACCCTCCCCGCAGACTGTCCCCGCAAAAGACCGCGTTTCGTTCGGGACGCTGGGCGATGTGGTCGCGGAGGCCGAACGCCTGGTGCATCAGGGCGAGCCGGAGAAGGCGATCGCTCACCTGCGAGACCGCCTGGACGGTACGAGGAGACTGCGCATCGAAGATCTCTGAACTGCTTCTCCGGACGCTCAGGCCGGCCACGGATCCCGACCGAAGGCGATTCCCGGAGTGCCGAGTTGATGCCAGCCTGGCTGTTTCAGCCATCCCGGATTGGCGCCCGGCCCTCCGGTGGCAGTACGCGTCGCATGAGCACGCCAACCACCCGTGCCAGGCCGAGCGCCCCTTCCGCGTCATCCGCCCTGCGGAGCACACGCCGAACGAGGGCGACCTGGTCGAGGACGATGCCCTCACGGGCCAGCAGGTAGGTCAACGTCAGAAACGCACACCGTGCGTTGCTGCCCGCTGGCGGGCCACCCCCACCTCGCGTCGCTCGACCTGAAGACCACCGCCGCGGTCGACCTCACGCCGCTGCGTAGCGTCCCCCACCTGCACGGTCTCGACCTCACGGGCGCCGGGACAACCGACCTGACCGTCCTCGCCGACCTCGCCGACTTCGCTATCTCAGCCTCGGCCGGCAGCAGTGGGCTGCGCTGCTCGACCACGGCAAGGTTCCGCCGGCGCCGGCCGCCGTCGGCCTTGTGGGGGACGACGTCACCTTCGACGGCGCCATCGCCCTGGCCTCGCATGTCGGCGTGGACACTGGGGACGTTCTCCGCGTCGTCGGCAGCCTCTGAGCAGTACAGGAGGCGGAACGGCTCAAGCCGGCTTGCGCCAGACGGAGATGTGCTTCGCGGAGTCGTCGGTGAACGGCGTCCCGTCCCAGTCGCCGACGCGCCGGTCCAGTTCGAGCCCCGCGATCCGCGCCATCAGGTCGAGTTCCGCCGGCCACGCGTACCGGTGCCGGGAGTCGGTGCGGCGGTAGCGGCCGTCGTCCTCGCCGTCACGGCTGAAGTGGTGCGAGACGAGGATCTGCTCGACGAGGTCGAAGGTGTCGAAGCCGAGATGCCGGTCGGAGACGTCGAACGGCACCGCGACCTGCCCCGGCGGCAGGAACCGCAGCGGCGGCACGCCCAGCTCGATGACGAACCGGCCGCCGGGCGCCAGATGGCGTGCGGCGTTGCGGAAGCACTCGACCTGCTCGTCCTGGGTGAGCAGGTTCGTGATCGTGTTGTAGACGAGGTAGACCAGGGTGAACTCGCCGGGGACGGTGGTCGTGGCCATGTCCCCGAGGGCGACCGGGAGCCTGTCCTCGTCGATCTTGCGCCGTAGGACCGCCGCCATGTGCTCGGACAGTTCGATGCCCACCACGGGCACTCCGCGTTCCCGGAGCGGGAGGCCGACGCGTCCGGTCCCCATGGCGAACTCCAACGCCCGCCCGTCACCGGCGAGTTCGGAGAGGAAGTCGAGAGTCGGTCCGAGGAAGGAGGCCGAGGACCTCTCGGCCTCCCCGGCGTCGTAGCGTTCGGCGGTTTCGCGGCTCCACAGTTCGCTGCTCGTCACGGGTGGTTACTTTGCCGGGCGGGGCGGGAGGCTGTCCACGCGTTTTCCCGCCGTCGGCTCCGTCGGCAGGTCAGTGACCCGGCGGTTACTCCGTGTCCTGCTCGGCGCGTTCCGCGTCGCGCTGCTTCAGGCGTGCCGTCTCCTTGCGCACCTCGGCCTGCGTGGCGCGCTCCTTCTCCAGCCACTCGGGCTGCTCCTGCTTCAGCGCCTCGATCTGCTCGGTGGTCAGCGCCTCGGTGACCCCGCCGCGCGCGAGACCGGAGATGGAGACACCCAGCTTGGCCGCGACCACCGGACGCGGGTGGGGGCCGTCGCGTCGCAGGTCCCGCAGCCACTCGGGCGGATCGGCCTGGAGCTCGTTGAGCTCGGCACGCGAGACGACGCCCTCCTGGAACTCGGCGGGCGTGGCGGGGAGGTGCACACCCAGCTTCTTCGCCGCGGTGGCGGGCTTCATCGTCTGGGCGGTCTGGTGCGACTTCATGGTGTCCAGACTATCGACCCCGGACGGGAGGGCCGACCACGCCGGGTAACCTGGCGGCGTGACCGGCTCGGATGCATCTGCCTCGTTCCGGCTCGCGTACGTCCCCGGGGCGACGCCCGCCAAGTGGGCGCGCATCTGGAACGAGCGCCTGCCGGACGTCCCCCTCGCCCTCGTACAGGTTCCGGCCGCCGAGGTCGCCGACGTGCTGCGCGGCGGCGCGGCGGACGCGGGGCTCGTACGCCTGCCGGTGGACCGTACCTACTTCAGCGCGATCCCCCTGTACACCGAGACCACGGTGGTGATCGTCCCCAAGGACCATCTCGTGACGGCCGTGGACGAGGTGTCCGTGGCGGACCTGGCCGACGAGGTCGTCCTCCATCCGCTCGACGACGTCCTCGGCTGGGAACGGCCGCCCGGCGAGGAGGCCTTCGAGCGTCCCGCCACCACGGCCGACGCCGTCGAACTGGTGGCGGCCGGAGTGGGGCTGCTCGTCGTCCCCCAGTCGCTGGCCCGCCTCCACCACCGCAGGGACCTCACCTACCGGCCGGTCGCCGACGCCCCGCAGTCGGGCATCGCGCTGTGCTGGCCGGAGGAGGCGCACACCGACCTGGTGGAGCACTTCATCGGGATCGTGCGCGGCCGGACCGTGAACAGCACCCGGGGCCGCGCCCAGGCCCCGTCCGAGGAGCAGCCGGGGCGCAAGGACCGGCGTGCGGAGGCGGCGGATACCCGCCGCAAGCCCGCCACCAGCGGAAAGACCGGCGGAAAAGCTGGGGGAACGACCGGCGGAAAGGCCGGGGGAAAGACCGGCGGCAAGGCGGGCGGCCGTACGGGCCAGGCCGCGGGCCGCTCCGGCAGGACGACCGGCCGTGCGGACGGCCCCGCGGCCCGCAACCGGCGCGGCGGCTCGGGTGGCTCCGGCGGCTCGGGCGGCGGTAGGAGCGGCGGGCGGGGCAGGCCGGGCCGCGGGGCGTAGCCGCCCTCTGCATCACCGGCCCCGTGCCGTCGCCCCCTGTGTCACAGCCTCCCTGGTCAGTCACCTCACAGGGGCAGCCACAGCCCTTGAGTCTCGCCCCCGCATCACGCCCGCACGCCGCGGCCGATCGACTCCACCAGCGGCAGCAGCCGGAACGGGACCCGCTCGCGCAACGCCACCTCCGTACGGGTGCGCACCACGCCCGGCAGGCTGATGAGCTTCTGGACGACGTCCTCCAGGTGGGCGTTGTCGCGCGCCACGACACGGGTGAGCAGGTCGCCTCCGCCGGTGATGGAGAACGCCTCGACGATTTCCGGTACGGCGGCCAGCGCCTCCCCGACATCGTCCAGATGGCCCTGGGTGACCTCGATGTGCACGAACGCCAGGACCGGGTGGCCGAGCGCGACGGGGGAGAGGGCGGGACCCGTACCGGTGATCACGCCGTCCCGTTCGAGGCGGTCGAGGCGGGCCTGGAGGGTGCCCCGCGCGACACCCAGAATGCGGGAGCACTCGCGCACGCTGGTGCGCGGCTGCTCCAGAAGCAGCCGAAGAATGCGGGTGTCGAGTTCGTCCACGGCCATGGCGACGGGGGTCTCCTCCCAGATCGGTGATCGACGCCGACTGTACCAATGGCTCACTGGAAAGCCTTCCGGGTGGACCAGTGTCCGTGGTCCATTGGCTCGCTGCCAGTGCGTTGATGATGTGTCCGAATGCGCCAATGGCTCAGTGATGCCGGGTTCGTTTGAGCCAGGGGTGCCGGGGATGCTCTCATGGACACGTCGACGGCGCTGCGGATCCCCGCGGCGCCTTTCTCATGCCGGTGTTCACCGGCGTTCCGGGTGTCTTCCACAGGGGGCGGTAAGCAGTGCTGAAGAGGGTGTTCGTGGCTCCGGACCCGGGGCGGACACGGCTGCGTTTCGCCGCCAGGGCCGTCCTCGGCATCGGCCTGGCGGTCGCCGTCTGCGGGCTGGCAGGATACTCGCTGCCGGGTGCCGTCACCGGCGGGCTCGCCGCGCTGCTCGCCCTGTTCACCGTCACCGACCCCGCGGTGCGCGGACAGCTCGTCACCACCGTGCTGCTGCCGGTCGCCGGCCTGCCCGTGCTCGCCGTCGCGGCCGCACTCCACGACCATCCGATGGCACGCGACCTCGCCTTCCTCGCCGTGGTCGGCGCGGGCGTGTACGCGCGTCGCTGGGGGCCGCGCGGCCACAGCCTCGGCGTGTTCGCGTTCATGACCTTCTTCGTGGCGCAGTTCCTGCACACCAGGACCGGGCAACTGGCCGAGGTGTCCGCCGCCGTCCTGCTGTCCGTGCTCACCGCGGCGGTGGTGCGCTTCGGCGTGTGGTGCTACGAGCGCCGGCTGCCCGCCGCGGCCGCTCCCGCCGGCCTGGGCGGCCGCGGACTGGACCGGGTGTCCACCCGGCAGGCCGTGCAGGCGACCGCGGGCGCCTGCTTCGCGCTCGTCGTGGGCCAGCTGGTGTCCGGGGACCGCTGGTACTGGGCCGTCGGCGCCACCTGGTGGGTGTTCGTGAACACCGCCTCGCGCGGCGAGACCCTGGTCCGCGGCTTCCGCCGGGTCCTCGGCACGGTGCTGGGCATCGGCCTGGCCGCCCTGGTCGTCGTCCCGCTGCACGGGGCCGCGCTCCCCACCGCCGTCCTGGTCGCCGTCTGCGTCTTCGGCATCTTCTACACGGCCGCCGTGTCCTACACCTGGATGATGCTCTGGGTCACGGTGCTCGCCACGGCGCTCTACGGCCTGCTCGGCGTCCTCGTGCCCGGGCTGCTCGCCCTGCGGCTCGGGGAGACGGCCGTCGGCGCGCTCGGCGCCTGGCTGGCCGTGCTCTTCGTGCTGCCCGTCACCACCCACGCCGTCACGGACGCCTGGATCCAGCGGGCCCTGCGCTGTGTCCACGCGTGCACGGCCGAGGCCGCGGCCCGGCTCGCCGGTACCATCGGCGACGACCCGGCACCTCGCGTCGCCGAACTGGAGCAGCTGCTCGGCCGGGTGCGGCTCTCCGTCGCCCCGCTCGTGCACCCGCTGAACCCGATGCGCGGCCGCCGGCGGCGCGCCCGGCAGGTGCTCGCCCTGCTCGACGACTGCGCTCGCGAGATCCGCGGCCTCGTCGCCGTCGCCGCCGATCCGGAGGCCTCCCACGACGAGCGGCTGGCCGCCGTGTGCCGCCGCGTGGAGAGCGCGGTGGAGGCCCTCATCGACGATGACGCCCGCACCGTTCCGCGGGCCGCCCCCGCCCATCCCCGGCCGACGGCCGCGGAAGCCGCCCTCACCCATCTCCACGCCCTGGAACACGCCCTGGCGGAACTGGCCACGCCGCTGCGGGCGCCGTCGGGCTCGCCGATGGTGGGTGCGTGACGCCGACGGCACCGTGACGCCAACGGCACGAGGCGGGCCACACCGCGACTTGGTCTAGACCGAACGGGGGTGACTGCTACCGTCGCTCGGACGGGACGACCGAGAGGGGACCAGTGGTGGCACACGGCGGTAGGCGGCGGGCGTTCATCGGGTCGTTCACGGCGGCGGGAGGCCCAGGGGTCGTCACCGCGGCGGTGTCCGAGGACGGCGGGGGGCTGACCGTGCTCAGCGGCGTCGACGGCGTCCTCGACCCCTCGTACCTGGCCCTGTCCCGCGACGGCGGCACGCTCTACGCGGTGAGCGAGACGGCCGAGGGCGCCGTGGCGGCCTACCGTGTGAAGGGCGAGACGGTCGAGCTGACCGGGCCGCCGGTGAGCGTCGGAGGCAGCGGCCCCACCCACCTGAGCCTGCTCGACGGGCATGTCCTGACGGCCAACTACGGTTCCGGCAGCGTCAGCACCGTTCCCGTCCGCGCCGACGGGCGCCTGGCCCCGGCTGCCTCTGACGTGCTGCGGCACACCGGCTCGGGCCCGCACGAGCGCCGCCAGCGCGGTCCGCACGCCCACCAGGTGCAGCCGGACCCGAGCGGCCGCTGGGCCGTCAGTGTGGACCTCGGCACCGACTCGGTCCGGGTGTGCGCGCTGGCGGACGGGCGGCTCGCCGTGCACCGGGAGATCGCGCTGTGGCCCGGCTCCGGGCCCCGCCACATGGCGTTCCACCCGGACGGCGGGTACGCCTATGTCGTCAACGAACTGAGACCCACCGTCACGGTCTGCCGCTGGGACGCCGCCGAGGGCTCGCTCAAGCCCCTGACCGAGAATCCGGTCCTGCCGGACGCCCCGGCCCACGACGCCTATCCCTCGGGCATCGTGGTGGCGCCGGACGGCCGGTTCCTGTGGACCGCGACGCGCGGCGAGGACGTCCTGTCCGTGTTCGCGGTCGAGGCGGACGGTGAGCGGCTGCGGCTGGTCGGGTGCGTACCGTGCGGCGGCCACTGGCCCCGGGCGCTGACCTTCTCCGACGGCTTCCTGTACGTCGCCAACGAGCGCTCCGGGGACGTGACCTGGTTCGCCGTGGACGAGGAGACGGGGCTGCCCGCGAGGGCCGGGAAGGTCGCGGTGGTGGCGGCGTCCTGCGTGGTCTTCGGCTGAACGCCCACACGCCCACACGCCCACACGCCCACACGCCCGCCCGGCCGCCGGCACGACACGAACGAGCTGAACGACCCGGACGACGCGAACAACGCGGGCGGCACCGACGACCCGAATGAACACGGACGACCCTGGACGAACCTGAGGGCCCGGCCGGTGGCGCGGTCGGCGCGGTCGGCACGGCGAAGGGCCCGCCCCTCGGATGGCGAGGAGCGGGCCTCAGGTCGTACGGGGTGAAGGCTGCGAGGGTCAGTGGGCCGGTGCGCCCTGCGGCTGCTGCGGGGCGATGCCCAGGGCCGTCGTGTAGGCGGCCAGGGCGAGCTTGCCGATCGCCGGGTACGGGCCGAGCGCCTCTGCGGCGGCACAGCCTGCCTCCTCGGCGGCGGCCTGGACCAGCTCGGCGTCGATCTCCGGGCCGATCAGGTACGGCGCCAGGGCGAGCTGCTGGGAGCCCGCGGTCCGCAGCTGCTCGGCGACGGAGGCGATCGAGCCGTCCTGGTCGAGAGCGGCCGCCATCACCGGCACGGCGAGGCGGGCGGCGAGCAGCATGCCGGTGATCCCGGCCGCCTGCACGGCCTCGTCGCCGCCGACCGAGGCCAGGATGATTCCGTCCGCCGCGGTCGCCACGGTGAACAGGCGGGCGCGGTCGGCGCGGGCCAGGCCCGCCTCCGACAGCCGGACGTGCAGCGCCTCGGCGAGCAGAGGGTGGGGGCCGAGCACGTCGGTCAGCTCGGCGGCGACCCGGCTGTCCATGACGGCCTGACGGATCCGGCGCAGCAGCGCGTTGTCCGGGCCGGCCAGCAGCGGCACCACGACCGCGACGGGACCGTCGGGCTCCTTGATGTCCGCGCCGGCGGCGACGGCCTGCTCGTAACGGGCGGTCCGCTCCTCGGCCGCGCGGGTGAGCACGGACTGCACGGTCGGGTGGTCGGCGTCGTCACCGTCGAGGTAGCCGATCCGGGCGTCGAGGCCGGGCAGCTCGGAACGGGCGATGCTCACGACCTCCTCGGCGAGGCCCCGCGTGGCGTCGCCAGGGGTCCCCGGCACCGCGAGGACGAGAGCGGGTGCGCCCTCGGGCGCCGCCAGCGGCTCGGGGCGGCGGTGCCGTCCCGGCTGGCGGGGGCGCGGCATTCGTACTGGTAGGCCGGGCGCGGGCCCAGTGGGGGAGCTCATGGCGCCGCATGTTACTAACTTCTGAGGTTCCCCTGTTCGGGGAGGGTGCAGGTGAGCGGTATCCGTCCGGTTTTGTCTGATGGGTTACGTACCGATGCGTGGCGTGGTCCGGCCGTCTCGCGCCGGATCCGGCAACTCGCGCCACCTATTGGGGCATTTGTCCGGCAGATGTGGACGCGGGGGATCAATCCCCTTGTGGGGGAGGCGTGTACAGCAACTTCTCATCAGCCGGAAGGGCGAGGACGTCGCCGGCCAGGTCGGTCGCGATGCGCACGCAGCCGTGCAGCGGGTCGCCCTCGGCGCGTACCCGCCGTGCGTGCGGGAGCCGCTCGGAGAGTTCCTTCTCCAGCGGTACGAGGACCGGGTCGCCCAGCTTGAACAGGCCGCCGGTCAGGGCGAGCAGCGGCTCTCCCGAGCGTGGGCAGACGGCCGCGGCGGACTCGGCCATGTGCCGGGCCGCCGCGCGCAGCACACCGGCCGCGACGGGGTCGTCGGCCGCGCAGGCCGCCACCTCGGGTGCGAAGGTGGCCAGGACGGCGGCCCGGTCGGAGCGCGGGTAGAGCCTGCCGGGCAGTTCCGCCATCGGCCCGAACGCCTCCTCGGCGCGGGATAGCAGCCGCGCCGAGCCACCGTCCCGCCCGTCGTGGGCGCGCAGCGCGGCCTCCAGGCCCGCGCGTCCGATCCACGCTCCGCTGCCGCAGTCGCCGAGCAGATGCCCCCAGCCGTCCGCCCGCCGCCAGCCTTTGAGATCGGTGCCGATCGCGATCAGACCGGTCCCGGCGGCGACGACCGCGCCGGGGCGGGGACCCAGGGCGCCGGTGTAGGCGGTGACCGCGTCGGCGACCAGCGCGACCCTGCGTACGCCCAGGTGCCGTGCCAGCGCTCCGGGCAGTTCGGCGCGCAGCGCGTCGCCCAGGGTGGCGAGCCCGGCTGCCCCCAGTACGGCCGTCTCCAGCCGCCCCACGCCGGCCTCGGTGGCCAACGCCCGTGCCATGGGCACCAGTTGCTGCATGAGATGCCCGGGGTCGATGCCCCGCGCGCCGGTGCGCACCGGCTCACCGGACTCCCCTCGGGCCAGCGGTCCGCGCTCGGGCACACCGACGACGGCCCGGAGTCCGGAGCCGCCCGAGTCCACGGCGAGGAATCCGGCCGAGTGAGGGGGCGGTTTGGGCACTGGCGGCACCGGGCTCCTTCCCCCTGGAGGCCGGCCGCGCGGTCCGCCCGGTCGGCTCGATGGCCTTGGTCGAGGAGGAACACTAGCGCCCGCGGACGGCCGCAGGGGACGGTCCGAGGGCAGGTGTTGTCGGTGTGGGCCGCTAGAGTGACACGGCGTGGCACCACGACCGTTGCATGAACTAGTAGAGGCCGGCTGGGCGAAGGCCCTGGAACCGGTGGCCGGACGTATCGCGGGCATGGGCGACTTCCTGCGCGCCGAGGTCGCGGCCGGCCGGACGTATCTCCCGGCGGGAGCGAACGTTCTGCGGGCGTTCCAGCAACCCTTCGACGACGTAAGGGTCCTGATTGTTGGTCAGGATCCCTATCCGACGCCGGGAATGGCGATCGGCCTGAGCTTCGCGGTGGCGCCGGAGGTGCGGTCGCTGCCGGGCAGCCTGGAGAACATCTACCGGGAGCTGAACTCGGATCTCGGCCTGCCCAGGCCCTCCAACGGCGATCTGACCCCGTGGACCCGGCAGGGCGTACTGCTGCTCAACAGGGCGCTCACCACGGCCCCGCGCAAGCCGGGCGCGCACCGGGGCAAGGGCTGGGAGGAGGTGACCGAGCAGGCCATCCGCGCCCTCGTCGCGCGGGAGCGGCCGCTGGTGTCGATCCTGTGGGGGCGGGACGCGCGCAATCTGCGTCCGCTGCTCGGCGAGTATCCGGCGATCGAGTCGGCGCACCCCTCGCCCATGTCCGCGGACCGGGGCTTCTTCGGCTCACGCCCGTTCAGCCGGGCCAACGACCTCCTTCAGCGCCAGGGGGCCGAGCCGGTGGACTGGCGGCTTCCGTAGGGGCTTTCGTTCGGGTCACCGGGCGGACGTGCAGTCGGCCGTCTCCCCGATCTGGCGGGCCTTCGTACACGCACGGCGGCACCGGGCTGCGGAGTCAACGGAAGTCAAAAGTTCCTGGTCAAGCTGGACAGGGAAGTACCCGCCGGTCTCCTGAGTGATCGATTAGGGTTACCCGATGTTCGAAGGAAAGCTGGTAAGACTGCGCGCGCTGGTCTCCGAAGACGCTGAGCACCATCTCCGGTGGCGCAATGACCCAGAGGTGGTGCGCTGGGCCACAGGTGGTGACCCGTGTTTCGGCCCCGTCACAGCGGAAGCGATCGGGCTGAGCTTCGACACCATGCTGCGGCTGAGCCCGAGGGAGTCGGCTGTGTTCACGGTCGAGGACCTGGCGGGCGGGAAGGTGATAGGGATGGCCGACTACCGGGACCTCGACCCGTACGCCGGAGTGGCCACGCTGGGAGTCACCATCGGCGAGCGGGAGTTCTGGGGCCGCGGCCACGGCAGTGACGCGTTGCGGCTGCTCGTGGACCACCTGTTCGGCGCCTACTGCTTGAGCCGGTTGGAGCTGGACACCTGGAGCGGCAACGAGCGCGCCGTGCGTGCCTTCACCAGGCTGGGCTTCCGCGAGGAAGGCCGCCGCCGGTCGGCTGTGCTGGTGGAGGGGGAGCGCTACGACCGCGTGCTCTTTGGAATGCTGCGCGAAGAGTGGGCGAACCCCGCGTGACGCCGTAAATGTCCTTTCACCCGGATCCTGGCCGCCAGTACCTCGACGTGGGACGACGGCGTGGGTCCAGCGCGACCGGGCGCTGCGGACGTGGAGTTCACCGCGACTCCCGGGCGGTGGCGGCGCGGGAGAGCAGGTGGCCCAGCCCCCCGGCTGCGGCCGTCACGGCCGCGGCGATCAGCCAATGGGCGGCAGTGGGGAATTCGGCCTCGGTGTAGTGGTCGTGGCCCGCGTGGGCCAGCAGGGAAGTGAGGGAGAAGGCGCAGGTGAACCCGGCGGTGGCCCAGGCGAGGGTGAACACGCCGGGGAGTACGCCCCGTCCGGACCGGACCGGCAGGCAGGCCGCCATGAAGGCGACTGCTTCCATCGCGAACACACCCTCGCTCAGGCCCAGCAGCCTCAACGGTGAGGTGGTGGTGCCGTCGGCGTTGCCCTTGAAGTCCCAGTGAACGGCCACGGGTTCGGGCAGCAAGGAACGAACGAAGGCGAAGACCATCGCATGGGCGGCCGCGCCCACGGCGAACGGAAGCAACATCAGCGCCATGCGGCGTAACGGAACTGCGGACCTGGCCAGTGGGGAATCCATGCGTGTGTTCATGATCCAACCCCTCGCTGTCGTTCGCACCACGACAGGGATCATTCAACCGATCACCGCCGCCCGCACGCAGAGCACGTCCGGCAGGTGCGAGGTCAGTTGCCGCCAGCTGTCGCCGTCGTCCGCTGACGCGTACACCTCGCCGTTGCGATTGCCGAAGTAGACGCCGGCCGGGTCCGCGTCGTCGGTGCACAGCGCGTCGCGCAGCACCGTGCCGTAATGGTCCTCCGAGGGCAGGCCCGCCGCGAGCGGCTCCCAGCTCCGGCCCGCGTCCGCGGTGCGGAACACACGGCAGCGGCGGCCGGCGGGCACCCGGTCCGCGTCCGCGTTGATGGGGAAGACGTACGCGGTGCCGCCGCGGTGCGGGTGGGCGGCCGCGGTGAAGCCGAACGTCGACGGCAGGCCCTCGCCGATGTCCGTCCAGTGCGCGCCTTTGTCGTCGCTGCGGTACACGCCCCAGTGGTTCTGCAGGTACAGCCGGTCGAGGTTCTCCGCGTCCTGCGTGACCTTGTGCACGCACTGGCCGAACTCCGGGTTCGGATCCGGCAGGAACACGGCGGACACCCCGGAGTTGGACGGCGCCCAGCTCGCTCCGCCGTCGGCCGTGCGGAACACCCCGGCGGTCGACACGGCGACGGTGACCGCCCGCGGATCGCGCCGGTCCGTCACCACGGTGTGCAGGCCCTCACCGCCGCCGCCCGGTACCCACTTCGACCGTGTGGGGTGCTCCCACAGCGGGCGGACCAGCTCGAAGCTCTCGCCGCGGTCCTCGGAGCGGTACAGCGCCGCCGGTTCCGTGCCCGCGTAGACCACGTCGGGCTCGGCGGCGGACGGGTGCAGTTGCCACACCCGCTCCAGGGAGGCGCCGGTGTCCTTGGGGAACCGCACGGCGGGGCGGGCCGGTTCGGTCCAGGTGCGGCCGAGGTCGTCGGAGTGGAACACCGACGGGCCCCAGTGGGCGCTGTCCCCGCCGGCCAGCAGCCGCGGGACGGGGCCGCGGACGTCGATGGCGACGGAGTAGACAGCCTGGGCGTTGAAGTGGGGACTCTCGTCGAATTCCCAGACGCCGTCCCGCCGCCGCCCGATGAACAGGCCCTTTCGCGTGCCCACGGCGAGCAGTACCTCGGTCATGCCGATCACCTCCGCGAGGTCTTCGTCCGGACCTCTTTGTCCTGGACACCGGCCAGTCTGCACCCCGCCACTGACAGTCCTCACGGCATCGGCGTCGTCGCAGGTCACAGCGGCATGGCTGGGATACGGAGCCCGGTCGCGCCCACCGCGGGAGCCTGGGGCGGCCATGCCGCGGTACCCATGGGAGGGCCGGGGCGGGGAACTCGGCGTGAGCATCGGGGGGCCCTTCACCGTATGGGAGGGCGGTCCGGCAGGTCCGTGTGCTCGTGAGGAGGATGCCGTCGATGGCGTTCCGTGGTCCGAAGGTGCGGCTGTGGCGGTGGCGCCGCAATCCGCTCAAACGCCGCGCCGACACGGTGGAGGCGTGGGTCGTGCTCGGCACCTGGGTGCTCGGCGTTCTCGCCGGGGTGCTCGCGGGATGGACGGCGGCCCGGGGCGCGGAGCAGGCCACGGCCCAGGAACTCCTCGCGCGGACGTCCACGGTCGCGCGGGTCACCGAGCGGGCGCCCGGCACGTCGCCCGGGACCGACGAGGACACCGGCTCGAAACTCCGGGTGTGGGGAAAGGTGCGCTGGACCGCCCCGGACGGCACCGAGCGCACCGGCTGGGCCCGGGTGCGGCCCGGCAGCGCCGCCGGTACTGCGGTCACCGTGTGGATCGATTCCCGGGGGCGGCTGGTGACGGAGCCGGCCACGCCCGCCCAGGCCCGCGCGCGGGCCGTGATGGCCGGCGGCCTGGTGGGACTGGGCGCCGCCTCCGTTCCTCTCGTCATCGGCCACGTCGTGCGCGCCGGACTGGAACGCCGCCGCCTGGCCCAGTGGGACACCGAGTGGGCCCGCTTCGGCCCCCTGTGGAGCCGCAACGCCGGGTGACCGCCCTCGCCGGACGGCGCCGCGGATCGGGCCGGAGAGAGCCGGAAGGGGCGGGCGTCGGAGGCGGCGGGGTGCCCGAGGTCCGTACAGTACGGGACCACGAATGCCTCCCAGGGGCCCGCCGAGGCCGGGCTGCGCCCGCTGTCCGCGCGGTCGGTCGTCCTGAGCCTGCTCCTTGGTACGCACCCACCCGAACTGCCGGTCAAGGACCTCGTACGGGCGGTCGAACCCTTCGGGATCGGCGGATCGACCCTGCGCGCGGCCCTGAGCCGGATGGTCGCCGCCGGGGATCTGCGACGGTCCGACACCGTCTACGGCCTCAGCGACCGGCTGTTGGAACGCCAGCGGCGCCAGGACGCGGCCGTGCACCCCGAGACACGCCCCTGGGACGGGGAGTGGGAGATGGTCGTCGTGACGGCGACCGGCCGCGAGCCCGCTGAACGCGCCGAGCTGCGGGCCCGGTTGACTGCTCTCCGGCTCGCGGAACTCCGCGAGGGCGTCTGGCTGCGCCCCGCCAACCTGCTCCGCCCCTGGCCGGGTGAACTGTCCCCGGCCGTCCGGCGTTTCACCGCCCGGCCCGAGGAGCCCGCCGCCGATCTGGCCGCGCGCCTGTGGCCGGTCGACGACTGGGCGGCGACGGCCCGCGCGCTGCTCGCCCTGGTCGCACGCACGGACCGGCCCGCCGACCGGTTCACCGCCCTCGCGGCCGTCGTACGGCACCTGCCGGCCGACCCCGTGCTGCCCGCACCCCTGCTGCCCGCGCGCTGGCCGGGCCCGGCGCTGCGCACCGCCTACACCGACTGCCGACGGGAGTTGACCGAGGAGATGCTCGGACACGCGAGGCGGTGAACGCGAGCTGGCGGTGACGCACGGCGGCGGTCGTGCGCGGCGCCTGAGGGCACACCGCGCACGACCGCCCCCTCACCGCGTCGGGTTCACTTGTAAGTGATGTCGGACGCCGCGTACTTGCAGTAGGTGCCGTCGGCGTCCGTGCCGCCCTTGGTCGGCTCGGCGCCCGTGTTGTTCCCCGTGTACTTCTGGCAGGGGATGATCTTCTTGCCGGAGTCCCCGATGATGGTGATCTTCTTCAGCGAGACGCTGTCCCCGTAGTTGGTGTTGATGCCGGCGATCCGGCCGCCCTTGTAGGTGGCCTCGATCGTGTTGAGGTTGATGGTCCGCTTGTACTGCGTCTTGCAGTTGCCGCAACTGCGCACGAAGGTCCCGAAGTTCTGCACCGCGAAGTTCGACACGTTCAGCGTGCCGGCGCCGTTGAACTGGAAGACCTTGTCAGTGGCCTCCTTCGCGCCGCCGCCGGAGACGGTGTAGACGTTGGAGGACGCGGAGCCCAGGAATGTCGCGGCGTCCTCACCGACGTCCTCCCACCAGACGTTCTGCAGCGTGCAACTGCCCAGGCAGTGGATGCCGTCGGCGGCGGGGGAGCCGATGATGACGTTCTTCAGGACCGCACCGGCGGCCAGTTCCAGGATCGGCTTCTGGTTCTCCTCCTGGCCTCCGGTGCCCAGGGCCCCGCTGCCGTACAGGCGCTTCATCCCGTAGTCCTTGGTGCCGGACACCGGGATGGTGGAGGTCACCGCCTGACTTCCGTTGGCGGTGGGCCAGGTGGCGGCGCTCGCCGAGGGCGCCCCTTGCGTCAGGAGCATGGCAACCGAGAGTCCGAGTGCGGCCAGGCCTCCGGTCACCGCGCGCCGTCGCGGGCGCAGTCGTGCTGCGGGGGTCATGTCCTTGTTCCTTCCGTGCGGTCGGGTGATGGCCGTGCGGTTGGGTGACGCCGTGTCGTCGGGGTTGTGGCGGGTGGCGGTCAGATCTTCCCGGTGCCCGCGCCCGCGGTCACCGAGGAGGCGACGCCGGAGGCGGCCTCGGCCGAGTAGCTGTACGGCGGGCTGGTGAAGGTGCCGGTCTGCGACACCTCGGTCGAGGCGCCGCCGAGGTCGTTGCCCCGCAGGTTGGCGTAACCGTCCTGCTTGCTGTCCCGGTTGGTGGTGACGGCGACCGACGTGCTGCGGAAGACGTTGTTCTCGACCAGCATCTGGGCGCCCATGCGCGAGTGCACGGCGGTCTCGGCGCCCACGACGTAGTTGTCGTAGAAGTGCCCCGTGCCGAAACGCAGGCTCGGAATGCGGGAGTTGACGTTGTTGAACCAGTTGTGGTGGTACGTCACCCGCAGATGCCCGGTGTCCTCGCTCGCGTTGCTGTCGCTGTGGCCGACCAGCGAGCCCTTGTAGTGGTCCTTGAAGGTGTTCCAGGACACCGTGACGTAGTCGGAGGCGTGCGAGATGTCGACCAGGCCGTCGTAGTAGTCCTTGCCGTGGTCGCGGTCGGAGGACAGGGAGTTGTGGTCGATCCACACCTTGGTCGAGCCCTGGACCGTGATGGCGTCCGTCCCGACCGCCTTGCTGATCTGCAGGTTGCGGACGACGACGTTGCTGACGTTCTTCAGCCGCAGCCCGCCGCCGGTGAACCCGGACGCCGAACCGACGCCCAGCACCGTGGTGTTGGAGCCGACGTCGACCTGACCGCTCAGTGTGATGAGGCCGTTCACCTTGATCACCTTGGCGGTGTTGCCGGTCACGGCCGACTTGAAGGCGCTGAGCGTCGAGACGGTCACCGCCGAGGCGCTGCCGCCGCCGGTCGTGCCGGCGCCGAAACCGACCGGTGAATTCTCGGCGGCCACGGCCTGCTGCGGCAGGGCGAGCACCGCGAGGGTGGCCGCCGCGGCGACGATCGCAGCCGGTGCCGACCTGGGCGCGCGAAGGCGTGAGAGGCGAGTACGCATACGGATGCTGTCCCTTCGAAGGACTGGTGGGGGGCGTATACGAGGGTGCGTCAGGTCGTATACGTGAATGCCGTGCAGCATCTGGAACGATTTGCGCGTCAACGTGGCCAGTAGGGCCTGTTGTAGCTCCCTCCGGTCACGCTGTTGAACGGAACGTAGAGTGCAAGCGCTTTCTAGTCAACGCCTCGCGCAGGTCACATCCAGCCACTCGCGGGTGGAGGCGGGGCGTGTCGAAGGCGGGGGCGTGGGAGCGCTTCCACGGTGGCCGTGTTCATGCCACCATGCACCAGCGGCAGTCCTGCCGCGGGCAGTCCCGCGCGCCTTGGGCCGCCGTGGGTACCCCGTCCGATCGCACCCCCCGCACAGCCAACGGAGGACGCACGTGACACCGCCCGGAACAACCCGCCGCTCACGTACGCGCTACGCCGACCTGATCGGCGCGTGCGTTCTGGTGCTGGCCCTCGTTCTCACCGTCTCGGCCGTCACCGCCCTGGTGCACCGTCCGGACCGGGTGTCCGCCGCCGACCGGCCGCAGGCCGCGACCGCACGGCACTGGGTGAACACTTGGACGGCGATGCCGCAGCTCACCGAGCCCGGCAACCTGCCGCCTGCGCCCTTCACCGGCGACCGCGCCGTCCTCGTCGACACCACTGTGCGGCAGACGCTGCACGTGTCCACCGGCGGCCACCGCGTCCGGCTGCGCTTCTCCAACGCCTTCGGTGACACCCCGCTGCCCCTGACCGCCGTGACGGTGGCGCTGCCGCGCGACGGCGCGGCCGGTGTCAGCGCCGTCGAGCCGCGTACGACCCGGAAGGTGACGTTCTCCGGGCGGCCCTCGACGACCGTGCCCGTCGGGGCCCAGGCCGTCTCCGACCCGCTGGACCTCGACCTGCGCGCCGCGTCCAACCTGACCGTGACCACCTACCTGGCCGAAGGCCAGCCCTCCCTCGCCCTCACCTCGCACCCGGGCTCGCGCACGACCTCGTACTTCGTCCACGGCGATCACACCCGGGACGCGGACCTGTCCGGGGCGACCCCGGCCGACCACTGGTACCTGATCAGCGGCGTCGAGGTGGAGGCCAAGGCCGCGACCGAGGCCGTGGCGGTACTCGGCGACTCGCTCACCGACGGGCGTGGCTCCACCACCAACGCCAACGACCGCTGGCCCGACCAGCTCTACGACCGGCTCCGCTCCCGCCCCGCCACCGCGGACCTCGCCGTCCTGAACCAGGCCGCCGGGGGCAACCGCGTCCTGAACGACGGCCTCGGTCCCAACGTCCTCGCCCGCCTGGACCGCGACATCCTCTCCACCAGCGGCGTCGCCTGGCTCATCGTCTTCGAGGGCGTCAACGACATCGGCACCGCCGACCCCACCCCGGCCGCCCAGCGTCAGGTCACCGAGGACCTGATCGCCGCGTACCAGCAGATCGTGGTACGCGCCCACGCCCAGGGCATCCGCGTCTACGGCGCCACCCTGCTGCCGTTCGGCGGCAACGACGCCTACGACGACCCGGCGGGCCTGCGCGAGAAGTCACGCCAGGCGGTCAACGCCTGGATCCGGGCGAGCGGGCACTTCGACGCGCTGATCGACTTCGACCGCGTGGTCCGCGACCCCGCGCGGCCGAGCCGGCTGCGGTCCGACCTCCACGCCGGTGACTGGCTGCACCTCAACCCGCAGGGCTACGGGGCCCTCGCCGGCGCGATCCCCGCGACCCTGTTCCGCCACTGACGGCTCCGCCCCACGGGCTGCCGGGCGGCCGGCCCGTGGGGCGGGTGCCTGCCGGTCTTGCCGGTGCCGTCCCGCTCCCGGTGGAGCCGCCCGGCTGACGGAGCAGCAGGACGGCTCCACTGCCGGACCACCACTGCTGGACCGCCCGGACCGCCCGACTGCCAGACCGCCCGGCGGTCCGGCAGTCGGGCGGTCGGCCTGTGTGGCGGGTGCCTGCCGACCTTGCTGGCGCCGTTCCCCTCCCGGAGGGCGCGTGCGGCTGCCCGGCGTCGGCCTTTCGGGCGGCGCGGCTGTGGGCCCATCGGCGGGGGCGTTCCGCGCGGCGGCTGCGTCCGTAGCGGCAGCGGCGCCCGAGCCGTGCCGGTGCCGTTTCCGGGAACGGTTGCTCCCGGTCCGCAGCAGGCGTTGAGCCGCCCCCGACCGGCACCTCGCCCTTGCTGAGGGGCAGGATGCCGCTCCGCGCGCGGGCCGCAACGCGGCCCGTGGCGGACGGCGGAGCCCGGTGGCGCGGACGCGGGCCGTGGCGTTCTCTGGGAGAGGCGGGGTGACCAGCAGGGTCGTGGGCACCCGGTGGCCACGAGGAGTCGATCTCATCCCAGGCGAGGAGAGTCATGGCTGAGCAGAAGTCGTCGTCCGCCCTAGCGGCGCCGCTGCACGGTGCGGCCTCGGTGCTGCGGAGGGTGCCCGGCGCCGAGACGGTGGGCCGAGCCGCGCAGGGGGCGCTGGACAAGGTCGGCGCCGTCTCGCCGCGCGGGCGGCGGCTCGCGGTGTACACGGGGGCCGGGCTGCTCGGTGTCGCCGGAGTGGTGGAGTGGCCGGTGGCGCTCACCGGCGCGGCCGTGGCCTGGCTCACCCAGCCCCGCCCCGAACGGCCCAAGGGCGGCGAGGAACAGACACGGACGGAGACACAGACACCGGAGCGGCCGTCGGCCTCCGCCACGACCACCGCCACCGCGGCCCGCAAGCCCGCGAAGAAGCGCGGCACGGCTGCCCAGGAGGCCGCGCAGGACGCCGGCCCCGGGAAGCAGGCGTCCGCGCCGGACACGGACATGGAACCCGACGCGGACACCGGGCCCGACGGGCCGGGGAAGGCCAAGACGTCCGCGGCCGGCCGAGGCAAGCCCTCGAAGGGGCAGGCGGCGGCCACCGGACCCCTCGGCCCGACGGCGCGGCCCGACCGCACCTCCCTCTGAGGGGGCGTCATGGTGTTCGGACTGCTGACCACCCCGTCGGCCGCCGCCCGGCTGGTCACCCGGGCGGCCGCGCCGGCGGTCGGGGCCGCCGCGGGCGCGGTGGCCGGAACGGCACGGGCGGGCGTACGCGGCGCCGACGCCGCCGTGCGGGTCGCGCGTGTCGCCCGCAACGCCCTGCCCGGCACGGACCGCCAGTGGCGGTCCGGAACACGGGCGCACCTGTCGCTGCGTTCCCTGGACCCGCAGAAGGTGCTGCGCGCGGGCGGGAAGGGGCATCTGGCCCGGCAGATCGCCGCGAAACTGGCCGAGCGGCCCGACGTGCTCTTCGCCTGCTGGGACGAGGGCCTCGGGCGGCTGGTCATCGCCGTGACGGAGGAGGAGTCGGCGGACGCGGTCGTGGAGCGTGCGGCCGGCCTCGCGGCCCGCCACGGGCTCGTCCTGGACGGCGACGATCCGGAGGAGATCACACATCCAGGGGACCCGGCCGGGGTGCGGGCGGCCGCGGCCACGCTGGCCGCCGACGTGGTGGGCATCGGCGTAGCACTGACCTCCTACGCGTTGCGTCTGCCGCCCTCGCCGCGCATGGTGACCGCCGCGGTGACGCTGCTGAGGGAGAACCCGAGCTTCCGGGCCGGACTGAGCGCCCGGCTGGGCAGGTCTCGTATGGACTTCCTGCTCGCCTGCGCGAACGCCGCCGCCCACGGCACCGGCCAGACCCCCACCTCGCTGCTCCTGGACGGCGCGCTGCGCGCCGGTCAGCTGGCCGACACGGTGGCCCGCACGGCCGCCTTCGACGCGCGGCACGACGAGCTGTGCGCATCCGGCCGCGTCAGCGTCGCCGCGGACGACACCCCGCGCCCGCCGCTGCGCGTCACACCGGCCCAGGAGTACGCCAATCACGCCTCCGCCGGCAGCGTGCTGGGCGCGGCGCTGACCATGCTGGTCAAGCGCAACGGGGCCGAGGCCGCCGAGGCGGTGCTCGCCGGTTCGCCCAAGGCCGCGCGCTACGGACCCGCGATCTTCCACGCCGTGCTCGGCACCCTGCTCGCCCGGACCGGCGTGCTGGTCCGGGTGCCGGAGCGGCTGCGGCAACTGGAGATGGTCGGCACCGTCGTCCTGCACTCCAGCGCGCTGCGCACCGAGGACGGGGAGGCCGACCCCTGGGCCGAACCGGTCCTGGACGCGGCACGCCGGGCCCGGCTGCGGGTGGTCCTGGTGGACGACCCCGCCCTGGAGGACCTCACTGGCCTCGCCGACCAGGTCGTGGACGCCCGGCGGCCACTGGACGACGTGGTGTACGGGCTGCGTGGCGAGGAGGGCACGGTGCTCACCGTCGCCAGGATGCGCTCCGCCGACGATCACGACATCCTGGCCGGACTGCGCGGCAGCGACCTCTCCGTCGCCCTCGTGGACGGCGACGCCGCCGTCGTGTGGGGCGCGGACATACTCGCCCTGCACGGACTGTCCGATGTATGGCGGGTGCTGACGGCCGTCCCGGCGGCCCGGTCGACCGGCCACCGCGCCCAGACCCTGGCCCGGTCCGGCGCCGCGCTGTCCGGGCTGCTCGTGGCCATCGGCGAGTCCAAGGGCGGCAGCGGCCGCCGCTCCCTCCTGCCCGGGCTGCGGCACGCACCGGTCGACGCCGCCGCGGCCGTCGCCCTGCTGTCCGGGACACGCGCCGCCTTCGCCGTGGCTGCGGCGCACGCCCCGCACCCGCGGCCGCGCGTGCACTGGCACGAACTCGACCCCGACGAGGCCCAGGAGCGGCTGAACCACGAGCCGGCCGGCCGCCGCACCCCGTACCAGTGGGCCGCCGCCCAGGTCCGCAGGACGGTCACCGGCGTCGTCCGGAACCCGGTCCTCGCGCCGGTCCGCTGGACGTACGAGCTGGGGGAGGCCGTGCGGGGCGAACTGAGGGACCCCCTCACCCCGGTCCTGGCCGTCGGCTCGGCGGCCTCGGCGATCCTCGGCTCCGTAGTGGACGCCCTCCTCGTGATCGGCGCGCTCGACCTGAACGCCCTGGTCGGCGGATTCCAGCGGCTGCGCGCCGAGCGTGCCCTGTCCGGCCTGGTCGCCGAGCAGAAGCGGAAGGCGCGTGTCGCGCCCCCGGACTCCCCGGCCCCGGACGGCTCCACCGTGACCATCGACGCCGGGAAGCTCAAGCCGGGCGACGTGATCGAGCTGAAGGGAGACGAGGTCGTGCCCGCCGACGCCCGGCTGCTGTGGGAGGACGGCCTGGAGGTCGACGAGTCCGCGCTGACCGGGGAGTCGCTCCCGGTGGAGAAGCAGATCGCCCCGACCCCGCACGCCGCGGTCGCGGACCGCAGCTGCATGGTCTTCGAGGGCACGACCGTGGTGGCCGGGGAGGCCCGGGCCGTCGTGGTCGACACCGGTGACACCACCGAGGCCGCCCGCGCCGTGCACCTCGCCGCCCGTACGCCCCCGTCCGCGGGCGTGCAGGTCAGGCTTCAGGAGCTCACCCGCAAGGCACTGCCGCTGACGCTTGCGGGCGGAGCCGTTCTGACCGGTATCGCGCTGCTGCGCGGCACCTCCGTCCGAGAGGCGGTCAGCGGCGGTGTGGCCGTCGCCGTGGCCGCCGTCCCGGAGGGCCTGCCCCTGGTCGCCACCGTGGCCCAGCTGGCGGCGGCCCGGCGGCTCAGCCGTCACGGCGTCCTGGTGCGCACCCCGCGCGCGCTGGAGGCGCTGGGCCGGATGGACACCATCTGCTTCGACAAGACCGGCACCCTCACCGAGAACCGGCTGCGCGTGGTGCGGGCGTCCGACGCCGACGGCGAGGTCCACGTGGTGGGCGACGAGGCCTCCGCGCGGACCCTGCGGTCCGCGGCGCGGGCCTGTCCGCGTCTCAACGGTGACTCGGACCGGCCGGTGCACGCCACCGACGAGGCCGTCCTCGACGCTGCCGGTCCCGACCCGGACTGGGTGGAGCTGGAGGATCTCGGCTTCGAGGCCGCCCGCGGATACGCGGCCGCCGTCGGCCGGGTCGCGGGCGGCCCCCGTCTGCTCGTGGTCAAGGGCGCCCCCGAGACGGTGCTGCCGGCCTGCCCCGGCCTCCCCGCCCATGCCAACGACACCTCGCACGCGCTGGCCGGCGACGGACTGCGGGTGCTGGCCGTGGCGCAGCGGCTGCTCGACGACCGCGAGAGCGAGGAGGACGCGCTCGAACGGATGCTTGAGGGGCTGGAGTTCATCGGGCTGCTGGCGCTGTCGGACGTGCCGCGCGACACGTCCATGGCGCTCGTGAGCGGGCTGTACGAAGAGGGCGTACGGCCGGTCATGCTCACCGGCGACCACCCGCAGACCGCCCGGGCCATCGCCACCGAACTGGGCTGGCCCAAGGACACCACCGTGGTCACCGGGGACGAACTCGCCGCCGCGGACAGGTCGGCCCGCGCCCGGATGCTGCGTGACGCGGGTGTGGTCGCCCGGGTGGCGCCCGAGCAGAAGCTCCAGGTCGTCGAGGCGCTGCGGGACGCCGGCCGAGTGGTCGGCATGGTCGGTGACGGAGCCAACGACGCCGCGGCGATCCGGGCCGCCGACATCGGCGTGGGCATCAACGCCCGCGGCTCGGCGGCGGCGCGCAACGCCGCCGACATCGTCCTGACCGACGACGACCTCACGGTCCTGATCGACGCGATCGGCGAGGGCCGCGCCCTGTGGCACAGCGTCGCCGACGCCATCGCCATCCTGATCGGCGGCAACGCGGGCGAGATCGGCTTCGGCCTGTTCGGCACGCTGCTGTCGGGCACCGCGCCGCTGTCCACCCGGCAGATGCTCATGGTGAACCTGTTCACGGACCTGTTCCCGGCGATGGCCGTGGCGGTGACCCCGAAGGAGGACGCCGAGCAGGCGCGGTCGGCGGCACCGGAGGACGCGGCGGGCTCCGTCCTGGGCGAGGGGCTGATCCGGCAGATCCGCCACCGTGCCCTGACCACCTGTCTGGGCGCGGCGACGGCCTGGATGATCGGCCGCTGGACACCCGGCACCGCCCGCCGCTCCAGCACCATGGCCCTGTGCGGCGTGGTCGGCACCCAGCTCGCCCAGACCCTGCTCGACCGCAGGGGCAGCACGCTGGTCCGGGTGACGTCCGTGGGCTCCGCGCTCGCCCTCGCCGCCCTGATCCAGACGCCCGGCGTCAGCCGGGCCCTGGGCTGCACCCCGCTCGGCCCGGTGGCCTGGACCGGCGTCGCCGCGGCGATCGCCCTGGCCCTGACCGGCCAGCGGCTCCTGCCCCAGCTGGAGGAGACCGTCCTACGGCTGCTGCCGGAGAGCGGTCCCGCGGCCGTACGGGAGCTGATGGCCGGCGGATGAGGGCGGCTGCCCCGGTCCCGCCAGGCGCCCCGGTCCCGCCAGGGCGCCTGGCGGGACCGGGGCGCCACGTCCGCTCACGCACGCGGGATGGGTACCGAGCCCGCTCACGGATTCCCGCGGGCACGGGCGCGGGCCGGGTCCGGTGCCACCGTCTTCCCGTATCGCGGGGTCGCGGGTCGCCGTACAGAAGAACGCGTTGCGGCGCGGACGGGCTCCCAGAACCTAGGAGACCGTGGTGCCGGCCGCCGCGCGCAGGGACTCCCAGTCCGGCAGCTTGACCACGCTGCGCCCGAGGGAGGCGCCGAGTTCCGCCTCGGCCCGCTCGATGGCCTGCCAGCCCGCCCAACCCACGGGCTCGGCGCCCTCGGCACGCAGCACCGGGAAGCTGTCGTCCGGCACCGGCCTGCCCAGGAGTCCTGGCGCGTCCTGGAGCAGCGAGGCGACTGTCTCCTTCGCGCACGGCCGGTTGGTGCCGATGACGCCCGTAGGGCCCCGCTTGATCCAGCCGGCCACGTACTCGCCCGGCGCGACGGCGCCGTCCCGCAGCACGCGCCCGTTCCGGTGCGGCACCGTGCCGGTGCCCGCGTCGAACGGCAGCCCGTCCAGCGGCACCCCGCGGTAGCCCACCGACCGCAGCACCAGCTGGGCCGCGATGTCCTCGTACTGCCCGGTCCCGGTGACGCCGCCGTGTCCGTCCGGCGTCGTGCGCTCCAGCCGCACCGCACCCACGCGGCCGTCGTCGGCGAGCAGTTCCACGGGGCGCAGGAAGAAACGCAGCCGGATCCGACGGGTGCCGCCCCTCGGCGGCGTGGCGGCCCAGCCGCGCAGGACCTCGACGTTGCGGCGCTGGGCGGCGGGCAGCGCAGAGGGGTCCGCGCAGGCCGGGTCCATGGCCAGCTCCTCCGGGTCGACGACGACGTCGGTGTCCGGCAGGGCGCCCAGCTCGCGCAGCTCCTTGGTCGTGAACCGGGCCTGCGACGGGCCGCGCCGGCCCACCATGTGGATCTCGGTGACCCGGCTCGCGGCGAGCGCGGTGAGCGCGCCGTCGGGCATGTCGGTGGGGCTCAGCTCGGCCGGGCCGCGCGCCAGGATGCGCGTGACGTCCACGGCGACATTGCCCACGCCGACGACGACGGCCGACCGCGCGCCCCGCACGAAACCGCTGTCCGCGGAGTCGGGGTGGGCGCTGTACCAGGAGACGAACTCGGTCGCCGACCAGCTGCCCGGCAGGTCCTCGCCCGGGATGTGCAGACGGCGGTCGGTGGCCGCGCCCACGCAGTACACCACCGCGTGGTACAGCTCGCGCAGCCGTGCGACGGGCAGTCCGCCGGGGCCGCCGACCTGGACGCCGCCGAGGAACCGGACCCGTTCGTGCTCAAGGACCGTGCGCAGGTTGTTCTGCAGGGACTTGATCTTCTCGTGGTCCGGCGCCACGCCGTAGCGCACGAGCCCGTACGGGCACGGCAGCCGGTCGAGGACGTCGACGCACACCGAGGGGTCCTGCTGGACCAGGCCCTGAGCGGTGTAGCACCCGCTCGGCCCCGAGCCGACGACGGCGACACGCAGCACGGCGGAACTCCTTACCCCGGGGGCTCACAGGCGGATCACAGGAGATCGCTGATGGCTCCAGCATGGCACCAAGGGGCCCGCCGGGGGAGGGAGGCGGCGCGGGACCGCCCGCGTGTCGCGGCCCGGACCGTACGCGGACCGCCGGCTACCGCTCCTGCGGGGGTGCCGGGATCCGGCCGGTCGCGAAGAAACGGGACAGGTCCGTGTCGCAGGACCCGCCGGGCGGCTGCGCCCCGGGCGGCGTCCCCAGGTTCCAGTCGAGCCCGTAGCGCTCGAACAGCTCGGCCCGCAGTGCCGGTACCGGCATCGGTGCCCCGGGCACCAGCGCGGCGTAGACGGCGCCCATCAGCAGCGCGCGCAGCATCGGGTAGTCGGCGTCGACGTCCCGCGAACCGCGCCGGGCCACGGTGTCCCGCAGCAGCTCGGAGAGGCGCTGCTGCTCGGGGCACTGCACGAAGCCCTCCTCGTGCAGGATCCCCGCCATGTGCTGGCGCATCAGCACCGGCCGGTCCCGGGCGAGACCCAGGATCGCGTCGATGGCCCGCGCCAGCCGCTCCCGGCCGTCCTCGCTGTGCGGTTCCCGCTCCAACGCCTCCTGGAGTGTGCGGTGCATCAGCCGGTGCACGGCGGACTGCACGAGCTGGCGCTTGCCGGGGAAGTAGTAGGAGACCAGTCCGCGTGCCGACCCCGCGCGGTCGGTGATGGCGCCGAGCGTCGTCGCGTCGTACCCGTGCTCGCCGACCAGCTCGACCGCCGCCTGGAGGAGCCGCTCCCGGGAACGCCGCCGCAACTCTTCGTTGACCGAGGCGCTTCGCGGGGACATGCTGTGACTCCTGCGTTGACTGGCTGCCAGCCAACTATACTCAACGCGAGCGGACCGGCCCCGGACAGGGGCCCGTCGTGCTGCCGTCCGTCTCGGGCGAAACGGGGGATCGTCCGAGACGGACGGCTTCTTTTGTGCCGGGCGTCGTCGAGGGGGTGCCGCGGGTGCCGCGGGCGTAGTGGTCGTTCAGTCCGTTCGAATGGCTCGGTCCGTCGGGCCGAGCAGGTCGAGGACGGGGAGCAGCGCGTCCGGCCGCCGCGCGACCGGCAGGTGGTCCACGAAGTGCACGCCGCAGCCCAGGGCGGCCGCGCCGCCGTCCGCCTGGCGGTTGTCGCCGACCATGAGCACGTCCTTCGGGTCGGCGTCGAGCGCCGCGCAGGCGAGGGCGAACAGACGCGGGTCCGGCTTCTGGATGCTGTGCTCGTACGACAGCACATAGGCGTCCACGTACGCGTCGAGGCCGTGGGTGCGGAACACCGGGCGCAGGTCCCAGCCGATGTTGCTCACGACGGCCACGCCGATCCCGCGCTCGTGCAACGTGCGCAGCACCTCGGCCGCGTCCGGGTAGGGGGCCCAGGCCGCCGGTGTCATGTGCCGGTCGTACAGCGCGTCGTGCAACGCGGGTTCGGGCAGCGGCACTTGGCGGGACAGGGCGGTGTAGGCGGCCTGGTGCTCCTCGGCGCTGCGGTCCCGGTTCTCCCACAGCTCGGCCACCTCGCCGGGCACGCGTAGCGGGGACGCCCCGCCCGGCAGTGCCCCGGCCTCCTCCAGCGCTTGTGCCGCACCGGCCAACTCCTGCTCCCCAAGGGTGAGTTCCGCCGCGTCGAGGGCGGCTCTCAGCCAGGATTCGCAGGACTCGACGCGGAAGAGGGTCCCGGAGAAGTCGAAGAGCACGGCAGTCATGGGCCGATCATGGCCCAACTCCTGGTGCCCCGGCCACTGGGCCTCGGAGGGACTGTTCCTAGCCCAGTGCCCTCAAGCCGGGTGTCACCGCCACCAGGACCGGTATCACCGGCACGAGCGAGGCGACGGCCGTCAGGCGCAGCCGGCGGGCGGCCGGAAGGCGGTTCGGGGGAGTGAGGAGGCGGTGCACGCGCTGAGAGATGTGCGCCTGGCCGGCCGGGCAGGGGCCGAACACACCGCGGTGCTCGTTGAGTTGCACCAGGGCGAGGGCGGTCGTCAGACGGCCGAAGCGGCGTGAGGCCATGTCGTCGGCGGCGAGTTCGACCAGACGGTGCATCTCGTCGCGGAACGCGGCGAACACCGGCACCTGGGGAAAGCCGCCGGCGAGCGCGCCGGAACAGTGCAGCAGCCAGTCGTGCCGGGCCCGCGCGTGGCCCTGCTCGTGCGCGAGGACGGCGTCCAGCTGCCGTCCGCTGAGCCGGCGCAACGCGGCCGTGGTGATGACCAGTTGGGGGGACGGGCCGGGCAGCCACCAGGCGTCCGGCCGCTCGCCCTCCAGCACCACGAGCCGGTCGGAGCCGGGTTCCTCGCCGGGCAACAGCGGGGCGCGCACGAGGAGTTCAGCGCGTCGCAGCCGGCGTCGAGCCCGGGCCCGCACCACCTCGCGCAGCAGCATCGCCGCACTCCACGCCCCGCCGCACGCGAGCGCCACCGCGGTCGTCGGTGCCCAGGCGGCGGCCGTGCCGAGCGCGTAGGCCTCCACCACGGAACGCGGGGCCGGGGCGAACAGATGGCCGCGCACCGCCTGCCAGGCGGCGGCCGCGCTGAGCGTCATCGACAGCGCGCAGCACAGCAGGACCGCGGCGACCACGCACTGCCACACCCACAGCGCGAGCACCGGTTCACGGTCCGGCCAGTCGGCCCGGGCGAGCAGTCGGGGGGCGGCGACGGCGGTCAGGGCACCGAGCAGCAGCAGGACCGCGGGGACCATCATGCGAGCCACTTTATGAGCGGCCGACAGCCCGGGGGCACGGCTCCGCGGCGAAGTGACGCAGGCCACGGCACCGTGGTGCCGGTCTCCAGGAGGCGGCCTGAGCAGGAATCCCCTCCTCTTCAGGGAGAGGAACAGTCAAATGGTCAGCAGCATCGCCACCATCGCTATCCCCATCGACAGCCGGCACGCACGGGCCAGCTCCGGTCGGTCGCCCCATGCCGTGCCGCCGGGCGTGCCGCTGACGGTCGCCGCCCCGGCGGGGACCAGCCGGACGCCGGACAGCAGGACGTATCCGGCGAAGTACAGCAGCAGCGCGCCGGTGAGCGGTGGGACTCCCGCCCCGCCGTGGTGGTGGGAGCCGGGCGAGACGGCCATCACCACGGACATGTAGACCATGGCCACCGTGCCCACCAGATGGTGCCGATGGTGCGGGCTCGTCCGCGCCGACCACAGCGCGCGCAGCGCGGTCACGCCGAAGAGTGCCCCGTAGGCCGACCAGGCCCACGCCGGTGGCGTGAACACCGCCGCCGGGACGGCCATGGCCGCCATGCCGAAGCCCATGAACGCCTCACCGCCCGCGGCACGGCGCTGCTCCTCGACGCTGCTGCGCATCCGCAGCAGGCAGTACGCCCCGGTCGCCGCGCACAGCGCGACCAGCAGCCAGCTGGGCGAAGCCGATCCGTGCACCCCCCACCTCCCCGTTCGACGGATCGCGGCCGCCGCCGGACGGCCGGTCGGTCAAGCGATGCCCGGCGCGCGCGGTGCGCACACGAGCGCAAGGAGGTATACGGGGCGCGTTCGGGGAAGCACAGCACGTCATGAGCGGCCGGCGGCCATCCGGGAATATGCTTTACAAGTAAAACACCTGCTAAGGTTGTCGATATGAGCAGTGTGCCCCCCACCCCCCTGAACCGGATCGCCCGGCATCTTCCACTCACCGGCGTGCTGCGGCTCGGCCGCCCCTCGGACATCTGGTTCAAGCCCGCCCTGAGCGCCGTCGTCTCCGTCGCCCTGCCGACCCTCACCCTGCTCGTCCTCGGCCGGCTCGACCTCGCCATGTACACGATGGCGGGCTCGCTGTGCGCCCTGTACGCGCACAACCGCCCCTACGCCGCCCGGGCCCGCGCCCTGGCCTGGGTGGTCGTCGGCATGATCGGCGGCCTCGCCGTCGCCCTGGTCACCGCCTCGCTCACCGCCGACCCGGTCGTCCTCGTCACCGTCGGCGCCCTGATGGCCGCCGTGCAGAAGGCGCTGTGCGACGCCACCCGCATCGGACCGCCCGGCAACGTCGTCCTCACCTTCATCAGCTCCGCCTCCCTGTTCGCCCCGCAGACCCTCGGGCAGATCCCCGCCCACCTGGCGCTGGCCCTCGCCGCGGCGGCCTGGGCCTGGCTGGTCGGCATGGCACCCGGACTGCTGCGCCCGCACGGCCCGGAGCGCCGCGCCACCGCGCAGGCGCTGAACGCGGCCGCCGCCCACGCCGCCACCGCCGGCGCCGTCGACGGCCACGCCCGCACCCGCGCCGCCGCGGCCGCCGCCGTCCACGCGGCCTGGCGGACGCTGTTGTCCACCGGCGCCCGCACCGCTCCCCGCCGCGCCCTGGAACGGCTCGTCGTACGCGCCGAGGTCGCGCTCGCCGCCCCCGCGGACGCGGACCCCGAGCGGCTGCGCGCCTGGGCCCGCCAGCTGTGCGGGACCGGTCCGGTCCCCGAGGCCGGCGAGACCGCGGCGGACACCGACGAACTGCTTGGCGTGGACGCCGAGACCGCCGCCCCGCACCGGCCCTGGTGGACCCTGCTCGGCCCGCTGACCCCGATCGTGGTGCGCACCGCGCTGGGCTGCGCCCTCGCCGGCTACGCCTCCCTCGCGCTCGGCATCGGCCGCCCCTACTGGGCCCTGGTCACCGCCGCCTCCCTGTACCAGGCCAACATGACCCTGACCTGGAAGCGGAGCATCCAGCGAGTCGTCGGCAACCTCGTCGGCGTCCTCGTCTTCGCCGCCGTCGCCCCGCTCGCGCACGCCAGCGACCTGGCCCTCGTCCTGCTCTGCATGGCCTTCAACTTCGGCGCCGAGGCGCTGATGGGCCGCAACTACTGGCTCGGCAGCATCTGCGTGACCCCGCTGGCACTGCTCGTCGTCGAGTTCGCCGGGTACCACGAGCCGGGCGAGCTGATCACCGAGCGGGCCGTGGACACCGTCGTCGGCGCGTTGGTCGGCTTCGTGGCCGCCGTCGCCGTCACCAACCGCCGGGCCGGCGACCGCATCGAGCACGCCCTGGCCGCCGTCGACCGGGCCCGCGAACGGGCCGGCCGCCTGCTCGCCGAGGAGCGGCCCGCGCCCGCCGCCCTGGAGTCCGCCCGCCGGAGCCTGGCCGCCACGCTGGTCGATCTGCGCGCCACCGCCGACGCCGCGTCCGGCGAGTGGTGGCAACGCGCCCTGCCCGAGGAGCGGGTCGTGCTCACCGAGCAGTCCGCACACCGTACGCTCGCCGCGACGATACGACGCCAGGGCGCGCACGCCCCGGCGAGCACGGGCGAGACGACGGAGGACGTACGGCCATGACGGCGAGGCACGGAGGGCCGGCCCACGGGGAGGCGGCGACCGGGGACGCGGCGCACGAGCGGACCCGCCCCGCGGAGACCGGGCCGGGCGACGACACCGTCGCGGGCGTGGTCCGCCAGTGGCGGGCCGTCCACCCCGACCTGGACACCGCGCCGATGGAGGTCATCGGCCGGATCAACCGCTGCGCCGCCCTCCTCCAGCAGGCCGAGGACGCGCCCCTGCGCCGGGCGGGGCTCAGCCGGCCCGAGTTCGACCTGCTCGGGGCACTGCGGCGGACCGGGGACGAGCTCACCCCGAGCGAACTGACCCGCGAGACCTTCTCCTCGGGGGCCGCCGTCACGAAACGCCTCAAGCAGCTCACCGAGCGCGGCCTGGTGGAGCGCCGCGGCGACACCCGCGACCGCCGGGTCGCCCACGTCCGCCTCACGGACGCCGGACGCGACCTCGTCGACGGCATCCTGCCGGAACAGCTCGCCTACGAACGGGCCGTCCTGTCCGGCCTGGCCAGTCAGGAACGGGACGGGCTCGCCTCGCTCCTCGGCGAGCTCCTCGGCCGGCTTGAGGGACGCCCGGGCGCCCTGCGTCTCTGAGCCGGCCTTCGCTCCACGTCAGCTCTCCCGGGCGGACTGGTAGACGCCGAAGGTCGCGCCCTGGGGGTCCCGCAGCACCGCGATGTGGGGCCCGTCCGCGAGCGCCGTGGGCTCCAGCAGGGCCTTGGCACCGGCCCGCACCGCGACGTCCGTGCTCACCTCGACGTCCTCGACCGCGAAGTACGGCAGCCAGTGCGGCGGCACATCGGCCGGGAAGCGGTCGTGCATCGCCGTCACGCCGCCGAAGTCCTCGCCGTGCAGACCCCACTGTGTGTACCACTCCGAGGCGTTGACGCTCCAGCCGAACACGCTCGTGTAGAAGTCCCTGGCCCGCTTGGGGTTGCGGGTGACGAGTTCCACCCAGCCCAGCGAGCCGGGCCGGTTGAACACCCCGGCACCGGAGAACTCCCGCGGCTCCCACATCTGGAAGGCCGCGCCCGACGGGTCCAGGGCCACGGTGAAGCGGCCCTCGTCGTAGATGTCGCGCGGGCCGTGGATCACTGTCCCGCCGGCCTCCACCACCTTGTTCGCCGTGGCGTCCGCATCCGCTACGGCGAACGAGACGTTCCACGCGACCGGCTGCGACTTCTGGTACAGGGGTGTGATTGCCGCGACCGGCGCGTCCCCCAGGTGAGCGAGGGTGTAGTCACCCGAGACCAGCCGGGGATCGCGGCGCATGCGCCAGCCGAAGACCTCCGTGTAGAACCGCGTGGACGCATCCAGATCGCTGGTGCCCAGCTCCGCCCAGCAGGGTCCGCCGACCACAGGCTTGTCGAACTCCATGGCTTTCCTCCGGGAAGCTCGTTCCCACCCACCAGCACGCTAGCTCCGGCCGCCGACGCGGGCCAGTGGGAGGCGCCCGGCCCGCCCGCGTCGGCCCGCGCCCCGGATCCGGCTCAGATTCCCGGCCGGTACCGCAGCGGATGCCCGGCCGGCACCTCGACGAGGACGATGGGCGTGCCGTCCGGATCGGCGATCCACATCTCGATCAGGCCCCACGGCTCGCGCACCGGCTCCCGCGTGATCTCCACGCCCTTCGCACGCAGCTCCTCGTGGGCCGCCGCCACGTCCTCGACCTGGAGCCACAGCCGCAGGGAGGGGGACGGCGGGTCGTCGGAGCGCCCGGAGAGCTCCAGGAAACCGCCACCGAGGAAGTAGACGGTGCCGCGCTCCGGCCCCGTGCCGAACTCGCGGTGGACGGCGAGGCCCAGCCGCTCGCCGTAGAAGACACGGGAGCGTTCGGGGTCCGCGGGCCGGACCAGTGTCCGACTGCTGAGTACGTGCACCATGCCTCCCGAGGCTAGTGCTGCGACCGGAAAGGTTCACCGCTCGCGACGCCCGGCACGGCTCCTCGCCGCGTTGTCGCATCACCCAAGTACATCCAGTACGCGGGCGATGCTCCGCCTTGCGATGTACCGCACCGGACGCCGCGAGCTTCCCGGCGAACCTTTCCGGCCACAGCACTGGTGCCCCGGCAGTAGTGGCAGGATGACGCTCGCCGCCTCCCGACAGCGCCCGAACCGAAAGGCACGCCCATGACGACCGCCGCCGGTGGACTGACCTTCCGCGACGCCCGCGACACCGATGTCGACACGCTGGTGCGCCTGATCGAGTCGGCGTACCGCGGGGACTCCAGCCGGGCCGGCTGGACCACCGAGGCGGACATCCTCCAGGGACAGCGCACCGACCCCGAGGGCGTGCTGGAGGTGATCAAGTCGCCCGGCAGCCGGCTGCTGACGGTGGAGCGGGACGGCAGCGTGGTCGCCTGCTGCCAGCTCGAGCACAAGGGGGACCACGCCTACTTCGGCATGTTCGCGGTCAGTCCCACGTTGCAGGGCGCGGGCCTGGGCAAGGTGGTCATCGCGGAGGCCGAGCGCCGGGCCCGACAGGAGTGGGGCGTCAGGGAGATGCACATGACCGTGATCTCCGTACGCGAGGACCTGATCGCCTGGTACGAGCGCCGCGGCTACCGCCGTACGGGAAAGACGTCCCCCTTCCCGTACGGCGACGAGCGCTTCGGCGTTCCGCAGCGCGACGACCTGGAGTTCGAGCTGCTGGTCAAGGGACTCGGCCAGTGACATGAGCCGGAGGTGCGTGCAGGGGGTCAGGCGGTGAAGCGGCCGGTGAGCTTGATCTCCGGGTAGTCGGTGGTCGCCCCGTCCAGCTCCAGGGCGCGGACCAGACGCAGGTGGTCCAGGGTGTTCACGACCCAGCCGATGATCCGCAGATCCGCCTCGCGCGCCTGCTCGACGATCTCCAGGGTGAGCCGGCGGATGTTCAGGCAGACGGTCGCGGCGCCGGCGGCGGTGGCGCGCTCGACGACGCCGGCGCCGTAGCGGCTGGCCACGAGCGCGGTGCGCACCCCCGGCACCAGCCGGGCGATCTCGGTGATCGCCTCGTCGTGGAACGAGGACACCTCGACCCGGGAGACCAGGTCACGCTCGTGCAGCACCCCGGCCAGCGCCCGGGCCGCGGCCACGTCCTTGATCTCGGCCTGGAGCGGCGTCCGCACCGCGTCGAGGACCTCCTCGAAGACCGGAATCCGCTCGCCGCGGCCGGCGTCCAGGGAGCGCAGCTCGGCGAGCGTCTTGTCGGCGATCGCGCCGCTGCCGTCGGTGGTGCGGTCCACCTCGTCGTCGTGCATGACGACGAGGGCGCCGTCCTTGCTCAGGTGCAGATCGAGTTCGATGACGTCCAGACCGGCCTGCTGGGCGGCGACGAAGGAACGGAGGGTGTTCTCGGGCTCGACGCCCATGACTCCGCGGTGACCGATGGTAAGGAAGTTCAAGGTTCAACTCGCTTCCGTCGACGGCGGCTCGGCGCGGCGCGAAGCGGACGGACCTCGTCGTCCGCGCGGTAGTGCCGCAGCCTAATGGCCCACACGCGGGTTGGACCCCCGCGTACACGGCGCAGTGGGGTGACGGCCCGCAGGAAGGGGGCCGTATCCGCCACGACGGTCACTCCGGCGTGGGCGAGTCGTCCGCACATTGACCGCCGGGCTGTGCGGCCGTCGCACGGCCGCCCGCGGCCGGAAAACGCTCTCGGGTCGACGTGGCGTCTGTCACTCGACCGGGCCACCGGGTCTGGCCCCGTCCGGGTGTACGGCAGGAAAATAGCCGGTGACCATGGCTGTGTGCAGAATTATTTCCCGAGGGTCCCCTTGCTGGGAGAAACCCTGTATGTATACCGTCTCCTTACGCGAGGTTGTCCCGTGGAGGATGAGACATGACGGAAATTCTTGTGCAGGTGGGTGCGGAGGAGAAGGTTCCTCCGGTGGCCAGGGTGGTTGAGCACCCGGCGTGGCCCGTGCTCAAGGATGCCGTGGAGCGAATCCGGCCATGGCAGTCGAAGGACGGCTCGATCGACTTCACGGCCGAGGGCGCCCCCGGGCGCGCGGACGCCGACGCCGCCGTACGCCGTGTGACCGACGCCGTCGAGGAGCTGTCCCCGCTGCTGCCGCACGACGCCGCCTACCACGAGGCGCTCGTGCGCGACCTGCGCCGCTGGGCCGAGGGCGGCTTCGAGGTGCCGGACTTCCTGGACTCGCTGCTGGCCTTCCAGCCCGCCGCGAACCGCGCGGACGGCCTCCAGCACCTGGTCGTCTTCCCCATGTACACGCAGAACGGCAACCCGGACCGCAACCTGGAGGCGGTCGTGCTGCGCATGGTCTGGCCGGACTGGCTGGCCGAACTGGAGCGCACCCGCTACGACAACCCGCTGTTCTGCGGCATCACCTTCGAGGACTTCACGGGCGGCTACGACACCAACTCCGCCGTCCTCTTCCCGGAGACCATCGCCGTGCGCGAGGCGCCGGAACGGTTCTCCTGGGGTGGCATCTTCTGCGACCGCGAGGCCGCCCGCTTCCGCCGGGTCACCGCCGCCGCCGTCGACCTGCTGAGCCTCGAACTGCCCGAGGACATCGCCGCCATGGTCCTCGACCAGAAGCGCTGCGAGGAGGCCTTCGTGCTGTGGGACATGGTCCACGACCGCACCCACAGCCACGGTGACCTGCCCTTCGACCCGTTCATGATCAAGCAGCGCCAGCCGTTCTGGATGTACGGCCTGGAGGAGCTGCGCTGCGACCTGACCGCCTTCAAGGAGGCCGTGAAGCTCCAGGCCGACGGTGTCGCGCAGGCCCGTGACGTGCAGTACGCGGTGCTGTTCGACCGCATGTTCCGCTTCCCGGTCACCGGCGAGCGCGTACGCAACTACGACGGCCTCGGCGGTCAGCTGCTCTTCGCCTACCTCCACAAGCACGACGTGGTGCGCTGGACCGACAACAAGCTCAGCATCGACTGGGAGCGCGCCCCGCAGGTCACCAACCAGCTGTGCGGCGAGATCGAGAAGCTCTACCGCGACGGCATCGACCGCCCCAAGCTGGTCCACTGGTTCGCCGGCTACGAGCTGGTCTCCACCTACCTCGCCCCGCACCCGGGCTCCAAGTGGGCGAAGGGTCCCGACGCCCTGGACCTGACCCAGCCCCCGCGCAAGCTCGTGGACGACGTCCTCCCGGACGAGTTCCCGCTCAGCATGTTCTTCGAGGCCCTGTCCAAGAAGCTGAAGAACGTGATCGCCTCCACGAAGGGGATCGTCGGAGCCGCCTGAGGCCCCGAGCCCGGGAACCGGCCAGGAAGTGGCCCCCACTGCACGGTGGGGGCCTTTCCTCATGTCTGCTGATCGTGGCGCCCCTCGCGGCGGGCGCAGGCTGCCGGCAGGGCGGGCGGGAGCGCCGGCGCGGGACCGAGGAGCTGTGGAGGGCGGCCGTTCGCGCCCCGCTCGCCCGGTTCCTGGCGTCGGCCCTGCCGGTCGCGTTCTGGGCATTGGTCGGGTACGCGGTCGCGGTGGCCCTGGCGCTGCCCGCCACCTGGCCCTACGCCCGGGGGCCGGGCGCATCTGGCCCTGCTGCCGGCGGACGCGGTGGCCCTGGCGGCCTGTGCGGTGGCGGGCCATGTGATCGGGCGGCTGCTCCCGCGCCCTCCCCTGGACGCCTGTCTGGACCCGGGCCGCCGCGTGCCGATTGTGGCGTCGGCCCCGCTCCTGGCAGCCTCTGTGATCGCTGCGAGCCTGCACTCGGCGTCCGACGAACTGCACCGCACGGCCGTACGTCCCTGGTGGCCATGGCGCCTGGCCCATCTGCTGGGTCTCACCGCGGTCGCGGCGGCGCCGCTGCCGACGGCCGTGCTCGGGGACGCGCTCTCCTACGGCCCACCGACCATGATCCGCAACACCCTGGGTTGCACGGGCGTCACGGCTGCCGCGGCCGTACTGCTCGGCGCCCGGCTGAGCCGGCTGCCTGCCTTCGGCTACGTCGGCGCGGTGTACCTGGCCTCCGGCGGAGCGCGTGGCCGCGGGGTCACGGTGTGGGCGTGGCCGATGCAGCAGGCCGCCTGGGCTGCCGCCCTGGCAGCCTTCGCGGTGGGCGGTGCCCTCCACGCGGCGTGCGGATCACTCCCGAACGGGCCCCGCGCCTCGACCGACGGCATCTCCGGGACGCGCTGCCGTGACGTCCGGCTTCGGCGAGCAGTGGGGGCAGGGCGAAGGCATCCTGGCAGGGGGGCATGAGGCCGGGCTGGGGAAGCGGGCGCGCTTCGAGGGTGTGTACGCACCGGCCCTGGGCAAGATCGCCCCGTATGAGGGGCCCCAGGGGGTGGTGGATAGACTCTGCCGTGCATGAAGATTTACGGCGCGAGCGACGTTTCGGTGGAGGAAGAAGTGAAAACTGAAGGACACAGGCACATTACTTCCGCCAGGAGCGTCGCGGCGGACAGCGCCGAGCGGGCCGCCGCGTGAGCGGCCGCGAGACTGAGAACACTGTGCAGGAGGCGAGGAACATGGCGGGGAACGGGGCTCTCAGCGGTGCGGTGATCGCGGTGGCCGGCGCGGGCGGGCCGGCCGGTCGGGCGGCGCTGCTCAGGCTCGCCGAGGCGGGGGCGACCGTCGTCGGCGCGGACAACGACCCGGAGCGGCTCTCGCAGGCCGTGGACGCCGCCCGGTACGGCTCCGGCGGTGCCAGCGTCACCGGGGACACCGTCGACCTGCTCGACCTTCAGTCCACCCGTGACTGGGCCGCGCACGTCGAGAAGGACTTCGGCCGGGTCGACGGCCTGGTCCACCTCGTGGGCGGCTGGCGCGGCAGCGAGACCTTCACCAAGACCGTCCTGGACGACTGGGACTTCCTGGAGCTGCTGCTCATCCGCACCGTGCAGCACACCTCGCTGGCCTTCCATGAGGCGCTTCAGCGCAGCGAGCGCGGCCGGTACGTCCTGATCAGCGCGGCCGGCGCCAGCAAGCCCACCGCGGGCAACGCGGCCTACTCCGCCGCCAAGGCCGCCTCCGAGGCGTGGACGCTGGCCATGGCCGATTATTTCCGCAAGGCGGGAAAGGCCGAGGGCGCCGAAGGGCCGACGTCCGCGGCTGCGATCCTGGTGGTGAAGGCGTTGGTGCACGACGCGATGCGCGCCGACCGGCCCAACGCGAAGTTCGCGGGTTTCACGGACGTCAAGGACCTGGCCGAGGCCATCGTCGACGTGTGGAGCAAGCCCGCCGCGGAAGTGAACGGAAAACGTCTGTGGCTCACCGAGAAGCCGTGAACCCTCCCAGGACCGACGCGCGTCGCCACCACGACCCCCACGTCCGCGGGTTCGCCAGCGACAACTACGCCGGGGTCCACCCGGAGGTGCTCGCCGCCCTGGCCATGGCCAACGACGGGCATCAGGTCGCGTACGGCGAGGACGACTACACGGAGAACCTCCAGCGGATCGTCCGCGACCACTTCGGCGCCACGGCGGAGGCGTTCCCGGTGTTCAACGGGACCGGCGCCAACGTCGTGGCGCTCCAGGCGGTCACCGACCGCTGGGGCGCGGTGATATGCGCGGAGAGCGCGCACGTCAACGTCGACGAGGGCGGCGCCCCCGAGCGCATGGCCGGCCTGAAGCTGCTCACCGTGCCCACGCCCGACGGCAAGCTCACCCCCGAGCTGATCGACCGCCAGGCGTTCGGCTGGGAGGACGAGCACCGGGCGATGCCGCAGGCCGTCTCGATCACCCAGAGCACCGAACTCGGCACCCTCTACACGCCCGAGGAGATCCGCGCCATCTGCGAGCACGCGCACGCGCGGGGCATGAAGGTGCACCTGGACGGCTCCCGCATCGCCAACGCGGCCGCCTCGCTGAACGTGCCGATGGGCACGTTCACCAACGCGGTCGGCGTCGACATCCTCTCCCTGGGCGGGACGAAGAACGGCGCGATGTTCGGCGAGGCGGTCGTCGTCCTCAACCAGGACGCCGTCCGCCAGATGAAGCACATCCGCAAGATGAGCATGCAGCTCGCCTCCAAGATGCGTTTCGTGTCGGTGCAGTTGGAGGCGCTGCTCGCCAAGGACCTGTGGCTGCGCAACGCCCGGCACGCCAACGAGATGGCGCAACGGCTCGCGGAGGGCGTGCGCGCCGTGCACGGGGTGGAGGTCCTCTACCCGGTCCAGGCCAACGGGGTCTTCGCCAAGCTCCCGCACGACGTGAGCGAGCGTCTGCAGAAGCGGTTCCGCTTCTACTTCTGGGACGAGACGGAGGGCGTCGTGCGCTGGATGTGCGCCTTCGACACCACCGAGGACGACGTGGACGCGTTCGTGGCCGCGCTGAAGGAGGAAATGGCGCGCTAGCGCCGGCACCCCGGTCGGATCGGCCAGAGATCCGATCTGCATAGTTATGCGATCACTCGAAAAGTCATTGACGGTCGAGTGGTCGCATTCCTATGCTCTGCGGGCATGGAGCTGATCCAGAACACCCTCGACCTGTCTGCCTATTTGGCCGCCGACGAGGTGGTCGACCATGAGCACCCGATGGTCCGCGAAACGGCCGCCCGGCTCGCCGAGGGGGTGGCGGACTCGTATGCCTATGCGCGGTCCGCGTACGAATTCGTGCGCGACGGCATCCCCCACTCGCAGGACGCGGGCGACCCGCGCGTCACCTGGCGCGCCTCCGACGTCCTCCGTCTGCGCACTGGCATCTGCTACGCCAAGGTCCATGCCCTGGCGGCGCTGCTGCGGGCCGAGGACATCCCGACGGCGCTGTGCTACCAGCGGCTGACGCGCGACGACGACGGCGGCGGGCACGTGGTGCACGGACTGGTCGCCGTCCGGTTCGACGGAGCCTGGCACCGGCAGGACCCGCGCGGCAACAAGCCGGGCGTCGACGCCCGCTTCTCCCTCGCTGGTGAGCGTCTGGCCTTCGTACCGGACCCCAAGTCCAACGAGCTGGACTATCCGGTGCTGTACGCTGAACCGCACCCGGCCGTGCTGGCCGCCCTCAAGGCCGCTCCGGACCGGCCGCGGCTGTGGAAGACGCTCCCGGCCGCACTCTGACCGCGAGGCGGGAGAACATGGCACTGACGCTCACCGTGTCCGACGAGGTACGCGCACTCGTGCCCGGCTTCACCCACGTGGCCGTCGAGGCCCGCGGACTGGTCGGCGGACCGAGCACCGAAGGCTCCTCGGCACTCCTCGACGACGCCGCACGCCGGCTGGCGGCCCGTCTGGACGGACGCGCCCCGCACGAGGACCCGCACATGGCCGCCTGGCGCGAGACGTACACGGCGTTCGGCTCCAAGCCCTCCCGCACCCGCAACTCGGCCGAGGCGCTGACCCGGCGGGCGCTGACCGGCGCCGGCCTGCCCCGCATCAACCTGCTCGTCGACCTCTACAACGCCATCAGCGTCGCCCACCTCATCCCCGTCGGTGGCGAGGACCTCGACCTGATCGAGGGCGGGATGCGCCTCGTGCGTGCCAGTGGCGAGGAGGACTTCGTCACGGTCGCGGGCGGCGAGGAGACCGTCGAACACCCGGACGCGGGCGAGGTGGTGTGGTGCGACGAGGCCGGCGTGACCTGCCGCCGCTGGAACTGGCGCCAGGGCCCGCGCACCCGCCTCACCGAGCAGACCGCGTCGGGCATCTTCCTGCTGGAGAGCCTGGCCCCGATGCCGGTCGCCGAGGTCGAGGCGGCGGCGGCCGAACTCGCCGAACTGCTGGAAAAGTTCAGCCCGGGCGCCGAGGTCACCGTACGACCGCCCGCGGCCTAGGCCTTGAGTTTCTCCGCCCGCGAGGTCAGTGCGCCCCGGCCGTGCGGAGCTGGTCCGGGGTCGGTGCCGTGCCGCCGAGGTGGGCGGGCATCCACCAGGTGTCGTCGGCGGACCGGGGGCGGACCGGGTAGGCGCGCTGGGCGGCCTCAAGGAGCTCCTGGACGCGCTCGCGCACCCGGCGGGTGAGGGCGCCCGCGTACAGCTCGCGGGAGGCCTCCATGGCCTCGCCCACCCTGATCGTGATCGGGATGTGGCTGCGCTTGAAGTTGCGCGGGTGGCCCTTGGTCCACAGCCGCTGCGTGCCCCAGACGGCCATCGGGACCATGGGGACGCCCGCCTCCTGGGCGAGGCGTGCCGCGCCCGACTTGAAGGCCTTCAGCGTGAACGACTGCGAGATCGTGGCCTCCGGGAACACCCCGACCACCTCACCGGACCTCAGCGAGTCCAGCGCGTGTGCGTACGCCGCCTCGCCGTTGGCGCGGTCCACCGGGATGTGCTTCATGCCGCGCATCAGGGGGCCGGAGACCCGGTGCCGGAAGACCGACTCCTTCGCCATGAAACGCACCAGGCGCTTCTGCGGGAGCGCCGCGAGCCCGTTGAAGACGAAGTCCAGATAGCTGATGTGATTGCTCACCAGCACGGCGCCGCCCGTGGTGGGAATGTTCTCCGACCCCTGGCAGTCGATCTTGAGGTCCCACGCCTTGAACATCGTGCGGGCGAGACCGATGACGGGGCGGTAGACGAGCTCTGCCATGAGCGGGACGGACCCTTCTCTCTGCCAGGGAAGGGCTCCCGGCGGAAGTTACGCTGCCGTAGGTTTACGGCCTGTCGCAGATCGTGCCCCAAGAACGGCGCGGGAGCCAGCCCACGTGCCCGTCCAACGCGAGATCCTCGTCACGTCACCCCTCAGATTCCGCCCGACGGCCCATCGTGGACCCGCAGCACAGGCCTTGGAACCCCTTCGGGAACCTGTCCCGGGCGCCCGGGAATCTCCGTCCCAACGGGCGCGCTGTACCGGTGAACGCGGGGGCGTCCGCGAAAGTGTGGCAGAGCGTGGCGGAAGAACGGGAGTACAAGCGTGCCGGGATGGGACGAGGGCAGACGGCTCGGGTCGGCCGAACTCGGTGAGGACCTCGGCGCGCGGGCCACGCTGGTGCAGTTCTCCAGCGCGTTCTGCGCACCCTGCCGGGCGACCCGGCGGATCCTCGGCGAGGTGGCCGGCCTGGTCCCCGGGGTGGCGCACGTCGAGGTCGACGCCGAGGCCCGGCTCGACCTCGTGCGCGCGCTCGGGATCCTCAGGACGCCGACCGTGCTCGTCCTCGACGCGGACGGCCGCGTGGTGCGGCGGGCGGCCGGGCAGCCGCGCAAGGCGGACGTCATCGCGGCCCTGGGGGAGGCGTTGTGAGGTCGCCGTCCGGGGTGGTGAGGCCTCTGACCGCGGCGGCGGGAGGGCTCGTGGATCCCGGGGCGTACTTGACTGTGCACGCCAACTATCGTGAGCCTGACCGCATGCCCTCGGAACTCCTTCTTCTCGGGCGGCCCCGCGTCGACCCAGCCCGCCCCACGAGCGCGCGCCGTCCGGACTGTTGAGCAGCCGCGGATCCCGCTCGTCCGACCAGCAGAAGGACGGCTCCATGACGGCCACGTCCGACCTGGGTGCCTCCGGCACCGTCCAGTTCGCCTCCCCACAACTGCTGCGCTCCGTCTTCCGGCGGCACGCGGCGGGCGTCGCGGTGATCACCGCCCGGGGCGACGCCGGTCCGGTCGGCTTCACCGCCACGTCCCTCACCTCCGTCTCCGCCGAGCCGCCGATGCTCTCCTTCGGTATCGGCACCGGCGGTTCCAGCTGGCCGGCCATCGCCGCGACCGACCATGTCGGCGTCCACATACTCGGTGAGCACCAGGAGGAACTGGCCGCCACCTTCGCGCGCAGCGGCGCCGACCGCTTCGGCGCGCCGACGGCGTGGCGCGAGGGTCCCGAGGGCGTCCCCGTTCTCGACGGCGTGCTCGCCTGGCTGGTGTGCCGTGTCGTCACACGGGTGCCGGCCGGGGACCACCGGATCGTGCTGGCCGAGGTCGTCCTGGGAGATCCCGCGGGCGCCGGTCGTCCGCTTCTCTACCACCAGGGCCGCTTCAGCGCGCTGCGTGATTGATCACCTCACCCCTCTCCTGCGAAGCCGTCGGGTTCCGGTTACGCTGCGTTGCGAAGGTCACAGTTCAAAGCGCTTGCTCAGCGGGCATGAACTGGGTGTACTGACGAGTAATATTCCGCTCGGAGCGCCTGGTCGCCCTGACCGGGATCGGCCGCTTCAGGCGCCTATGCTGCCTAGGAAGGCAGCCCAGAGAAGACGATGCAGTAGGAGAGCCGGCGTGAGCTTGAGGATCGTTGTCACTGTGAAGTACGTGCCCGACGCCACTGGCGACCGGCACTTCGCCGATGACCTGACCGTCGACCGGGACGACGTGGACGGTCTGCTCTCCGAGCTGGACGAGTACGCGGTCGAGCAGGCGCTGCGGATCGCAGAGGACGCCGACGATGCCGAGGTCACCGTTCTGACGGTGGGTCCCGAGGACGCCAAGGACGCGCTGCGCAAGGCGCTGTCGATGGGCGCCGACAAGGCGGTCCACGTCGAGGACGACGACCTGCACGGCACGGACGCCATCGGTACTTCGCTGGTGCTGGCCAAGGCGATCGAGAAGGCCGGCTACGACCTGGTGATCTCGGGCATGGCCTCCACCGACGGCTCCATGGGCGTGGTCCCGGCGCTGCTCGCCGAGCGTCTGGGTGTCCCCCAGGTGACGCTGCTGTCGGAGGTGTCGGTCGAGGACGGCACGGTGAAGGGCCGCCGGGACGGGGACGCGGCCTCGGAGCAGCTGGAGGCGTCGCTGCCCGCGGTGGTGTCCGTCACCGACCAGTCGGGCGAGGCCCGTTACCCGTCCTTCAAGGGCATCATGGCGGCCAAGAAGAAGCCGGTTCAGTCCTGGGATCTGTCCGACCTGGACATCGACGAGGAGGAGGTCGGTCTGGAGGGTGCCTGGACGGCCGTGGACTCCGTGACGGAGCGTCCGGCCCGCACCGCGGGCACGATCGTCAAGGACGAGGGCGAGGGCGGCAAGCAGCTCGCCGAGTTCCTCGCGAGCCAGAAGTTCATCTGAGCCCGCTGGTTCCGCTGACCGTTCCTCACACTTCGCAAGCAGGAGAGAAGAAGTCCCATGGCTGAAGTCCTCGTCTACGTCGACCACGCAGGCGGTGCCGTCCGCAAGCCGACCCTGGAGCTGCTGACCCTGGCCCGCCGCATCGGCGAGCCGGTCGCCGTCGCGCTCGGCGCGGGTGCCGCGGACACCGCCGCGACGCTCGCCGAGCACGGCGCCGTGCGGGTCCTCACCCACGACGCGCCCGAGTACACCGACTACCTGGTCGTGCCCAAGGTGGACGCCCTGCAGGCCGCCGTCGAGGCCGTCTCGCCGGCCGCCGTGCTGGTGCCGTCCTCCACCGAGGGCAAGGAGATCGCCGCGCGTCTGGCGCTGCGCATCGGTTCGGGCATCATCACCGACGCCGTCGACCTGGAGCCCGGCGACGAGGGCCCGGTGGCCACCCAGTCGGTGTTCGCCGCCTCGTACAGCACCAAGTCCCGTGTCTCCAAGGGCATCGCGGTCATCACCGTCAAGCCCAACAGCGCCGCCGTGGAGGCCGCCCCGGCCGCCGGTGCGGTCGAGGCGCTCAGCGTGACGTTCTCGGACCAGGCGACCGGCACGAAGATCACCGGCCGGACGCCGCGTGAGTCGACGGGCCGCCCCGAGCTGACCGAGGCCGCGATCGTGGTCTCCGGCGGCCGTGGCGTGAACGGCGCGGAGAACTTCGCGGTCATCGAGGCGCTCGCCGACTCCCTCGGCGCGGCCGTGGGTGCCTCGCGTGCCGCCGTCGACGCCGGCTGGTACCCGCACACCAGCCAGGTCGGCCAGACCGGCAAGTCCGTGTCCCCGCAGCTCTACATCGCCAACGGAATCTCCGGTGCGATCCAGCACCGCGCCGGCATGCAGACCTCGAAGACGATTGTCGCGGTCAACAAGGACCCCGAGGCCCCGATCTTCGACCTGGTCGACTACGGCGTCGTCGGCGACCTGTTCGAGGTCGTCCCGCAGCTCACCGAGGAGATCAAGACCCGCAAGGGCTGATCCTCCGGCGTACGACCGAGGCCCCCGTGCCCTGCCCTCTCCGGGTGGGACGCGGGGGCCTCGGCTCGTCCTGGCCGCAACCCCGCTCGGCCCGGCGGGTGATCCCGTCCTCTCGCGCGCCAGGATGAGATGAGAGGCGTGGGCGGTCGCGCGGAAGAAAGACGGTGTTGACCCACGGGAAGATCCGCGGATAACTTCGTACTGCGGATTATGGATTCCGGAAAGCGGAAAACAGGAGGGTGTGGGATGGGTCAGGGCCAGCAGGAGAACGTGGCGACGAGCCTCGCGGGCGCCGTCAGCGAGGAGATCAGCGCCTCCCTCGCGCCGGTCGACGCCGAACTGGAGCGTCTCTACCCGGGCGACCCCGGCACCCGCCAGCCCGTGCACACCGTCTACGTGCCCGGCGACGTCTTCGAGGCCGGCACCATCCGCTCCTGGGGCGACCGGGCGCTCGCCGCGCTCGACGAGCACGCCCCGGACGCGGCCTCCTTCGCCGCCGTCCTCGGCCTGAGCGACGAACTGGCCGCTCCCGTGTACGACCGCGTCCGCGCCAAGCTGGAGCGGGAGCCGATCGAGGATCTGCGGATCGACTTCGAGGACGGGTACGGCCCCCGGCCCGACGCGGAGGAGGACGAGGCGGCCGCCCGCGCGGCCGGGCTGGTCGCCGAGGCGTACCGGAACGGGACGGCGGCCCCGTACATGGGCATCCGCATGAAGTGCTTCGAGGCGGCGGTCCGCGACCGGGGCATCCGCACCCTCGACATCTTTCTCACCGGCCTGATGGAGGCCGGGGGCCTGCCCGGCGGGCTGGTCCTGACCCTGCCGAAGGTGACCTATCCCGAGCAGGTCACCGCCATGGCCCGGCTGCTGGAGGCCTTCGAGAAGGCCCACGGGCTGGCGCCCGGACGCCTCGGCTTCGAAATCCAGATCGAGACCAGCCAGTCCATCCTCGCCGCCGACGGCACCGCCACGGTCGCCCGGATGATCCAGGCCGCCGAGGGCCGCGCCACCGGACTGCACTACGGCACCTTCGACTACAGCGCCTGCCTCGGTGTCTCCGCCGCCTACCAGGCCAGCGACCACCCGGCCGCCGACTACGCCAAGGCCGTGATGCAGGTCGCCGCCGCGGGCACGGGGGTACGCGTCTCGGACGGCTCCACCAACGTCCTGCCGGTCGGCCCGGCCGAGAAGGTGCACGACGCCTGGCGGCTGCACTTCGGCCTCACCCGCCGTGCCCTGGCCCGCGCCTACTACCAGGGCTGGGACATGCACCCCGGCCACATCCCCACGCGGTACGCGGCCGTGTTCGCCTTCTACCGCGAGGGCTTCGAGCAGGCGGCGGCCCGCCTCGCCCGCTACGTCAGCCGCGTCGGCGGCGACGTCATGGACGAGCCCGCCACCGCCAAGGCGCTCAGCGGATACCTGCTGCGCGGCCTGGACTGCGGTGCCCTCGACTCCGACGAGGTCGCCGAGCGCACCGGCCTGACCCGCGCCGGCCTCGAGTCCTTCGCGGCCCCACGCCGCGGCGACCTGACCGCGTCGGCGCAGTAGCCGGACGGCACGGCACACCGGCAGGGGCGTGACCCCGGGGCTCCGCCCCCGTGGTCACGCCCCTCTGCTTCCGGCTCGCGCTTCTGCCGCGTGTCGGACCCGGCCCGCGTGGCGCGGGACGTCCGCCGGGCGTCAGGCCGGCGGGGGCAGTTCGCCCGAGCCTCGGGTGATCAGGCGGGTCGGGAGTTCGATGCGCTCCGGGGCGAGGAGGGTGCCGTCCAGCTGGCGGAAGAGGCGCTCGGCGGCGGTTCGGCCGAGGGCCGCCGAGTCCTGGGCGACGACGGTGACTCCCGGCTGGAGCAGATCGGCCAGTTCGATGTCGTCGAAGCCGACGAGGGCGACCCGCCGCGCCTGCTCGGCCAGTACGCGGATCACGGTGACGGTCACCCGGTTATTGCCCGCGAAGACCGCGGTGACCGGATCGGGCCCGGACAGCATGGTCTCGGTGGCCCGGCGCACCCGCTCCGGGTCCGTGACGCCCAGCGACATCCAGGAGTCCTCGACCGGTATGCCCGCGTCCTCCATCGCCGCCCGGTAGCCGCGCAGGCGCTCGGCGGCCGTGTGGATACGGGGCATGTCGCCGATGAACCCGATCCGGCGGTGGCCGTGGGCGATCAGGTGGGCGACACCGTCGCGGGCCCCGCCGAAGTTGTCCGACAGCACGACGTCGGCGTCGATGTTCCCGGCCGGGCGGTCCACGAACACGGTCGCGACGCCCGCCTTGAGCTCGGGCTCCAGATAGCGGTGGTCGTCACCGGCCGGGATCACGACCAGCCCGTCCACCCGCCGTGCGCACAGCGCCAGCGCGAGTTCCTGCTCGCGCTCCGGGTCCTCCGCGCTGGATCCGTTGATGAGCAGGGCGCCGTGCGCTCGGGCGACCTCCTCCACCGAGCGGCTCAGCGGCCCGTAGAACGGGTCGGCGAGGTCTTCCAGGATCAGCCCCACGCTCGCCGTACGGCCCTTGCGCAGCACCCGCGCGCTGTCGTTGCGGCGGAAGCCCAGGGCCGCGATGGCGTCCTGCACGCGCCGCTCCGTGTCCGGGGTGACCCCGGGCTCACCGTTGACCACGCGGGAGACGGTCTTCAGGCCGACGCCCGCGCGTGCCGCCACGTCCTTCATCGTCGGACGGCTTCCGTAGCGATTCCCCGACGCGCGGTCCGGGCGGTCTGCGGGGCGGTCTGCTCGACGGGCGGTCTCGGGCACGGTGCGGCGTCCTGTCCTGTCGTCCACGGGGACGAATCGCGTCCACGGGGATGCGTCGGTCCATGGGTTCGTATGAGGATGTGGCGTCGAGCATAGAACCTGGACAACGTTGTCATACGCACGAGAGACTGTCCATCGAACACTCCGGCCCGCGCCGCCCCACGGCGATACCGGACCGCGCCCACCTCTTGGTTTTCTCATGGTTGACGGGGAGATCTGACTCTGATGCACACCGACCTCGTGGCCGCACTGGACATCGGCGGCACCAAGATCGCCGGAGCGCTGGTGGACGGCCGCGGCGGCATCCTGGTGCGCGCGCAGCGCCCGACGCCCGCGCAGGAGGACGGCGACACCGTGATGCGGGCCGTGGAGGAGGTGCTCGGCGAGCTGGGCGCCTCGCCGCTGTGGGGGCGTGCCACGGCCCTGGGCATCGGCAGCGCGGGCCCGGTCGACGCCTCCGCGGGCACGGTCAGCCCCGTCAACGTGCCCGGCTGGCGGGACTACCCGTTGGTCGAGCGGGCCCGCGCCGCGACCGGCGGCCTGCCCGTGGAGCTGATCGGCGACGGCGTGGCCATCACGGCGGCCGAGCACTGGCAGGGTGCCGCCCGGGGACACGGCAACGCGCTGTGCATGGTCGTCTCCACGGGGGTCGGCGGCGGCCTGGTGCTCAACGGGCGGCTCCACCCGGGCCCGACGGGCAACTCCGGGCACATCGGCCACATCAGCGTCGACCTCGACGGCGACCCGTGCCCTTGTGGTTCGCGCGGCTGCGTGGAACGCCTCGCGAGCGGCCCGAACATCGCCCGCCGGGCCCTGGACCAGGGCTGGCGCCCGGGCCCCGACGGCGACACCTCGGCCGCCGCGGTGGCCGCCGCCGCCCGCGCCGGGGACCCGGTCGCCGTTGCCTCCTTCGCCCGCGCCGCCCGCGCCCTGGCCGCGGGCATCGCCGCCACCGCGACCCTGGTCGAGATCGACATCGCGGTGATCGGCGGGGGAGTGGCCAAGGCGGGGGACGTGCTCCTCGCCCCGCTGCGCCGGGCCCTGACCGACTACGCCACCCTCTCCTTCGTACGGCGTCTGACGGTCGCCCCGGCCCAGACCGGCACGGACGCCGGCCTGGTCGGAGCGGCGGCGGCAGCGCTCGCGGCGCGGACGGACGTCACGGCGGCCGGGGTCTGAGGCGGCGGCCGCCGTTCCGGGACTGCGGCTCAGCACACCAGGCGGGCGTCCGCCCAGTCCGCGTGGTCGGAGTCGATGCCGTCGCCGCCGTCCGTGACGACGAGGCGGACCACCTGGGCGCCGGACACGTCCGCCGACAGCGGCCGGGCACCCATCGCGTTGGTGAGCACCCCGGTGGCGGCTGCCTTCCGGCCGTCCGCCCAGATCTCGAACGCCACCGTGCCCCTGCCGTCCTTCTCGTCGTCGACGCCGACGTCCGCGGTGACGGTCCGGCAGGACGCGCCCGTGTAGAACTCGACGGCGCTGTCCGCGTGGACGCCGAGCCCCTTGGCGTACACCACCCCGCCGAGGGTGATCGGATGACCGTCGCCGGCGGCGCTCTCGCCGTTGCTGGTGTCGCGCTCCACCGGGCCGTAGCCGTTGGCGGCCGACAGCCAGGGGAGGTCGCTGAGGTACGACGTCCCGGTGGGCGGCCGCACCACCACGCCGGTGGCGAGGGTCAGGGCGCTGTCGACGCGCACGCCGCCGGGGGAGCGGTGGCTCGCCCTGAGCGTCAGGTCGTACGAACCCGTCGGGGTTCCGGCCGGTGCGGTGACCGTCCAGCGGGTGCGCAGCGTCTTCCCCGTCGCTACGGCCGGGGCCCGCACCGCGGACTCGGGCCGTACCGTCCAGCCCGCGGGGCCGGTCAGGGACACGGAGACCCGCGTGGCCGGCGTACGGCCCAGGTCGGTCACGGTCGTGGTGAGCGTCGCCGGCCGGCCCGCCTCCAGCAACAGGCTGCCGTCCAGGCCGAGTTCGACGGCGGGCGGGTTCGCGGCCCAGTGGCGGTCGGGCTGGACCCGGACCAGGACGGTGCCGTGGGCCGGAACGGTCGCCGAGATCGTGCCCGCGGTGTTGTAGGAGCGGTGCTCCCACAGGTCACGCAGGGTGTAGGCGGCGGCGCCGGGCAGGCCCACGGCCCGCGCGGTGGTGGCGATGCGCTGCGGGCTGCCGGTCTCGTTGAACAGGGCGACGGCGCGGCTGCCGTCCTTCATCTCCTTGGCCACGACCCAGCGCCCGTCCTCGGAGGAGACGACGGCGCCCTGCCGGCCCAGCGGGTCCTGGTCGACGGCGACGACCTCCCGGTTGCCCAGGATGTCGAGGGTCGCCTCGGACGCCTTGCGCAGGTCCGAGCCGATGAGGAGGGGCGCGGCCATCACGGACCACATCGAGAAGTGGGTGCGGTACTCGGTGTCCGTCATGCCGCCGTTGCCGACCTCCAGCATGTCGGGGTCGTTCCAGTGGCCCGGACCGGCGTACGGGGCGAGTGGCAGGTTCTGCTTCAGGATCGACAGCATCGAGCCCCAGTTGTCGCTGATGTCGTCGGTGGTGCGCCACAAGTGCCCGACGTCGGCGGCCCATTCCCAGGGTTTGTTCTGGCCCCACTCGCAGATGCTGTACACGATGGGCCGGCCGGTCGCCTTCAGCGCGTCCCGCATGATGGTGTACCGGAGCCTGGCGTCCACGCCCTGGTTGTTGCAGTTGTCGTACTTGAGGTAGTCCACGCCCCAGTCGGCGAACTGCTGGGCGTCGCTGTACTCGTGGCCGAGCGCGCCGGGGAAGCCGGCGTTGTTGCACGTCTTGGTGCCGGCGCTGGTGTAGATGCCCAGCTTGAGTCCCTTGGAGTGCACGTAGTCGGCGACGGCTCCGATGCCGCCCGGGAATCTGACCGGGTCGGGTACGAGCTTGCCGTTCGCGTCACGGGCGGGCAGGGCCCAGCAGTCGTCGAGGTTGACGTACTGGTACCCGGCGTCCTTCAGGCCCTTGGCGACGAAGAGGTCGGCGATGCCCTTGACCATGGCCTCGTCGAACTCGGCCCGGCAGTTCGTGGAGTTCCAGTTGTTGAAGCCCATCGGAGGGGTGAGGGCGAGTCCGTCGGCCCGCGTGGGCGTGACGGAGTCCCGTGCGGAGGCCGCCGGGGCGGGTGCGGCGACGGCGGGGACTGCGAGTCCCGTGGTGCACAGCAGTCCTGCGGCCAGGGCCCCGACCACGGTGCGGCGGGCGGTGCGCGTGTGCGGGTGACGCATGAGAACGCTCCTCCGGACTCGCGAAAGTTGGGATGACGTCATGTCCGCGTCATCGGTGCGCGGTTATGGTAGGACGTGTCCAACTCTGTTGGAAGGGGAGCCGTAACGGTTGTTTGATGTGCCGTCAGATCTTTTGAACCCTCCGCGAGTTGGCGGTGAAATCCCACTCTCGCGTTCGGTTGTGTGGAGGTGGCACCCCGCTGAGTGCTCCCGGTCGGGTGCACGGCCGTGACCCCCGGGCGGCCGGCGCAGTTGAACCGAGCATGAAGAAGCGCAGCATGCTCGCCCTCGCGTCCCTGGCCACCGGTTTCGTCGTGGCCGCCGTCTCTCCGTCGCACGCCGTCGACCACGACGGGCTCGGCGACCGGAGCGTGAAGGACATCGTGGGCACCGTCGACCAGGTCGTCGGTGAGGAAGGCCTCGCCACGGGCGACGACGCGTCCGGGCAGCACCACGGCTGACGCGCGTCGGCCGGGCGTGGCGCCGGCACCCCCACAGCGGGGGTGTCGGCGCCGTCCTGTGGGCAGCCCTCAACTGGGGCTGGTTTCCGTGGCAGGGTGGAGCGGGCAAGCCACAGGGGGCCGACAGCAGAGGGGGACCCGTGATCGTCTGGATCAACGGTGCTTTCGGTGCGGGGAAGACGACCACCGCACGGGAACTGATCGAACTGATCCCGAACAGTACGCTCTTCGACCCCGAGGTCATCGGTGGTTCGCTGACGCATCTGCTGCCGCCCAAACACCTCGCCGAGGTCGGCGACTACCAGGATCTGCCGATCTGGCGGCGCATGGTGATCGACACGGCGGCCGCGATGCTCGCCGAGCTGGGCGGGACCCTCGTGGTGCCCATGACCCTGCTGCGCCAGGAGTACCGCGACGAGATCTTCGGCGGGCTCGCCGCCCGCCGCGTCGCCGTACGGCACGTTCTCCTTGCCCCGGCCGAAACGATCCTGCGTGAGCGCATAGCCCATCGGGAGGTCCCGCCCGACCTGCCCGACGGCGAGATACGCGTCCGCCAGTGGGCCTACGACCACATAGAGCCCTACCGGACCGCCCTGGCCTCCTGGCTCACCGCCGACGCCCACCCCGTCGACACCAGCGCCCTCACCCCGCACGAGACGGCCGTCCGCATCGTCGAGGCCGTCAGCAACGGTGCCGCGCCCGTCTGCGACATCGTGCAGACCCCGGAGCCCACGGCCGAGACCGTCGCCTCCGGAGTGCTCCTGTTCGACGAACAGGACCGTGTGCTGCTCGTCGACCCCACCTACAAGCCCGGCTGGGAGTTCCCCGGCGGTGTCGTCGAACCCGGCGAGGCCCCGGCCCGCGCGGGCATGCGCGAGGTCGCCGAGGAGACGGGCGTGCGGCTGGACGAGATGCCCCGGCTCCTCGTCGTCGACTGGGAGCCGCCCGCACCGCCCGCCTTCGGCGGTCTGCGCTTCCTCTTCGACGGCGGCCGCCTGGACTCGGCGGCGGCCACGCGCCTGCTGCTGCCCGGACCCGAGCTGCGCGACTGCCGCTTCGTCACCGAGCGGGAGGCCGCCGACCTGCTCCCGCCCGTCCGCTACGCCCGGCTGCGCTGGGCACTGCGGGCCCGCGAACGCGGCGCGGCGGTGTACCTGGAGGCGGGCGTGCCGGTCGGCTGACGCCCCGTGCCTACGCCGACAGCGCGGACTGCGTGGAGTTGTCGCCGGCGCCTCGCAGTTCCTCGTACGGATAGGGGGTCAGCCTGCTCTCCTTGCGCAGGCGGTCGTGGAAGGCGTTCAGGCGCGCGGCGACCGGCGCGTGACGGGTCAGGATCGCTGCGGCCGCCGACGGGACGCCTTCGGGCCGCGCGCCTTCGGCACAGGCACGGACGAAGGCGCGGCGCTCCTCCAGGTCGTATGTGTACAGGGCGTTGACCAGCCAGTTCACCAGATGCGTGACGGTGTAGGCGCGGTCGTAGCCGCGGTGTCGGCCGAAGAACTCGCGCTCCTGCTCGGTGAGCCGGAACCGGTCGCTCAGCGCGAGACCGAAGTCGGAGAGGTACAGCTGGGTGCCGTCGGTGAGGATGTTGTGGAAATGCGCGTCCAGATGCAGCAGCCGGTGCTCGCGCAGGAAGCCGGTGAGGGCCTCCAGACCGGTTTCGACGAACTCGCACGCGCTGTCCGCCGCGTCGCCGTGAAGCCGGGCGGCGAGCCAGTCGTCCGCGGTGTACGGCACGTACTGCAGGAACAGGACCAGGCTCGCGGTCGCCGTGCGCAGGGCCTCGATGCGGTGCTCCACCTGCGGGGCGCCGCCCCAGTAGGCGACGGTCCGCTCCACGTCGGCCAGCAGCTCCGGCATCGGTCCGGGGGTGTCGGGCAGCGTCCGCCAGTGGTGCAGCAGGGGGAAGCCGGAGAAGCGGCCGGAGAGAACCCAGTCGGTCGTCATGCGGTGCGCGGCGAGTTCCCGCCACGCCCCGAGTCCGGGGCTGCCGATGCCGTAGTGGAAGTAGGGCGGCAGGTCGAAGAGGTTCGCGGTCGACCGCAGGTGGTCGGGGTGCCGTTCGACGTCGGTCAGGCGCACGTACTTGACGAAGACCTGGTGGCCGTCCACGTCGACGATCGCGGAACGGCCGCCGATCCCGGTACCGAACGGCTCGCCGCCCTCCAGGAGTTGAACGAGTTCACCGTCGCTGAGGAGCGAGAGCGAGGTGGCGATGTCGGTGTGGGCGGCGATGCGGGTGGAGATGGTCATGATCCCATCCTCAGCCGGACGCCGGGTACCCGTCAGCTCCTTTTGCCTCGCGAACGGGACGCCGTGGCAAGGGAGATGAACGTCAGGGCTGTCCCGAGTGCGTCCGCGACCCGGGGCCCCGCCGTGCGGCGAGGGACCCGGGCCGCGGACGGAACGAGGGTCAGCTCGCCGCGTAGTTGCGCAGGAACAGCGCCTCCGCGACCGACAGACGCTCCAGTTCCTCGGGGGAGACGCTCTCGTTCACGGCGTGGATCTGCGCCTCCGGCTCGCTCAGGCCGATCAGCAGGATCTCGGCCTGAGGGTAGAGCGCGGCGAGGGTGTTGCACAGCGGGATGGAGCCGCCCTGACCGGCGTACTGCATGTCCTGGCCGGGGTAGGCGACCGCCATCGCGTCGGCCATCGCCCGGTAGGCCGGGCTGGTGGTGTCGGCGCGGAAGGCCTGGCCCTGGCCGATCTGCTCGGTGCTCACCCGGGCGCCCCACGGGGTGTGGGCCTCCAGGTGGGCCTGGAGCAGCTTGGTCGCCTCGCCCGCGTCGACGCCCGGCGGCACCCGCAGGCTGACCAGGGCACGGGCACCGGCCTGCACGGACGGGGTGGCGCCGACGACCGGCGGGCAGTCGATGCCGAGCACGGTGACGGCGGGGCGGGCCCAGATGCGGTCGGCGACCGTGCCGGAGCCGATCAGCTCCACGCCGTCCAGCACCTTGGCGTCCTTGCGGAACTGCTCCTCCTCGTAGGCCAGGCCGTCCCAGACGGAGTCGCCGGCCAGGCCGTCGACGGCCGTCGAGCCGTCCTCGGCGCGCAGCGAGTCGAGGACCCGGATCAGCGCGGCGAGCGCGTCCGGGGCGGCACCGCCGAACTGGCCCGAGTGCAGGTTGCCTTCGAGGGTGTCGACCTGGATCCGGACCATGGTCATGCCGCGCAGGGTGCTGGTGACGGTGGGCAGACCGACGCGGAAGTTGCCGGTGTCGCCGATCACGATGGCGTCGGCGGTCAGGAGTTCGGGGTGCTCCTCGGCGTAGCGCTCGAGGCCGCCGGTGCCCTGCTCCTCGGAGCCCTCGGCTATCACCTTGACGTTGACCGGGACGCCGCCGTCGGCCTTCAGGGCGCGCAGCGCGAGCAGGTGCATGATGAGGCCGCCCTTGCAGTCGGCGGCGCCACGCCCGTACCAGCGGCCGTCGCGGTCGGTCAGCTCGAAGGGCGGGCTGGTCCAGCCGGCCTCGTCCAGCGGCGGCTGCACGTCGTAGTGGGCGTAGAGCAGGACCGTCCTCGCGCCCTCCGGGCCGGGCAGGTAGCCGTAGACCGACTGGGTGCCGTCCGGAGTGTCGAGCAGAGCCACGTCCGTGAAGCCCTCGGCGCGCAGCGCGTCGGCGATCCAGTTCGCGGCGCCCTCGCTCTCGCTCTTCGGGTACTGGTCGAAGTCCGCCACCGACCGGAAGGCCACCAGCTCGGCGAGTTCCGCCCGCGCCCTGGGCATCAGGGACGCGACGGTCTCCGCGACCGGATTAGACGACATGGGCACGCTCCTTGTAGGTGCGAAGGAGAACTCGTGGGTATCGGGGAGATACTTCCGAGCACTTCTGTATTGCGGATGATCGTGTCAGCGTAGGCGCGACCCTGTGTACGGGGCACGTACGCTGCTGATCCTCCCACAGCGGCCCACCGCCGGGGCCGCCGTAGGATGCGGGTGACAGCAGCGGCAGGCGGCTTGATCGGGAGCGGTAGACCATCGTGAGCAGCGACAACTCTTCGGCGGACGACGTGCAGCGGGTGTGGGACGTCGTCGTGGTGGGCGCGGGACCCGCGGGGGCCTCGGCCGCCTACGCGGCGGCGGTCGCGGGACGACGCGTGCTGTTGCTGGAGAAGGCGGAGCTGCCCCGGTACAAGACGTGCGGTGGCGGGATCATCGGCCCCTCGCGCGACTCGCTGCCGCCCGGCTTCGAGCTCCCGCTGAAGGACCGCGTGCAAGCGGTGACCTTCTCCCACAACGGCCGCTTCACCCGCACCCGCCGCTCCAAGCAGATGATGTTCGGCCTGATCAACCGGCCCGAGTTCGACCAGCAGTTGGTCGAACACGCGCAGAAGGCCGGCGCCGAGCTGCGGACCGGCGCCGCGGTCTCGCGGGTCGAGCAGCACGGTTCGGCGGTACCGGACCGGCGCACGGTTGCCGTGGTGCTCCAGGGCGGTGAGACGGTGCTCGCGCGCGCGGTGGTCGGCGCCGACGGCAGCGCCGGCCGGATAGGAGCCCATGTCGGGGTGAAGATGGACCAGGTGGACCTCGGCCTGGAGGCGGAGATCCCCGTGCCGGAGACCGTCGCCGAGGACTGGCGCGGGCGGGTGCTCATCGACTGGGGGCCGATGCCGGGCAGTTACGGCTGGGTCTTCCCCAAGGCGGACACGCTGACCGTCGGGGTGATCTCGGCGCGCGGCGAGGGCGCCGCCACCAAGCGGTACTTGGAGGACTTCATCGCCCGGCTGGGTCTGGCCGGGTTCGAACCGAGCATCTCCTCGGGGCATCTGACGCGCTGCCGGGCCGAGGACTCGCCGCTCTCGCGCGGGCGGGTGCTGGTGTGCGGGGACGCGGCCGGACTCCTCGAACCGTGGACGCGCGAGGGCATTTCCTTCGCGCTCAGGTCCGGGCGGCTCGCGGGGGAGTGGGCGGTGCGCGTCGCCGAGGCGCACGACGCGGTGGACGCCCGGCGCCAGGCTCTGAACTACGCGTTCGCCATCAAGGCGGGGCTGGGCGTGGAGATGGCCGTGGGCAAGCGGATGCTCGCGGTGTTCGAGCGCCGGCCGGGGATCTTCCACGCCGTCCTGACCGGCTTCCGGCCCGCCTGGAAGGCGTTCAAGGAGATCACGCAGGGTTCGACCTCGCTCGGTGAACTCGTCCGCACCCACCCCATGGCCCACCGCGCCCTGACGGCGCTGGACCGGCGGCCGGCCCCGCCCGCCGCCGAGGAGACGGTCAGTTCCTGACCGTGATGCGGAAGACCGGGTGGTCGGGGGCGGACACGGTGATCTCCTCGTCGGAGGACTTCGCCGTGACGCCCTTGAAGTACCCGTCGACCTGCCAGCCCCACCGCTCCAGGTAGGTCCGCAGGACCGGGAGTTTTTCGGCGTCGGGCAGCTCCACCGCGGTGAACTCGCGGACCTTCCGCCCGACGCGCAGTTCCCCGCCGCCCGCCGCGCGCATGTTGCGCACCCACTGGGAGTGGCCGCGCGCCGAGACGAGGTACTGCGCGCCCTCGTACGTGTGCGGGTTGACGGGAATGCGCTGCGGCTTGCCGCTCGTACGGCCGCGCACCGTCAGCTCGGCCGAGCCGGCGAGGCTCAGCCCGCGGCGGGCCAGCCAGCCGATGACGCCGTTGAGACGGACGGCCGTCGGGCTGCCCTTGAGGTAGTACGGCGACGAGGGCGAGGAGGACGACGAGGACGACGACATGGTGACCCCCATGGGTTCGGTTCGGGAGAGCAGTGCTCTCGTTCGATGAACAGTGTGGGGTGGATCGGTGATCCAAAGCAAGAGCGGTGCTCTTTTTTGTGTGCAGTGCTCTGGATTCATGGAACACTGGTCGACATGAGCACCGCACAGGGAGCCCGCGCCCGGGCCAGGACGGAGATCACCGCCGCGATCAAGGACGAGGCCCGCAGACAGCTCGCGGCCGAGGGCGCCGCGAAACTCTCGCTGCGTGCCGTGGCCCGCGCCCTCGGCATGGTCTCCTCCGCGCTGTACCGGTACTTCCCGAGCCGGGACGACCTGCTGACCGCGCTCATCATCGACGCCTACGACTCCGTGGGCGAGGCCGCGGAGGCGGCGAACGCGGAGACGGCCGGCGCCGAGCCCCTGGCGCGCTGGACCGCCGTGTGCGAGGCGGTGCGCGGCTGGGCGCTCGCGCACCCGCACGAGTACGCCCTCATCTACGGCACTCCCGTGCCCGGTTACACGGCCCCGATGACCACCGTCCCGGCCGCGGCCCGCGCCGGTCTGGTCCTCATCGGCATCGTGCGCGACGCCCATGAACGGGACGGGCTGACCGGGCCGCCGCTCCCCGCCGAACTGCGGGGCGAGGCCGAGCGGATCACCGCGGACCTGGCGCCCGGCCTGCCGCCCGAGGTGGGGCCCGCGCTCGTCGCCGCGTGGGCGCAGCTCTTCGGGCTGGTCGGGTTCGAGCTGTTCGGCCAGTTCAACCGGGTCGTGGAGGACCGCGAGCCGTTCTTCCGGCACGCGGTGACGCGACTCGCGCACGGAATCGGGCTGAGGGCCTGACCGCAGCAGGGGCCGGCCGGAAACCTGCGCGGTGCGACGTGTCGTGGATTCGCGCGGGGCTGGGTCCCGGGAGTCCGCGCCGAGGAGGCGTCTCGGGAGTCCGTGCGGGGCTGGGACCGGGGGGCGTACTTCCCGGGGAGTACGTGTGATCACCTCGTTCGGCTGACGCTCCCGGCGGCGCCGGCGTCTAGCGTGGCGGTCATGACGGAGCAGCGCGTACGCCGGGGCGGCCCGCCGCAGTGGTGGCGGCACGGCCCCCCGTGGTGGCACCGTGCCGGCGACGAGGAGGCGGAGCCCGGCCGTCATCGGCCGTGGCTCTCCACCGCGCTGTTCACCGTCTTCGTGCTCGTCGGCACCCACTTCTCTGCCCACAACCAGCACGGCCACCGGGAGCCCCTGGACGCCTTCGGGTTCGCGTTGCTGCTCGTGACCTCGGGGATGCTGCTGTGGCGCAAGCGGTATCCGGCGTTCGTGGTGTGCGGCACGGCGGCGACCACCCTCGTCTACTACGCCGCCGGATACCCGTACGGACCCGTCTTCCTGGCCGTCGTGGTCAGCTGCTTCAGCGCCGTCGTCGCCGGGTACCGCAGGGCCGCGTGGACGGCGCTGGGCACCCTGTGGGCCGCCCACGCGCTGATCTCGCTCTGGCTGTACCGATGGTTGCCCCCGCCCGGGGACACCGCCGCCTCCTGGGGACAGGAACTGGCCGTCGCCACCTGGGTGGTGGCCGTCGTCGCGGTCTCGGAGCTGGCCCGTGTGCGCCGCGAGCAGTGGGCCAAGGAACGCGCCGAGCGCGCCCAGGCAGCCCGGCGGCGGGCCGACGAGGAACGGCTGCGGATCGCCCGTGAGCTGCACGACGTCCTCGCGCACAGCATCTCCGTCATCAACGTCCAGGCGGGCGTCGGCCTTGCCCTGCTGGACACCGACCCGGAGCAGGCGCGCACGGCGCTGGCCACCATCAAGGCGGCCAGCAAGGAGGCGCTGGGGGAGGTGCGTCAGGTGCTCGACACCCTGCGTACCCCCGGTGACGCCCCCCGTGCTCCGGCGCCGGGCCTAGGCCGGCTGTCCGAGCTGGTGGACCAGGCGGCGACAGTCGGGCTCACCGTCGAGGTGCAGGGGGCGCCGCCGCGGCTGCCACCAGGCACGGACCTCGCCGCCTTCCGCATCGTTCAGGAGGCGCTCACCAACGTCGTACGCCACTCGGGCTCGCGGCACGCGCGCGTGCTCCTCGACCACGACCGCCGCGCGCTGCGGCTGCGCGTCGACGACGACGGGCCCGCCACCGGGGCGGACGCCGGCGGCAGCGGCAACGGCCTGGCCGGGATGCGGGAGCGGGCCGCCGCCCTCGGCGGCACCATCGACGCGGGCGCGCGCCCCGACGGCGGCTGGCGGGTGCTGGCCGTACTGCCCCTGACGACCGAGGAGGAGAACCGGTGATACGGGTACTGCTGGCCGACGACCAGTCGCTGGTACGGGCAGGCTTCAAGGCGCTGCTCGACGCCCAGCCGGACATCGAGGTCGCCGGGGAGGCCGCGGACGGGGAGGAGGCCCTGCGCAAGGTGCGCGAGCTGAGCCCCGACGTGGTGCTCATGGACATCCGCATGCCGCTGCTCGACGGACTCGCCGCGACCCGCCGTATCACCGGCGAGCCGCGGCTGAAGGACGTCAAGGTCGTCATGCTCACCACCTTCGAGCTCGACGAGTACGTCTTCGAGGCGATCCGCTCGGGTGCCTCCGGCTTCCTGGTCAAGGACACGGAACCCGACGAACTCCTGCGCGCGGTACGGGCGGTGGTCGACGGCGACGCCCTGCTCTCTCCCGGCGTGACGCGGCGCCTGATCGCCGAGTTCGCCGCCCGCTCCAAGGAACCGGCCGCCGCCGGCGCCCTCGCTCAGCTCACCGAACGCGAACGCGAGGTGATGGCTCTGGTCGGTATCGGCCTGTCCAACGAGGAGATCGCCCGCCGCCTCGTCGTCAGCCCCCTGACCGCCAAGACCCACGTCAGCCGCACCATGGTCAAACTCGGCGCCCGCGACCGTGCCCAACTGGTCGTCCTGGCCTACGAATCGGGCCTCGTACGCCCGGGCTGGCTGGGCTGACCACCCGCAGCGGCGCGCGGCGGCTCGTCGGCGCCGTCCATGGCGGAGGCCGTCCCGAACGTGTCCGGGGCGCCGCCGCGAGCGGCCTCGGCGTCGCCCCCGGGCGAGGTGGGGTGGGGGGTGCGGGGCCTGCAGCCCGGCTGCGCACCGTGCCCGTGCTGCGGCAGCCGCCGTGCCCCCCGGGCACGCCGGAGCCCCGGTGCCGGGCCCGTCCGCTCGGCGTGGGTGCCGGTCCGGCGGCAGGCCCTGGCGGGACGGTGCGCCGCGGTCTCCGCCGGAGGCAACTGCACTGGACCGGCGTAGGTCGCGTTGCGATACTCCATTCGGCGGGTTGGGCTGGAAGGTGACTCATTGCCCACGTTCCGGACGGCGATCATGACGATGTCCCCTTTCGGCGCCTCCTTCGGCGGCCCGGACCCGTTCTCCGAGATCCTCAACCGTTTCTTCGGCATGACGCCGGGCGCGGCGCCCCCGCAGGTGCAGCGGGTGCCGATCGGACGGCTGCTGACCGACTCCGCGCGCGAGCTGATCAACCAGGCCACCGGGCGGGCGGCCGAGGACGGCAGCTCCGACCTGGACACCGAGCACCTGCTCTGGGCGTGCACACAGGTGGAGCCGGCCCGCGGCCTGCTCGCCCAGGCCGGAGCCGACCCGGACCGCCTCGGCGCGGCCCTCGCCGAGGCGCTGCCCGGCGAGAGCGGCATCCCCTCCGCGCAGCCCGGCCTCACCCCGGCCGCCAAGCGGGTGCTGCTGCGCGCCTACGAGCACTCCCGGGCGGCCGGAGTGTCGTACATCGGCCCCGAGCACATCCTCGGCGCGCTGCTTGACACCCCGGGCGCAGCGGCGGTACGTGCCCTCAGCGCCCAGGGCATCGAGACGGACCAGCTGCGCCGCAGCGCCGACACCGCCTCCCGCCCCGACACGGCACCCGGCGGCGCCGAACCCCCGAGCAAGACCCCGACCCTGGACCAGTACGGACGCGACCTGACCGAGGAGGCCCGTGCCGCGAAGCTGGACCCGGTGGTGGGGCGGGCCGCGGAGATCGAGCAGACCGTCGAGGTGCTCTCCCGCCGCACGAAGAACAACCCCGTGCTGATCGGCGAGCCCGGCGTCGGCAAGACCGCGATCGTCGAGGGGCTGGCCCAGCGCATAGTCAACGAGGACGTGCCGAAGACCCTGGAGAACAAGCGGGTGGTCGCCCTGGACCTCACCGGCCTGGTGGCGGGCGCCCAGTACCGGGGCCAGTTCGAGGAGCGGCTGAAGAACGTCATCGACGAGGTCAAGGCGGCCTCCGAGTCGACGATCCTGTTCCTGGACGAACTACACACCGTCGTCGGCGCCGGTGCCACCGGCGAGGGCGCCATGGACGCGGGCAACATCCTCAAACCGGCCCTCGCCCGCGGTGAGCTGCACGTCGTCGGCGCCACCACCCTCGATGAGTACCGGCGGTACGTGGAGAAGGACGCCGCCCTGGAGCGCCGCTTCCAGCCCGTCATGGTGCCCGAGCCGAGCGTCGAGGAGACCGTGCAGATCCTGGAGGGGCTGCGCGACTCCTACGAGGCCCACCACCAGGTCCGCTACAGCGACGACGCCCTTGTCGCCGCGGCCGAGCTGTCGGACCGCTACGTCACCGACCGGTTCCTGCCCGACAAGGCCATCGACCTGCTCGACCAGGCCGGCGCCCGGGTGCGCCTGCGGTCCCTTGGCCGGTCCACCGAGGTCGTCGAGCGCGAGGACCGGCTGGCCAAGCTGCGCCGCGAGAAGGATCAGGCCATCGCCGCCGAGGCCTTCGAACGGGCCTCCGAGATCAAGGACCGGATCGCCGAGGCGGAGACGGAACTGGAGGGGCTCGCCGAACGCCGCGAGGGCGTGCTTGAGGTGACCGTCGACGACATCGCCGACGTGCTGTCCCGGCGCACCGGCATCCCCGTCGCCCAGCTCACCGAGAGCGAGAAGCAGCGGCTGCTGAAGCTGGAGGACGCGCTGCACTCACGGGTCGTCGGCCAGGACGAGGCCGTCACCGCGATCGCGCAGGCGGTGCGCCGCAGCCGCGCCGGCATGAGCGACCCCAACCGGCCCGTCGGCTCCTTCCTGTTCCTCGGCCCCACCGGGGTCGGCAAGACCGAACTGGCCAAGGCGCTTGCCGAGCTGCTGTTCGGGGACGAGGACCGGATGGTCCGCTTCGACATGAGCGAGTTCCAGGAGAAGCACACCGTCTCCCGGCTCGTCGGGGCCCCTCCCGGCTACGTCGGCCACGAGGAGGCCGGCCAGCTCACCGAGAAGGTGCGCCGCCAGCCCTACAGCGTGCTGCTCTTCGACGAGGTGGAGAAGGCCCACCCGGACGTCTTCAACACCCTGCTCCAGGTCCTCGACGACGGCCGCCTCACCGACGCCCAGGGCCGTACCGTCGACTTCCGCAACACCGTGGTCATCATGACCTCCAACATCGGCGCGCAGCGGATCCTCGTCCACCACGGGAACGTCGCCGCGATCAAGGACCAGCTGATGGAGGATCTGCGCGCACGGTTCCTGCCGGAGTTCCTCAACCGCATCGACGACATCATCATCTTCCACGGCCTCAGCGAGGACGACCTCGGCCGGATCCTGGACCTGCTCCTCGACCACAGCCGCCGGCGCGTGCGCGCGCAGGGCCTGGACCTGGAGGTCACCGACGCCGCGAAGAAGCTGCTGATCGCCCACGGTCACCAGCCCGAGTTCGGCGCCCGTCCGCTGCGCCGCACCATCCAGTCCGAACTCGACAACCGCATCGCCTCCCTGCTGCTGAGCGATTCGGCCGACCCCGGTGACACGATCGTCGCGGACGTCGTGAAGGACGCCCTGGTCTGCCGGGTCGAACACCCGGAGGTGCCCGGCCGGATGACCTGATGGGGCAGGCCGGCGCGGGGACGGCCGGGGTCAGCCCTTGGCGCGGCGCCCGCTGCGGCGCGGCGCCGGATCCGCGCCGTCCAGCAGCGACCGGCGGCGTTGTTCGCCGTGCTCCTCGACCTGGAGGACCACACGGCCCAGCATCTCCGCCAGACTCCGGCACTCCTCGCCGCTCAACCGTGAGGTGACGAAGGCCTCTTCCTCGTTGAACTCGAGGAAGACCCGGCTCATGAACTGCTCGCCCTCGGCGCTGAGCGACAGCAGGACGAGCCGGCCGTCGGTGGGGTGCCCGGTGCGGCGCAGCAGCCCGCGCGACTCCAGCGTGCGGGAGACGCCCGTCAGGGTGCCCTTGGAGATGCCGGCCTCCTCGGCCACGTGCCGGGTCTCCGACTCGCCCCACACCCAGACCACCCACAGCACGACGAACGCGGTCCAGGTCAGGTCCGAGCCGCGCAGCACCGAGTTCTCCAGGTGCTGGCGGACCGCGGAGGCGGCCCGGTGGATGCCGGCGACCGCCGCCATCTGCTCCCGCCGCAGGTGGATGCCGCCGAGCTCGGCCTGCGCGAGCCTCTCCGCGTCGGTGATGGAACGGTGGCCGGGCACGGGCACTCCCTGGGGCGAGGCGGCCTTCCCTCGTCCTCCACCCGCCGTCAGCCGGTCTTCCATCCCCAGGGCGTGTCCACGCGCGCCCACTCCTCGTCCCACTGGGAGAAGCGCCGGCGGTCGAGCCGGATCCGGGCCAGCTTGGCACCGCCGATGACGACACCCGCGGTGGTCGTTCCCGCCCAGAGGCCGCCCAGGGTCGTCTGGAAGGCGATGTCGGCCGGTGAGGCCGGCGGCGGCGCCGGCATGTCCCGCCCGTTCGTCCACACCGTGACGTGGTCGCCGGGTGCCGCGGAGACCGGGACCCTGGTCCGGCCCGTGTGCGACGAGCCGTCCGCGTCGGTCCAGCGGACCGTCCCCCACCCCAGGACGCTGCCCACCGGCCGGACCGCCCCGCGGGCAGCCTCCTGTGTCACCACGGCCCGCACCGAGTGGGTGTCGGCGCGGACCCGCTGCGCGGCCTGCTGCATCGCGCCCGCCGTCAGCACGCCCGCGAGGACACCGCCGGCCACGGCCAGGACCCAGGCGACGAGCAGGATCCACGCCTCGACCACGTCACTGGTGCGCCTGAGCGGATTGCGCCGCCAGCGCCACAGCCACACTCCCGCACGACGTGCCACCTTCGACACCCCCTCGTGAGCATCGACGGTCCCTACTGCCAGTGTCCCCCCAGAGGCGGTCCAAGGCCTGCGGGGAGCCCGGAAAGGGACGGGCGGGGCCGGAGGCACGGCCCCCGTGGGACCGCCGTGGAACGCACGGCCGAGGGCCGCTCCGGGCCTTTCGGACACGGATCGGTTAAGGCTTTCTCACCGGGCCGTTGCCGTACGGTGAGCACGCCATGATGGAACCATGACGCTCGCCGCGCGCGCTCTCGCCCAGCTGGCAACCTGGCCGGACCTCTCGGAGGCGGTGCCGAGCTGCGGCAACGGGCAGGCGCTCAGCTCGGCGGGCGGGGAGATCGCCCACTTCCACTCCGACCGCGACGTCGACCTCCGTCTGACCGTCCGGGCGATCCGCCGCCTGGAACGCGACCTGCGGCGCTTCGCCGCGGTCCGCGTCGTGCCGGGCTCCTCGTGGGTGACGGTCCGCCTCGACGGCTCGGCCGACGTCGATCTGCTGATGAGTCTGACGAGCGTGGCGCTCAAGGCCCAGCAGGGTCCACCGGACGACGGCCGGACCACCCCCTGCGGCTGCAACGACGTCCGAGGCGTGGGCTTCGTGCGGCTGTGATCCGGAGGCGGGACCGGCGCTGTCAGACGGTCAGCACCCGCAGGCCCGCCTCCTCGAACGCGCGCACCGTCTCCGGCCCCGCCGCCGTGTCCGTGACCAGGGTGTCCACCGACTCGGCGGCGCAGATGCGGGCGAAGGCCCGCCGGCCCAGCTTGCTGGAGTCGGCGGCCACGACGACACGCTCGGCGCGCTCGCACAGCAGCCGGTTGACGGCGGCCTCGGCCTCGTCGTGTGCCGCCGCGCCGTGCGCGACATCGAAGCCGACCACGCCGAGCACCGCCACGTCGAGCGTGATCTGACTCAGCACCCCGTCCGCCAGCGGCCCGATGAGTTCGTACGACTGCGGCCGCGCGACTCCTCCGGTCAGCACGATCTTGAACTGGGGCCGGACGGCGAGCTCGTTGGCGATGTTGAGCGCGTTGGTCACCACGGTCAGCGCGGGGGAGCCGGCGGCCAGGTCGGCGCGCACCGCAAGGGCGCGGGCCACTTCCGTGGTCGTCGTGCCGCCGGTCAGGCCGACCGCCTCGCCGGGCGCCACGAGTTCCGCGACCGCCTTCGCGATCCGCTGCTTCTCGGAGGCGTGGCGGGCTGTCTTGTACCGCAGCGGCAGCTCGTAGGAGACGCCGTGCACCACAGCCCCGCCCCGGGTGCGGACCAGCATCTGCTGCTCGGCGAGCTGGTCGAAGTCCCGCCGGATCGTCGCGGCCGACACCCCCAGTTCGGACGCCGCGTCCTCGACGTCCAGCCGGCCGCGCTCCACGAGCAGCTCCAGCAGCGCCTTCCAGCGGGCGTCGCGTGACATGCGCCTTCTCCGTTCCCTCGATCCTTCGTGACCCTAACGCACCGGGAACACCTCAAGATGCTTGATTGTGCTCGAAATTCAGCGCTATCTTGCAGGAAAACGCATCCGGTGCGAGCAGGAGGAGGGGCCGTGAGCCATGTCGAGGACGAACTGACCAGTCAGCCCGAGTGCTGGGCCCGCGTCGCGGCCGACGTCGCCGTCCACGGCCGGGCACTGCCCGCGCAGGGGGAGCGGGTCGCGATCGTCGGCTGCGGCACGTCGTACTTCATGGCCCAGGCCGCCGCCGCGCTGCGCGAGGGCTCCGGGCAGGGGGAGACCGATGCCTTCGCCGCCTCGGAGTTCCCGTGTGAACGCTCCTACGACCGGGTCCTCGCCCTCACCCGCTCCGGCACCACCACCGAGGTGCTCGACGTGCTGCGGGAGCTGAAGGGACGCACCCGCACGACGGCGGTCACCGCCGACCCCGCCACCCCCGTGATGGACGCCGCCGACGAGATCGTGGTCCTGGACTTCGCGGACGAACGCTCCGTGGTGCAGACCCGGTTCGCGACCACCGCCCTCACCCTGCTGCGTGCCCACCTCGGCCTGCACACCGACGAGGTGGTCGTCGACGCCCGCACGGCTCTGTCCGCCCCGCTGCCCGAACAACTCCTCGCCTGCGCGCAGTTCACCTTCCTGGGCCGGGGCTGGACCGTCGGACTGGCCAACGAGGCCGGGCTGAAGATGCGCGAGGCCTCGCTGTCCTGGACCGAGGCGTACCCGGCGATGGAGTACCGGCACGGCCCCATCAGCGTCACCACGGACGGCACGGCCACATGGATGCTCGGCCGGGCACCGGAAGGGCTCGCCGAACAGGTCCGCGCCACGGGCGGGTTGTGGATCGAGGGCGAACTCGATCCACTCGCCGAACTGATCCGTGCCCAGCGGCTCGCCGTCGCCGTCGCCGCCGCTCGCGGCCTCGACCCGGACCGGCCCCGCCACCTCACCCGCTCGGTGATCCTCACCCCCTGACGCACCGTCACCCGATCCAGCACCGGAAAGGACAGACCGTGCCGCTTGCAGCCACCGGCGAGCTGGTCGCCCGCGCCGCCGCCGCGCGCTCCGCAGTCGTCGCCTTCAACATCATCACGCTGGAACACGTCGAGGCCGTCGTCGCCGGGGCCGAGGCGGCCGGCGCACCCGTCGTCCTTCAAGTCAGTGAGAACGCCGTCTCGTTCCGCTACGGACGGCTGCTGCCGCTCGCCCGCGCCGCCGTCACGGCGGCCGAACGCGCCACGGTACCCGTCGCGTTGCACCTCGACCATGTGCAGAGCGACGACCTGCTGCGCCAGGCGGCCGACGCCGGCTTCAGCTCCGTGATGTACGACGCCTCCCGGCTGCCCTACACGCGGAACCTTGCCGCGACCAGCGCCGCCGCGGCCTGGGCACACGCCCAAGGGCTGTGGATCGAGGCCGAGTTGGGCGAGGTCGGCGGCAAGAACGGCGCGCCGCCGCTGGACGCCCACGCCCCCGGAGCGCGCACCGACCCCGCCGAGGCGCACGCGTTCGTCGCCGACTCCGGGGTGGACGCCCTGGCCGTGGCCGTCGGCAACGCCCACGCCATGACCGAACGCACCGCGGCCCTCGACCACGACCTCATCAAACGGCTCGCCGGAGCGCTGGACGTGCCGCTCGTCCTGCACGGTTCCTCCGGCGTCCCCGACGGCGAACTGACCGCCGCCGTCACCGGGGGCATCGCCAAGGTCAACGTCGGCACCGCCCTCAACATCGCGATGACCGCCGCGATCCGTGACTTCCTCGCCGCCCACCCGGAGGCCGTCGACTCCCGCAAGTACCTCAGCGTGGGCCGCGAGGCCATGGTGGGGGAGGTGGAACGCCTCATCGACGTGATCGGCTCACGCCGTACCGCTCCTACCTCTTGACGGCCCGCAGCACCACGAACTTCGGATCGCTCGCGACGAGCCGGCTGTTGCCGAACAGCCGGCGCAGCTTGACGTGGTAGCCGAGGTGGCGGTTGCCGATCACCCACAGCTCGCCGCCGGGGCGCAGCGCGCGCCGCGCCCCGGTGAACATCCGCCAGGCCGCCTCGTCCGTGGTCGCCTGGTGCGAGTGGAAGGGCGGGTTGTTCAGCACCAGGTCCACGCTGCCGGCCGGCACCCCGGCCAGCGCGTCGCCGACCCTGAACTCGGCCTGCCCCGGCACGCCGTTCGCCTTGTACGTGTCCTGCGCGGAGGCGACGGCCTGGAACGACTCGTCCGTGAACAGCACTTCGGCGCCGGGGTTCGCCAGCGCCAGCGCCGTACCGACGACGCCGTTGCCGCAACCCAGGTCCACCACCCGGCGGGCATCGCCGGCTTCCGGCAGGTGCCCCAGGAAGAACCGGGTGCCGATGTCGAGTCGGTCGGCGCAGAAGACGCCCGCGTGGTTGACGACGGTCCGCCCGGAGGCGGCGCCGATGCCGCCGGGCAGCGTGTAGGTGTGCGGCCACGGGTTCGCGGGCCGCTCCAGTGAGGGATCCGGCGTACAGAGGATCAGACGGGCCTTGCGCCGCGCGAGCGAGGTCCGGGTGGGGCCCAGGATCCGCTCGAACAGCGCCAGCGTGGAGGTGTGGATCTCCTTCACCATCCCGGTGCCGACGACGACCGTGCCCTCGTGCAGCGCGGGCGCCAGGCGCAGCAACTGGTCCTCCAGCAGCGCCAGGCTCTTGGGCACCCGCACCAGCAGCACGTCGATCCGGCCGGGCGGCGGATCCTGCGTGGTCAGCAGGCGCACCGCGCCGGGCTCCGCACCGCACCGGGCGAGGTTCGCGCGGGTCGCCTCCTGGGTGAGGAAGGAGTCGGTGATCTGCACCGGCCGGTGCGCGGCCAGCGTCGTGACCAGGGCGCCCCAGCGGTCGCCGACGACCACGACGGTCCCGGACAGATCGGTGCCCTGCTCGTCGAGGTGCCCCAGCAGGTACTCGTCGGAGGCGTCCCAGGCCCGGAGCCGGTCACGCGGGTCCTGCGGGAACCGGGCGAGCTCCAGCTCGCCCCACGGTGTGGTCATACGGTCGTTCATCGCTCGTCAAGGCTAGCGGAGCCCCAGCTCACGCCGCGTCCGGCAGGATGGGAACCATGGACGCCGAGCTGTTCCCGCGCGACCGGAGGCAGATAGCGCCGGGCGCCGTGCACCTGCCGGACTGGCTCGATCCGGGCCGGCAGCACGCGTTGCTCGCCGCCTGCCGCGAGTGGGCCCGCCCGCCGGCCGGCCTGCGCACGGTGCGCACGCCCGGCGGCGGCACGATGACCGCCCGGCAGGTCTGCCTGGGCCGGCACTGGTACCCGTACGGTTACGCCGACACCGTCGTCGACGGCGACGGCGCCCCGGTGAAGCCGTTCCCCGCATGGCTGGACGAGCTGGCCCGCGGCGCCGTGAGCGATGCCCTGGGCCCCGGCGCGGCCGGTCCGGCGCCGTACGACATCGCCCTGATCAACTTCTACGACGCCGACGCGCACATGGGAATGCACCGCGACAGCGACGAGAAGTCCGGCGCGCCCGTGGTGTCGCTGAGCCTCGGCGACACGTGCGTGTTCCGCTTCGGCAACCCCGAGACCCGCACCCGGCCCTGGACCGACGTCGAACTGCGCAGCGGTGACCTGTTCGTGTTCGGCGGCCCGTCCCGCCTCGCCCACCACGGCGTGCCTCGCGTCCATCCGGGCACGGCACCGCCCGAGTTGGGGCTGACTGGACGGCTGAACCTCACCCTCAGGGTGAGCGGCCTCTGACCGGGACCGCCGGACGAGTCGCTGGTCGACGGATGTGCGGATCATGGGAGACTCACCCCCATGAGCGGCAAGGCGGACCCCCGGACGCCGGGGGAAGGGAGCACCTCCAGGACACGGCTGGACCGGGGGCGCGGCGCGCTCGGGCCCGCGTTGGAGCTCGTGCACACCGGCCGTGCCCCCACCCGCGCGGTCCTCACCGCCGAGCTGGGGGTGACCCGGGCGACGGCCGGCGCGGTGGCCGCCGAACTGGAGGCGCTGGGCCTGATCCGGGTCGACGCCCGGCCCGCCGCGGCGGCCGGTTCCCAGGGACGCCCCTCGCACCGCCTGGCGGTCGCCGAGGACGGGCCCGTCGCCCTCGCCGCGCAGGTCCACGCCGACGGCTTCCGCGCCGCGCTGGTGGGTCTCGGCGGCCGGATCGTGGCGACCGCGCCCGGCTGCGGGACCGTCGACGCCGACCCCGCGAAAGTGCTCGGCTCCGTCGTCGAGGCCGGCGCCGAACTGCTGCGCACGACCGGCCTGCGCTGCGTCGGTGCCGGACTCGCCGTGCCGTCCGCGGTCGCCGAACCGGACGGCCTCGCCCTCAACCCGCTCCATCTGGACTGGCCCGCCGGAGCGCCGGTCCGCCGTATCTTCGCGCAGTACGTGCGCGCCGCCGGGATCACCGGTCCGGCCTTCGCCGCCAACGACGTCAACCTCGCCGCGCTCGCCGAGCACCGGCACGGCGCCGGGCGCGGCGCGCGCGATCTGCTGTGCGTGGCGACCGGGCACCGGGGCGTCGGCGGCGCGCTGGTCCTGGACGGGCGGCTGCACACGGGCAGTTCGGGCCTGGCACTCGAGGTCGGCCACGTCACCGTCAACCCCGAGGGCCGTCCCTGCCACTGCGGCAGCCGCGGCTGCCTGGACGTCGAGACGGATCCGCTGGCGTTCCTGACCGCCGCCGGCCGCGAGACCGGCCCCGAGGTGTCCCTGCTGCGGCAGGCCGAGGACCTGGTCCGCGACCACTACGACGACCCGGCCGTCCGCGGGGCCGTCGAGACCCTCGTCGACCGCCTGGGCCTGGGCCTGGCCGGGCTGGTGAACATCCTCAACCCGGACCGGATCATCCTCGGCGGACTGCACCGCACCCTGCTCGACGCCGCCCCCGACCGTCTGCGCGCCGTCGTCGCCGACCGCAGCCTGTGGGGCCAGAGCGGCGTCGTCCCGGTCCTCTCCTGCACCCTCGACCACAACAGCCTGGTCGGCGCCGCCGAACTGGCCTGGCAACCGGTCCTCGACGACCCACTGACAGCCCTGACCTGAACCGGCCCCGGCGCCCTGGAGCGACGGGGGCGCGGACCCGCGTACGGCGCCTGGTGACCGCGCTCCTCCACGCGCCCCGGATGCCCCCGCGCCCCGGCCCGTTGCTGGGCGTGCGGTCACCGGGCCCTTGTACTTCCCGCGCGGCAGGCCGCATTTCCCCGCCCGCCGGACCGCGGCCCGCGCCGGATCAGCCGGGGCATGCCGCACGGAGCAGCCGCCACACGCCCCCGTACTCCCCGGGAGGTAGCCGCACTGCCGCTGGCCGTACGACGACCCGGAGCCCCTCCCCGGGCCACTGTCGATGCAGCACCGGAGAACTCTCCGCGGCTTTCTCGGCGGACCCCTCGAGGGAGATGAACCAAGATGCAGACCCTGGCGAACTGGGACGGCGGCCCCGGGCCGTGGATCCTCCTCTTCCCGCTGTTCTGGGCGGCCGTCGCCGTCGGCGTCGTCACCCTGCTGCGCCGCACCGCCGGACGCGGCCGCGGCACCCCCTGGCGCGGCATGGACACCGGGCCCTGGCGCGGTCCGGACGGGCGACCCGCCTCCGACTCGCCGCTCGCCGTCCTCGGCCGGCGCTTCGCCTCCGGCGAGATCGACGAGGACGAGTACTGGCGCCGGCTGTCAGTGCTGGAGGAGCAGTTCGGCCGCACCGGCAACGGCGGTGCCCGGTGACCACCACGCCCGCCTCCACCGCCTCCTCCACCATCACGTCCGCCACCGGGACGGCCGCGCGGGTCGTCGACGCCGTGAAGGTCCACGGCGCCGGCGAGACCGCCGTACGCGCCCTGGACGGCGTGAGCGTCGGCTTCCCCGCCGGGCGCTTCACCGCGATCATGGGCCCCTCGGGCTCCGGCAAATCCACGCTGATGCACTGCGCGGCCGGGCTCGACACGCTCACCTCCGGCAGCGCGTACATCGGCGACACCGAACTGGCCGGCCTCGACGACCGCCGGCTGACCCTGCTGCGCCGCGACCGCATCGGCTTCGTCTTCCAGGCGTTCAACCTGGTGCCGACCCTGACCGTCGCCGAGAACATCACGCTGCCGCTCGACCTGGCGGGCCGACGGGGCGACCCCGAGTGGATCGACGCGCTCGTCGAGGTCGTCGGCCTCCGCGACCGCCTGCACCACCGGCCCGCCGAACTCTCCGGCGGACAGCAGCAACGCGTCGCGGTGGCCCGCGCGTTCGCCGCCCGCCCGGACGTGGTCTTCGCCGACGAGCCCACCGGCAACCTCGACTCACGCTCCGGCCAGGAGGTGCTCGGCCTGCTCGGCCGCGCGGTGCGGCAGATGGACCGAACGGTCGTCATGGTCACCCACGACCCGGTCGCCGCCGCCCACGCCGACGAGGTGCTCTTCCTCGCCGACGGACGCCTGGTCGACCGTATGGCGTCCCCGACCGCCGACCGGGTCCTGGACCGTATGAAGGCCTTCGAGGTGCGCGCATGAACGCCTCCCTCCGTCTGAGCCTCTCCTCCCTGCGGGCCCACAGGCGGCGCTTCGCCGGCACCTTCCTCGCCGTCCTCCTCGGCGTCGCCTTCCTGGCCGGGACCCTGGTCATGGGGGACACCCTGCGCGCCAGCTTCGACTCCATGTTCGGCAAGGCGACGGACGGCACGGACGCCGTCGTCCGCAGCGCCGACGTCATCACCGCGCCCGGCGAGGGCCAGGGCGTACGCCGGCCGGTGGACACCGAGCTGGTGAGGACCATCGAGCGGCTCCCCGGAGTCGCGGCCGCCACCCCGGACATCCAGGGCGCGGGCCAGCTCCTCGGCCGCGGCGGCGAGCCCATCGGCGGCCAGGGGCCGCCCACCCTCGCCGGTAACTGGATCACCGACCCGGAACTCAACCCGTACCGGCTCGCCGAGGGACGCGCCCCCGCGAAGCCGGGCGAGGCCGTCGTCAACCGCGGCGCCGCGAAGAAGGGCGGCCTGCGGATCGGCGACACCACGACCCTGCGCACCCCCGACCCGGTCAGGGTGACGATCGTGGGCCTCGCGACCTTCGGCGGCGAGGACGGCATGGCGCAGGTGACCTTCACCGGGCTGACCCGGGCCGACGCCGAGAAGTACCTGACCGCACGGCCCGGTGAGGCGGCGAGCATCCAGGTGCGGGCCGGGCCCGGGGTGAGCCAGGCCGAGCTGGTGCGGAGGCTGACTCCCGTGCTGCCCAAGGGCATCGAGGCGCTCACCGGACAGGCGGCCGCGCAGGAGAACACCGACATGGTCTCCAGCCAGTTCCTGACCGTCTTCACCACGTTCCTGCTGGTGTTCTCCGGCGTCGCGCTGCTGGTGGCGACCTTCTCCATCCACAACACGTTCGCGATCGTCGTGGCCCAGCGCACCCGCGAGAACGCGCTGCTGCGCGCGCTGGGCGCCTCCCGCCGTCAGGTCACCGCCGCCACCCTCGTCGAGGCGAGCGCCGTCGCGCTGACCGCGTCCGCCGCCGGGCTGGCGGGCGGCATCGGCATCGCCGCCGGGCTTCAGGCGCTGTTCCCGGCGATCGGATTCCCCTTCCCGCAGGGCAGCCTGGTCGTCCGGCCGCTGTCCATGGCACTGCCGCTGGTGGTCGGTGTCGTGGTCTGCCTCGGCTCCGCGCTGACGCCCGCCGTACGGGCCGGCCGCACCGCACCCATGGCCGCGTTGCGCGAGACGGCCGTCGACACCTCCGGCGCCTCCCGCCCGCGCGCCGTGGCGGGAGCGGTCCTCGCCGCGACGGCCGTCGCGGTGACCCTCGCCGGAGTCCTGGTCTCCCCGTCCATATGGGCGGCCGGAGTCGGCGCCGTCCTCGCCCTGGCCGCCTTCGTGGTGCTCGGCCCGGTCGCCTCCTCCACCGCCGTACGCCTGCTCGGCAGCCCCCTCGGCCGGCTGCGCGGCGTCACCGGTGCTCTGGCCCGGCGCAACGCGCTGCGCAACCCGAGACGCACCGCGGCCACCGCGAGCGCGCTGATGATCGGGGTGGCCGTGGTGTCGCTGTTCACGGTCTTCGGCGCCTCACTCAAGGCCACCATGGACCAGACCGTCTCCCGGTCCTTCGCGGGCGACCTCGCCGTGAGCACCCCCTCCTTCGGGGCCGGCGGCAGCGGCCTGAGCACCCGGCTGGCCGGGGCGATCCAGCGGCTGCCGGAGGTGGACACGGCCGTCGGACTCGGCCGGGGTGTCGCCAAGGTCGACGGCGAGGGGCGGGCCCTGACCGTCACCGACCCGGCCGCGCTCGCCCGCACCTTCGACCTCGGAACCGTGCGCGGCTCCCTGAACGGCCTGGGCGCCGACGGCATCGCCATCACCCGTGACGAGGCCGGGCGGCGGGGCCTGAAGACGGGGGACCGGACACGGCTCACCTTCACCGACGGCACCACGGAGACGTTCACCGTCCGCGCGGTCTACGGCCGGTCCGAACTCGCCGGCGACTACGTCGTCAGCCACTCCGCCTGGGCCCCGCACCGTACCCAGGACTCCGACAGGCTCGTCGCCGTCTCCCTCCGGTCCGGTGTGAGCGCGGAGGCGGGCAAGGCGGCCGTCGAACGGGTCGCCGCCCGGTACGGCGACCCGCAGGTGCAGACCCGGGACGAGTACGCGCGGTCCTCGGCGGGCGCGATCGACATGATGCTGACGCTGGTCTACGCGCTGCTCGCCCTCGCGGTGTTCATCGCGCTCCTCGGCATCGCCAACACCCTCACCCTGGCGATTCACGAGCGGACCCGCGAACTCGGTCTGCTCAGGGCCGTCGGCCAGACCCGGTCCCAGCTGCGGGCCATGGTCCGCTGGGAATCGGTCCTGGTCGCCGCGTTCGGCACGGCGGGCGGGCTTGCCCTGGGCGCCTTCCTCGGCTGGGTCCTGGTGAAGGCGTCGGACGGCGAGAGCGGCACCGCGTTCGCCTTCGCCGTACCGCCGACGCAACTGCTCGTCGTGGCACTGGTGGGGATCGCGGCGGGCGGGCTCGCCGGTCTGCGCCCGGCCCGGCGCGCGGCCCGGCTGGACGTGCTACGGGCCGTCGCCACCGAGTGAGCGCCGGGACCGGTGCCACCGTGCCCCCGGCGTCCACCGCAGGACTCCGACCACACCACCGGGCAGCGACCCCGTGACCGTGACCGGCCCGCGCCGCGTTTATGGTCCGGGGCCCGGTCAGGGTCCGCGATCCGGTCACGGCCGTGTCCTGGTCCCGGTCCGCGTCCCGGTTTCGGTCCACGGTCCGGTCTCGGCCCGTGGCGCGGTCTCGGTGCGCGGTCCGGTCACGGCCGCGTCCCGGTCTCGGTCCGGGGGCCGGTCTCGGTGCGCGGTCCGGTCTCGGCCGCGTCGCGGTTTCGGTCCGCGGTCCGGTCACGGCCGCGTCCCGGTCTCGGCCCGGGGGCCGGTTTTGGCCTGGGGTGCGGTCTCGGTCCGTGGCGCGGTCATGGCCCGCGTCCCGATCTCGGCCGCGTCCCGGTCTCGGCCGCGTCCCGGTCTCGGCCGCGTCCCGGTCTCGGCCGCGTCCCGGTCTCGGTCCGGAGCCTGGTCACGGCCTGTGTCGCGGTCATGGCCCGCGGTCCGGTCGCGGTCGTGGCCCGTGGTCCGGTCACGGTTATAGGTCCGCGGTCCGGTCACGGTCCGGTCGCCGTCCGCGGGCCGTCAGCCGTCACGGTCCCGGCACCAGCGCTCCCGCTGTCGCCCGTTCGGGCGACGGCGGGGATGCGGATGTGGACGTGGTCAGCCGACCACGGCCGATCCGGCCGGGGCGTGGACGGGCCGGACGGGCCGTATGCCGTCGAGCGCGGAGGCGGCTTCGGCCAGGCGGCGCGAGGAGTGCTCCCCGGTCACGAGCGCCGGCACCCGGGCCGGCACCGCGATCGAAGGGGCGGCGGTCGGCAGGATGAACCAGACGACCTTCCCCTGCTCGCCCTCCGGCCGCGCGCCCCAGCTCTCGCTCATCGCGGCCACCATCGCCAGCCCCCGCCCTTCGGTGGCCAGCGGCGCGATGTCGCCCATCTCCTCCACCACGGGAAGACGTGGGTCGTGGTCGCGCACGGACACCGTGAGCCGCTCGAGTAGCAGTTCGAGCTCCACGGTGCACAGCTTGTCGGGCCGGGCGTGCTGGTGGACGTTGGTCAACAGCTCCGTCACACCGAGCGCGGCCCGGTCTATCAGAGCGTCAAGATGCCAGTAGCGCAGATGCGCCGATACGATTCTGCGGACCTGGCCGATCCGCGACGGCAGGGCTTGGAGCTCCACCGTGCAGTGCCTGCTTGGGTGACTGATCACGGCTGCGACTCCCCGACGTTGAGGTCCGGAAGAACACGACGTTTCGGATGCAGCAGGACGCCTGCGTGACATTGCCGCCTGCTGTCTGACCGGCGGGCTGGTTCGCAGCGTTATCGCCGGTAAACCCTGAGTGACGTGAGACCAGCGTGACCCACGGGGTGATGTCACGCAACTCGCCTTGCTCAGCCGCCGCGCCCCGCCGCCCGGCGGACGGCCTCGACGAACCGGCGGGCCGCAGGCGGCCCCGGTTCGCCCGGTGCGGGGTCGTGCTCGCCCAGGGTCAGCAGGTACCGGTTGCCGCCCAGGTCGGCCAGCGCCCGGTCGTCCGGGGCGTACCAGGGCTGGGACGCGCGCACCGACTGCACCGGCGCGCTGTCGATCTCGCTGCCGTAGCTGGTCAGCAGCTCCAGCCTGCCGTCCCGGATCCGGACCCGTCCGGCCCGGGTGAGTGAGCGCAGCCGCTTGTCGATCCGTACGCCCGTGGCCGTGAACTCCGGTTCGGCCATCTCCCCGCCCCTTCGTGCGTGTCGCCTTCGTGCCTGTCGCCGGCTCCCGTTCCGCCCGGTCCACGAGCCGGCCCGGCTCGTTCCAGATTGCTGTGCCCCGTCGGGCCCTTTGTCCCGCCGCGGTGCAGTCTGCACGCCTTCGGCACGCAGCACCAGTGCGCGGGGAGCGCTCGCGGGCGGCACCCGGAGCACTCGCGCGCATGCGCCCCCGGCCCGTGCGCCCCCTTGTCGTCGGCCAGCTCGGGCGAGAGGCGCTCCCAAGCGTCTCCTTGAGCCGCTCAAAGGTGCGTTTATGCAGGTGAGAAGCGTGTTGAAGGTGTCTATCATCGAGGGCGTCCGGCCGCGCGCGACGCCGTCGGCGCACAGCGTAAGGAGCCCCGCCGTGAGCACTACCGAGCAGCACAGGACCGGCGACACCCTCGACGTCGACCGCAGCGACAGCGGCTACCGGGACTGGCTGAAAGAAGCCGTCCGCAAGGTGCAGGCCGACGCCAACCGCTCGGCCGACACCCATCTGCTGCGCTTCCCGCTGCCCGAGGCGTGGGGCATCGACCTGTACCTGAAGGACGAGTCGACGCACCCGACCGGCAGCCTCAAGCACCGGCTGGCGCGGTCGCTGTTCCTGTACGGCCTGTGCAATGGCTGGATCCGCCCGGGCCGCCCGGTCATCGAGGCCTCCAGCGGCTCGACGGCCGTCTCGGAGGCGTACTTCGCGAAGTTGATCGGCGTGCCTTTCATCGCGGTCATGCCGCGCACGACCAGCGCGGAGAAGTGCCGCCTGATCGAGTTCCACGGCGGGCGGTGCCACTTCGTGGACGACCCGCGCACCATGTACGAGGCCTCCGCCGCCCTCGCGGCCGAGACCGGAGGCCACTACATGGACCAGTTCACCTACGCCGAGCGCGCCACGGACTGGCGCGGCAACAACAACATCGCCGAATCCATCTTCCGGCAGCTCGAGTTGGAGCGCTTCCCGGAGCCGGCGTGGATCGTCGCCACCGCGGGCACCGGCGGCACCTCCGCGACCATCGCTCGCTACGTCCACTACATGCAGTACGACACCCGTATCTGCGTCGCCGACCCCGACAACTCGTGCTTCTTCGAGGGCTGGACCACCGGCAATCCGGACGTCACCTGCGACAGCGGCTCGCGCATCGAGGGCATCGGGCGTCCGCGCATGGAACCGAGCTTCGTACCCGGGGCCGTCGACCGCATGATGAAGGTGCCGGACGCCGCCGCCGTGGCCGCCGTACGCGCCCTGGAGGGGGCCATCGGCCGCAAGGCGGGCGGCTCCACCGGGACCGGCCTGTGGAGCGCCCTGAAGATCGTCGCCGAGATGCTCCAGCAGGGCCGTCGGGGCAGCGTGGTGACCCTCCTGTGCGACCCGGGCGACCGCTACCTCGACAAGTACTACTCCGACGCCTGGCTGGCCGAACAGGGCCTCGACAGCGCCCCGTACACGCGGACGCTGGAGTCGTTCCTGACGACCGGGGTGTGGCCGGGCTGAGGCGGCTCTCGACGACGGGCCCTCAGATGTCGGTCTCGTCCTCGGGCTCGCCCGCCACCACCAGCCGCAGGTGCTCCGCGATCTCGGCGCGTGCCTCCGCGGGCAGCCCCGCGTCCGTCACCAGTGTGTCGATCCGGTCCAGCGCGGCGAAGGAACTCAGGCCCACCACACCCCACTTGGTGTGATCGGCGACCACCACCACCCGGCGCGCCGACTGCACAAGACGCCGGTTGGTCTCGGCCTCCGCCAGGTTCGGCGTGGACAGGCCCGCCTCGGCCGATATCCCGTGCACACCCAGGAACAGCACGTCGAAGTGGAGCGCGGCGATCGCCTGGTCGGCCACCGGGCCCACCAGCGAGTCGGACGGCGTGCGCACCCCGCCGGTCAGCACGACCGTCGCCGCGCCCTGCCGCTGACCGGAGGTGCGCTGCGCCGAGTGGAAGACGTCGGCGACCCGGACCGAGTTGGTGACCACGGTCAGATCCGGCACGTCGAGCAGGTGCTGGGCCAGCGCGTACGTCGTCGTACCGCCCGAGAGGGCGATCGCCGTGCCCGGCGCGACCAGCCGGGCCGCCGCCCGTGCGATGTCTTCCTTGGCCGTCAGCTCCAGACCCGACTTGGCCTCGAAACCCGGCTCGTGCGTACTGGCCTCGACCACTGGGACCGCGCCGCCGTGCACCTTCTCCAGCACACCCTGCCGGGCCAGCGCGTCCAGGTCGCGGCGCACCGTCATGTCGGACACGCCGAGCTTCCGGGTCAGCTCGTTCACCCGGACACCGCCGCGGCGCCGGACCTCGTCCAGGATCAGGGCGCGCCGCTGCTCCGCGAGGAGGTTCTGATTCTCACTCACGTGTGCTCCGGTTCCTTTCGCCTCAAGCCGTCCGACCCGCCCCGCTCACCCGCCGGCGACGAGAAGGACCGTCATGCCCTCCGGGGCGTGGACGTCCCATCCTGTCATGGGGCGGTTCCCACCGCGTCGGCACCCGACCCACGCGCACATGCCGCCTTCGCCCCCGTGCGCGGCTCCCGTCACCCGGATCGGGGAGATTCGGTGACGAGGGGTGTGCCGTGTGCCGCGTGAGGCGATCCTGGTGTCCGCACGGACACGGACCGACGGACGCGTCAGGGGAGAAGTGCGAACAGTGGAACGTGCGCAGCGGCACCCGGAGACCGCCGGGCCGGACGCCCCCACCGCACCCGGCGAGCCGACCGGATGCGCCCTGGAGCTCCTGGTCCACGGCGTCGGCGGCACCACGCCCGAGAAGATGCTCGACGCCCCGCGCACGGTGCGGATCACCGGCGACGACACCGCGGCCGTCTTCCGGCGCGCCGAGGACGTCGACGCCGAGAACCGTTCGCGGGAGCAGCGTGAGCGCCCTGGCACACCGGTGCCCGAGGCGTACGTCTGGTGCAACCTCACCTCCGGCAACGGCGCCCGCGCCCTGTGGCTGTTGCTGCTGCCGTTCATGGTCGTCAACCTCGCCCACTGGATGCGCCCCGGCGCACCGGGCCGCCCACGCGTGGTGAGCCTGTACGGACTGCTGGTGCGGCTGGCGGGCCTGACCCTGACGGTGCTGCTCGTCGCCGCCGCCTGCGAGGTCGCCCTCGACCTCACGGCCTGGCAGTGCGCGGGCACGCACGCGTGTGCCGCACGGCACTCCTGGCTGGGCTTCCTGTCGCCCGCGGCCGGCGGCTGGTGGAGCACGCCCGGCCGCCGCCTCGCCCTGGCCGCCCTGGTGCCCGCCGCGCTCACCGGGCTCCTGTGGTACCTGGCGCACCGCACCTGGAGCGCCTACGAGTCCACCCAGCCGATCTCCCGCGACCCGGAGCCGGAGGACGGCACCGGCAGCGGATCCCTGAGCCGCCCCGGCTTCTGGTACGGGCGTCGCCTGGTGGCCCGGCTGCGTGCCGCGCACACCGCCGCGGGCCTGCTGACGGTGGCCGCGACGATCGCCGTGCCCACGGCGGCGCTCGACCGCGGCCCCGGCGGCGACGGGGCCCTCGACATGGCGGGCCGGCTCCTGCTCACCGCACTGCTCGTCTGGTCCGCCGCCGTGATCTGGGTCGTCTGCCGCCGCGGCCGCACCGAGCACCTGCTCGACCGGCAACTGGACCGCCACCTCGTCCGGCGGCTGCCGCTCGGCGCCCTCCTGCTGCTCCTGCTCACCGCGGTGTACGCCGGATGGTCGCGCCCCGGCTGGGAGTCGGCCGGCCGGCTGGCGGGCGACACCGCCTTCGGCGGCATCGCACTGGGCCAGGGCCTCCTGGTCGTCGCCCTCGCCGTCGTCGCCCACGTCCTGTACCGCACCCGGCCCGAGCCCCGGGCCGCGCTCCGGGGCCTGGGCGGACCCGCGGTCGCGATGCTGGCCTGCGCGCTCGGCGGCGTGATGTCCGGCGGGGTCTGCCAGCGCGTGGCCGACTGGCTGGACGGCACCGGCGCCTCGATCCCGGGCCCGCCGGTCCTGCTCACCTGGCAGGCATCCGTCATCCCGCCGCTGCTCGTCGTGCTGCTGGCACTCTGCGGCCGGCCGGCCCTGCGCGCCCGGCGGCTGGCCCGCGCCGAGCGCCCCACGGTGGAACGCGACCACCCCGGCGAACCGTCCGACCCCGAGCGCACCCGCCGGATCGCCCGCACCCGCGCGATGGCCACCCTCACCGACGACGGGCCCCTCCTGGTCGGAGCCACCTCCGCCGTCACCCTCCTCCTCGGCGCCGGCGCACTCGTCGGCGCCCTCGGCACCGACCGGACACCGGCCGGGGCCGCGGCGGGAACCCACCCCGTCCTGCACGGCGCGGCCCAGACCGCGGAGGCACTGGGCTCCTGGCTCATCGGACTGGGCTTCATACTCTTCGTCACCTGGGGCCGGCGCGCCTACAAGGACCCCTCAGCCCGGCGCACCATCGGCATCCTGTGGGACGTCGGCACCTTCTGGCCGCGCGCCGCCCACCCCTTCGCCCCGCCCTGCTACGCCGAACGAGCCGTACCCGACCTCACCTGGCGGATGGCGACCTGGATCCGGGCCAGCGGCGGACGCCTTGTGCTGTCCGGGCACTCCCAGGGCAGTGTGCTGGCCGCCGCCGCGGCCTGGCAGCTCACCCCGCCGGTCCGCAAGCGGGTCGCCCTGCTGACCTACGGATCCCCGCTGGAACGGCTCTACGGCCGCTGGTTCCCGGCCCACTTCGGCCCGGCCGCGCTCGGCGCCCTGCACCGGGACGTGGACTGCTGGCGCAACCTGTACCGGCTCACCGACCCCATCGGCGGCCCCGTCCAGCTGCCCGGCGACTGCGGCCCCGAGGTGGACCGCGCCCCGCTCAAGGACCCGCTCGCCTACGGCCGCACCGCACGCCATCCGCTGCCCGCCCCGATCCTGGGCCACTCCGACTACCAGGCGGACCCGGCCTTCGACGAGGAACGCCGGTGGCTGCTCGCCCGGCTGCGCCCGGACCTGCCGGCACCCCGCGACGGGCAGCCCGACGTCCCGGCCGGAGAACCGCACAACGGCCCCGAGCCACCCGACGATCCCGCCTCTCAGGGCAGCGCGGGCAGGTCCTCGGCGTAGAGGAGCGTCAGATCGTCCGTGCTCGGCTCGGCGAGCTGGGCGACCCGCCCGGCGTGCCGCTCCACCATCGCCTCGAAGGTCTGCCGCGCCGTACGGCCGTTGCCGAACGCGGGTCCCTTGGGGATCGCGGAGAAGTACGCCAGGAGGGCCTCGGCCGTGTCCGGGGCCAGTCGGTACTCGTGCTCCTCCGCCTGCTGCTCCACAATCCTCAGCAGTTCGTCGGGGCCGTAGTCGCTGAAGGTGATGGTGCGGGAGAAACGGGAGGCCACACCCGGGTTGACGGACAGGAAGCGCTCCATCTCCGCCGTGTAGCCGGCGACGATCACCACCACCGCGTCCCGCTGGTCCTCCATCAGCTTCACCAGCGTGTCGATGGCCTCCTTGCCGAAGTCGCGCCCGGCGTCCTCCGGGGAGAGCGCGTACGCCTCGTCGATGAACAGCACGCCGCCACGGGCCCGTTCGAAGGCCTCCTGGGTGCGGATCGCGGTGGAGCCGATGTGCTCGCCGACCAGGTCGACGCGGGACACCTCCACCAGATGGCCCTTCTCCAGGACACCGAGGGAGGCCAGGATCTCGCCGTACAGCCGGGCGACCGTGGTCTTGCCGGTGCCGGGGGAGCCGGTGAAGACCAGATGACGCTTGACCGAGGCGGCCTTCAGACCGGCCTGCTGACGGCGCCTGCCCACCTCGATCATGTCGGTCAGGGCGCGCACCTCCCGCTTGACGCTGTCCAGGCCGACCAGTGTGTCGAGTTCGCCGAGGACGTCCTTCGCCGTCCGCGCGGACGCCTCCGGTTCGGCGGCGGCCACCAGCGGCTCCTGCTCGGTGGCGCGCTGTCCGGGGATCGCGCCCAGCAGACCGGCGGTCGGGAGCGCGGTCTGCACAGCCGTCTCCCGGGCAGTCGGTGGGCGTACGCCGCCGCTCTCGTCGCTGGTGCAGTCCTCGACCACGGGGCCCGAACCGTTCCCGGTGTCCGGCCCGCCGTCCGCGAACTCGTAACCGCCGCGGGCGCATCGCTCCGTACGGCACTTCCTGAGCGTCGTACGACAGCCGTCGATCACATGGAAGCCGTAGCCGCCGCTGCCCGTCACCCGGCAGTCCAGGAAACTGCCGCGCCCCCCGGCGGAGACGTAGAAACCGGCCTCGGCGGGGGAGGCGACCGTGCACCGCTCGATGGTCGGGTCGGCGCCCTTGGTGACGATCACTCCGGTCTGGATGTCGTCCAGGGTGCAGTTGTTGAGGGTGCCGCCGCTGCCGTGGTCGCGGAACCAGGCACCCGTGGCCGCGTCCTTGATCCGGCAGTCGTCGAGCTGCGCGGTGGCGCCGTCGCTCACCGACACCGCCGTGTTGCGCACCTGCGACAGGTCGCTGTCGACGACGTCCGCGCGGGAGCCGCGGTCCAGCACGAACAGCGCGTCGGGCACGTCGTGCACCCGGCAGGAGTCGAGCACCGCGGTGGCGCCGTCGCTGATCCACACCGCCGGGTAGTCGCCGGTGCTGTCGAAGATCTCGCACTGGTTGGCGTCCACGCGCGTGCCCGGGTCCCACACCGAGAGGCCGTTGCGACCGAACTGACGCACTGTCGTCCGGGTCAGGGTGAGCACGGAGCGGGAACGCAGGTCCACCGCGTTCTCCGGGATGTCGTGGATGCGGCAGTCGGCCAGGGTCAGCACGGCGTCGGTGTCGAGCGTGATGCCGTCCCCGGCGGTGCGGTGCACATCGCAGTCGGTGAGGTGCGCGGTGGCGCGGCCGGTGATCTGGACACCGCTGCCCCGGACTTCGTAGACCTCGCAACCCACCGCCTCCAGGGCTGAGTTGTCGCCCGTCGCGGTCAGGCCCGCGCCGGAGACGTGGTGGACACGGCAGTTCTCCAGCCGGGGGTGGGCGCCTCCGCGGACCGTCACGCCCGACTGCCCGGCCGCGACGACCTCGCACTCCTCGAACACCCCACCGGCGCCGTCGAGTACGGCGATGCCGATGCCGGCCGGATTGTCGACCGAGCAGCGGCGCACGGTGGGCCGGGCGCCGCCGCGCACCTCGATGCCGGCCGCGGACCGGGTCACGATCCGCACGTCCCTGAGTTCCGGCGCGCCCTCCTCCACCAACAGGGCGGGCGCGGTGGAGTCCTGGCCCTCGACGTGCAGGTCCTGGACCACCGCGGAGGCGCGCACGGTCAGCGGTACCCCCTCCGTGGGGGCGATGCGCACCGAGCCCGGGGCGCCCTCGGGGCCGCGCAGGGTCACCGCCCGCTGTACGACGAGGTTCTCCCGGTAGGTGCCCGGGGCGACGGTGAGCACGTCACCGTCGGCCGCGGCCTCCAGGGCGGCGGCGAGCGATGCGTACTCACCCGTGCGGCGCCGCCACCGCGATGTACCGGTGTGCGTCACCTGGACCGTGCCCTGTGCCATGGCGCTGCTGAGCCCCCACCTCGTGGTACGCGGGTTGGTTGATGCCGAGTGCGTCGGCCGGTCCACCGTAGCGTGCGCGCGGACGCTCGGTTGACCAGAGCCCAAAGGCCGTCAGCTGCCGGTGCCGGTACGCCCCCAGTCCGGGCCCGCGCGGTCCCAGGCCTGGTCCCAGAGCGCGTCCCGCCGGCGGTCCAGGCGCCAGACGATCAGCCGGCGTATCCCCTCCACCAGGAGTGCGGTCAGCATGCCTGCGCCGCAGCCGGCCAGCACGGCATGGGTCGTGGCCGTCGTGGAGTCCAGGGGGCGGGTCACCGTCCGGCCGTGCTCGTCCGTCCACAGCGTGAAGTGGTCGCCGGGGCGGGGGGATCTCAGGGTCGTCGTGACCGGGCCGTGCCGGCGGGTGCCGTCCGGGGCCGTCCAGTCGGCGAGGACGCGGCTGCGCGGGTCCCGTCCCGTGGTGATCTCCGGATCCGGATCGAGCCGGTTCAGCCTCTGCACCACCCTGGCCGTCACCGGGTGCCGGGAGCTGCCCTGTTCGCGGACGGACTGCTGAAGGGCGTCCTGGGCGAGGAATCCGACGACGCAGCCGACCACGGGGGCGGCGACGAGGACGAGCAGCAGCGCGACCAGGGCCACCCAGGCCTCGGCGAGATCCGTCCCGCGCCGCAGCGGGTTGTGCCGCCAGCGCCAGAGTCCGGCAATCGCTCGCACCGTTGTCGCACCCCCCTTCCCCTCCGCGACGACTCCGGTCCGTGATAACTCCGGACGGAACCGTTCGCCCCCTCGTCGGCCGAAGAGAGAGGGAAATCACCTCGAGCCGGTGGATCTCATCCCTTCCTCACGAAAGCCCAACGACCGGGCCCCGCTCCCGGGTTCCCGCCCGCGGCCGGTGGTCATTCGAGGACGGTGACCGGGTCGCCGAGCCGGATGGTGCCGGTGGACTCGGGCACCAGGTTCTGGCCGAAGATCAGCTCGCCGCCGAAGCGGCGGTGGCGGCCGAGGGTGCGCAGCGGCTCCTTGCCGCGGACGCCGGTGTCCTGGTCGGTGGTGGTCACCACGCAGCGGCCGCACATCTTGACGACCCGGAAGGCGACCTCTCCGATCGCGATGCGCGTCCAGTCGTCCTCGGCCCAGGCGGGGGTCCCTGCCACCACCACGTTGGGCCGGAAGCGGTTCATGGGGAGCGGGCCCTCGGCGGCGTGATCCCCCTCGGCGATCAGGGAGTTGAGGGAGGCCAGGGAGGAGACCGCGGTGAGCAGCAGCGGGAAGGCGTCGGCGAAGCTCACCGTCTCGCCCGGCAGGGCGTAGTCCGGGTCGACGGGCCGGCGCGTGGCGGGGTCGTCCAGGTGGACCAGGCGGACTCCGTCCCCGGCGAGGGCGCCGCACCAGGCGTGGGCGGCCTCGTCCGCCGGGACTGCCTCCACCTTCTCGCCGAAGATGTCCACGGTCACCGTCTCGCCCGGTTGGGGGACGGCGACCGTGACCGGGGCCCGTCCGGGCGCGGAAAGACGCAGACCGCCGTCGGGCTCGGGCTCGGCGGCGGCCAACGCGAGGTGTGGCTGCTGGCGTTGCGTGACGACCTTTCCCCCGTCGTCGATCAGCGCCCAGCGCCGGTCCCCGGACAGCCCCCAGGGCTGGACGACGGCTTCCGCGAGCGTGACGGCTCGCAGCGCCTTGACCGGGTGGATGTGCAGCGCGTGCAGTTCCGCGTTCCCCATGACCTCATCCTGACAGGAGGCACGGACAACGGGGAACGGATCAGTAGCCGCGGTACTGCTGGTTCCCGTACGGGTCCTGGTAGGGCGCCGGGGCGGGCCGCGGGGTGGCGGGACGCATGGCCTCGTAGCCGGTGCCGTTCGCCATCGGGCGCGGTGGCTGCGGCTGCTGCGGGCCGGGGTACCCGCGTGGCGCGGAGGCCTGTTGCGGGATGTAGGCCGTGGGCGCCGGCTGCGGTGGAACGGGCTGCGCCGCCTGCGGGTAGCCGTAGGAGGGCTGGGACGGGGCCGCCGGGAGGGCGGGCAGCGCCGAGGGCAGCGCGGGCAGGTGGCTGCCGGTGCTCATCTGGCTGCCCGGGCTCAGGTGGCTCCCCGTGTCGTACGGGGCCGGAACACGGATGGGAGCGATCTGCGGGGTACCTCGCTCGGCCACGAGCGAGTCGTAGATCGGAGTGTCCGGGAAGGAGGCGGAGTAGTAGCCGCCGCCATAACTGGAGCGGGGGGAGGTCATGGCCATAAGTAAAGCCCACGATGTGCTGGTTGGGGAGACCGATAAGAGGGTTGTTTTCCGTGTCGGCGGTGACGTGAGGTCGCCAATCTGAGCGAACTTGGCTAAAAAGGGGCATCAGGCGATGCCTGAATGGTGTATGGGCCGATCTTGAGGCCGGGTTACCGGCGGTCGGCCAGCGTGTTCCGGTCCTTGTCATGGGAGTTCGGCGGGACCGGGACTAGGTTGGTCGGGTAGCGAGCCGACGGACTGCCGGGCACGGCCTGTCCGACACGTGATGGGGGCGAAGGATGTCCATGCCGAAGGGGTCGAACACGCCGGTGCCCGCCACCGCCCTGCGCGTCGAGGTGGGCTGGCGCCGCGGTCCGGGCGTTCCCGACGCGGACGTCTCGGCGCTGCTGCTGGCGGGCGGAAAGGTGCGGTCCGACGCGGACTTTGTCTTCTACAACCAGCCGGCCCACCCCTCCGGCGCGGTCCGGCACGAGGGCAAGGACACCCTCGGCGACCAGGTGACCGACACCCTGCTCGTCGACCTCGCGCGCGTGGAGCCCTCGATCGAGAAGGTGGTGCTCGCCGCCTCCGCGGACGGCGGCACCTTCGGACAGGTGCCCGGCCTCCACGTCGAGGTACGGGACGCCGCCGTGGGGACGGTGGCCGCGCGGTTCGACAGCACCGGCGCGACCGTGGAGACCGCGTTCGTGCTCGGTGAGTTCTACCGCCGCCAGGGCGCCTGGAAGTTCCGGGCCGTGGGGCAGGGCTACGGCAGCGGACTCGAGGGCCTGGCCACGGACTTCGGCATCACCGTGGACGAGCCCCAGCACACGCCGCCGCCCCCGGCGCCGGCCCCGCGGGCACCCGTCATGGCGCCGCCGCCCGCGCCGGCCCCCTTCCCGGCCACGCTCCCGCCGCCGGTCGGCCCGCCGGTTCCCCTGCCGCCACCGGCCGCGGACCCGGTCACCCTGCCCGCCTCCGGCACTCCCGCGCCCGCGATGCCCGCATCCCCCGCACCCGCGCCTGTCACGCCCGCGCCCGCTGCCGCCCCGGTCCGCCTGAGCAAGGTGACGCTCACCAAGGCGGCCCCCTCGGTGTCGCTGGCCAAGCAGGGCGGAACCGGGGGCGCCATGCGCGTGAACCTCAACTGGCAGGTGCGCAAACAGTTCTCCGGCTGGGGCGGCAAGCGCGGCCGGGCGGTCGCCATGCACAGGGACCTCGACCTCGACCTGTGCGCCCTCTACGAGCTGTCGGACGGCCGCAAGGGCGTCGTCCAGGCCCTCGGTAACGCCTTCGGCGCGCTGCACCGGCCGCCGTACATCCACCTCGACGGCGACGATCGCACCGGCGCCGCCGCCGACGGTGAGAACCTCACCATCAACCTCGACCGCAGCGGCGACTTCCGCCGCATCCTCGTCTTCGTGACCATCTACGAGGGTGCCCGCTCGTTCGCCGACCTGCACGCCACGGTCACCCTCCAGCCGCAGCACGGCGCCCCCGTCGACTTCTCCCTCGACGAGTGCACGGTGCCCTCGACGGTGTGCGCCCTCGCCCTGATCACCAACAATGGCGGCGACCTCGTGGTCCAGCGGGAGGCCCGCTACCTGGTGACCGAACGCGGGGTGAGCCCGCAGCGGACTATCGACCGCGCCTACGGCTGGGGCATGAACTGGACCCCCGGCCGCAAGTGAACGGGCGTCGGCTCACCCCTCGTCGGACACGGCGTCCGGACGCGCGTACGTGCGGCCCTTCCAGGCCGCACCGCGGCCCCGGTAGTGCTGCACCGCCGAGTCGACCGTCATCAGCAGATAGAGGAACGCGGTGAACGGCAGCAGGGGAGCGCGCCACAACCGCTGCCGGTAGTGACGGAGCATCGGGACGTACGTCGCCGTCATCACCAGCCAGGCCGCACCGCCGGGGAGCGCCGTCACCGCGTCGCCCGCCGCCAGGCCCACGGCCAGGGCCACCGGCGGCACCAGGTACACCAGCGCCAGCCCGGCGACCGTGCCGAGCAGCAGCAGCGGGTTGTGGCGCAGCTGCGCGTAGGCGCTGCGCGAGACCATCCGCCACAGGTCACGCAGCCGCGGATAGGGGCGCACACTGTCCACCCGCTCGGCCAGTCCCAGCCAGATGTGGCCGCCGCCCGCCTTGACGGCCCGGGCGAGGGCCACGTCGTCGATCACCGCCTGCCGGATCGCGTCCGGGATCCGCGCCCGCTCGGCGGCCTCGGCGCGCAGCAGCACACAACCGCCCGCGGCCGCCGCCGTCCGCGCGCCGCGGCGGCCGATCCGGCGGAACGGGTACAGCTGCGCGAAGAAATAGACGAAGGCCGGCACCACGAGCCGCTCCCACCGGCTCTCCGCCCGCAGCCGGGCCATCTGCGAGACGAGGTCGAAGCCGCCGGTGCGCGCCGCCGCCACCAGCTCGCGCAGGCTGTCCGGCGCATGGGCGATGTCGGCGTCCGTCAGCAGGAGGTAGGCGGGGCCATGCGCGCGTGCCAGGCCGATGCCGTGCCGTACCGCCCACAGCTTGCCCGTCCAGCCGGCGGGCGGCTCACCCGGTGAGGCCACGGTCAGCGGCAGCCCGCCGTGGCGCCGAGCCAGTTCGCGGGCCAGCTCCCCGGTGCCGTCGTGGCTGCCGTCGTCGATCAGGAAGACCTCCGCGCGGCCCGGGTAGTCCTGGGCGAGCAGGGAGGGCAGGCTCTCCGGCAGGACGGCGGCCTCGTCCCGCGCGGGAACGACGACGCACACCGACGGCCAGTCGTCGGGCGGCGGGTCCTCACGGGGCGGGAGTCTGACGTCCGTACGCCAGAAGAAGCCCTGGCCGAGCAGCAGCCACAGCCAGGCGGCGAGTGATCCGACGGCACTCCACTCGATCACGCTCACCCGCGCAGTCTGCCCCACCCGGGCGGCCGGTTCGAGGGGATCGACTATCGTGACCGGGTGAAGATCGCGCTCATGGACTCAGGGATCGGGCTGCTGGCGGCCGCGGCCGCGGTACGGCGGCTGCGCCCCGACGCGGAACTCGTGCTCTCCCTGGATCCCGCGGGCATGCCGTGGGGCGCGCGTACGCCGGAGAACCTGACCGAGCGCGCCCTGGCCGTCGCCGAGGCCGCCGCCGCGCACAGCCCGGACGCCCTGATCGTCGGCTGCAACACCGCGACCGTGCACGCGCTCACCGCCCTGCGCGCCTCCCTGGAACCGGACCTGCCGGTCATCGGCACGGTGCCGGCGATCAAACCGGCCGCGGCCGGCGGCGGGCCCGTCGCCATCTGGGCGACGCCCGCCACCACCGGCAGCGCCTACCAGCGGAACCTCATCCGCGACTTCGCCGACGGCGTGCCGGTCACCGAGGTGCCCTGCTGGGGCCTCGCCGAGGCCGTGGAGCACGCGGACCAGACGGCGATCGACGAGGCCGTCGCCGCGGCCGCCGCACTCACCCCCGCGGACGTGACGACCGTCGTCCTGGGCTGCACCCACTACGAACTGGTCTCCGAGCGGATCCGGGCCGCGGTCCGGCGACCGGACGGCCCGCCGCCGGCCCTGCTCGGCTCGGCGGGCGCCGTCGTCGCGCAGGCGCTGCGCCGGATCGGCGCCCGGCCCGAACCGGAGGCCGGGACCGAGGGCCGGGTGACCGTGCTGCTGAACGGACGGGAGGGCGCCCTGCCCGCCCCGGCCCTGGCCTACGCGGAAGGCCGCCTCCTCCAGCAGGCCGCCCCCGTCCGCTGACCCGGGCGGGCCACCGGACTCGTCCGTCCCGGACGGCCGCCCGGTCCGGTCACTCTGCGCGACGCGCTACCGGGGCAGCGAAACCTGAGTAACCTCATGGGTATGAGGGACCACCCCGAGAACAGTTCCCATTCCGAGGTGTGGACCGGACGGGCCACCAACCGGATGCAGTGGCTGCTGGCGCTCGTCGGCGCCGCCTGCATGGCACTGGGCATCGAGCTGGCCGTCGACTCCGCCTGGAACTCGGGCGTCGCCCCGCTGGTGATGTCCGTCGTGGGCTGCATCGCGGCCGGACTGCTGGTCCTCTTCGGCACCCTCGCCTTCGTGCACGTCGCCGTGCGGGTCGACCACGAGTGCCTGGAGGTGCGCTGCGGGCACATCGGCCTGCCGCGCCGCCGCATCCCGCTCGCCCATGTCGCGGGCGCCGAGTTCGCCCCCCACGTCACCCCGCGCCACTGGGGCGGCTGGGGATACCGGTGGCGGCCCGAGAAGGGCACCGCGGTCGTCGTACGACGCGGCGAGGGCGTCGTGCTGCGCCTGTGGGACGGCCATACGTTCACGATCACGATCGACAACGCCGAGACGGCGGTGCACGTGATCAGGGACCGCCTGCACCCCTCGTCCTCCGGACGTGCCTGACCGGCCTGACCAGCACGCGGACGACGACCGGCCTGATCGGAACGGCGAGGACGACCGGCCGTACACTCCCGGAGTGACCGTCACCGCAACTTCCGTCGACGCGTCGGACCCGCTGCGACCGCAAACCGCGCCCGCGCCCGCGCCCCGGAGGGCGAGGCTCCTCCGGCTCGTGCCCGCCGCCGCTTCCGCCCTGTCCGGCGTCCTGCTCTACCTCAGCTTCCCCCCGCGCCCCCTGTGGTGGCTGGCCCTGCCCGCCCTCGCGGTCTTCGGCGGGGCGCTGCGCGGACGCACCTGGAAGGCGGCCCTCGGCCTCGGGTACCTCTTCGGCCTCGGATTCCTGCTGCCGCTGCTGGTGTGGACCGGCGTGGAGGTCGGCCCCGGTCCGTGGCTGGCGCTCGCCGCCGTCGAGGCGGTCTTCGTCGGGCTGGTGGGAGCGGGTGTCGCGGCCGTGTCCCGGCTGCCCCTCTGGCCGCTGTGGGCGGCGGCCCTGTGGACCGCAGGCGAGGCGGTACGCGCACGCGTACCGTTCCACGGCTTCCCCTGGGGCAAGATCGCCTTCGGGCAGGCCGACGGCGTGTTCCTGCCGCTGGCCGCGGTGGGCGGCACCCCGGTGCTGGGCTTCGCGGTCGCCCTGTGCGGCTTCGGTCTGTGCGAGGCCGTGCGCCTTGTGGTGCGGAGGAGGCGCGGAGACGCGGTACGGGGTCCGGCCGCGGCCGCGGCCCTGCTGAGCGTCGCCGTCCCGGTGGCGGGCGCGGTGGCCGCCCGGCCGCTGGTGAGCGACAAGGCCGAGACCGGCACGGCGACCGTCGCCCTCATCCAGGGCAACGTGCCCCGGGCGGGCCTGGAGTTCAACGCCCAGCGGCGCGCGGTCCTCGACTACCACGCGCGTGAGACGGAGCGGCTGGCCCAGGCGGTGAAGGCGGGCAAGGCCCCCAAGCCGGACTTCGTGCTCTGGCCGGAGAACTCCTCCGACATCGACCCCTTCGTCAACCCCGACGCGAGTGCCGTGATCAGCATGGCCGCCAAGGAGGTCGCGGTGCCGGTCTCCGTCGGCGGCGTCGTGGAGCGGGGCGGCGAACTGTTCAACGAGCAGATCCTGTGGGATCCGGCCAAGGGCCCCGTCCAGACGTACGACAAACGGCAGATCCAGCCCTTCGGCGAGTACCTTCCGCTGCGCCCCCTGCTCGGGGCGATCAACAAGAACTGGACGTCGATGGTCCGGCAGGACTTCAGCCGGGGCACCAGGCCGGGTGTGTTCACCATCGACGGCACGAAGGTGGGCCTGGCCACCTGCTACGAGGCGGCCTTCGACTGGGCCGTGCGCGACACCGTCACGTCCGGCGCGCAGATGATCTCCGTACCGAGCAACAACGCGACCTTCGACCGCAGCGAGATGACCTACCAGCAGCTCGCCATGTCCCGGATCCGCGCGGTCGAGCACAGCCGCACCGTCACCGTCCCGGTGACCAGCGGCGTCAGCGCGATCATCATGCCCGACGGGCGGATCACGCAGAAGACCGGCATGTTCGTGCCCGGCTACCTGGTCCAGAAGGTGCCACTGCGCTCCTCCGAGACGCCCGCCACCCGGCTGGGCACCCTGCCGGAGATCGCCCTGGTCCTGGTCGCGGCCGGAGGACTGGGCTGGGCCGTCGGCGCCGGACTGCGTCGGCGACGCGCCGGGACCGTGTAGCGCCGGACTGCGGGGGGCGTGCCCGGAAAGTGTGGCGCCCCGGACCGCGCGGGTGGCGTTCCCGGCTCGTGTGGCGCGCCGGACTGCGCGGGTGGCGCGCCCGGCACATGTAACCGTACGCCGGACGTACGCCCCCCGGATGCCCCGGACCGGGCCAAGCCCCCCGGGGCCCGCCCGTTAGGGTCGGCTCCATGGCCATTCCCGACTTCATCCGTACGCTCCGGGCCTCGGCCGGCAGCCAGTTGCTGTGGCTGCCCGGAGTCACCGCCATCGTCTTCGACGACGACGGCAGAGTGCTGCTGGGCCGCCGCTCCGACACCGGCAGGTGGTCGGTGATCGGCGGCATCCCGGACCCGGGCGAGCAGCCGGCCGCCTGCGCCGTGCGGGAGGTCCACGAGGAGACCGCGGTGCACTGCGTCGCCGAGCGGGTGGTCCTCGTCCAGGCGCTGGAGCCCGTCACCTATGGCAACGGCGACGTCTGCCAGTACATGGACATCACCTTCCGCTGCCGTGCCGTGGGCGGCGAGGCACGGGTCAACGACGACGAGTCGCTGGAGGTTGGCTGGTTCGCGGTGGACGCGCTGCCCGACCTGGAGGAGTTCAGCGTGTTCCGGATCAAGCAGGCCATGTCCGACGCACCCACGTGGTTCGACCCCATTGAATTGGCCTGAAGTATGGGCCGTGCCCATATGTGGTGTGGCGGGCGACCTGCCTAGGGTCACCCCATGACCTCGCCGCTCCCCGCTCCGCACACCCCCTCGCTCGACCTCGGCGGCCGCACCGCGCTCGTCACCGGCGCCGCCGGCGGCATCGGCCGCGCCTGCGCGCTGCGGCTGGCCGCCGCCGGGGCGAGGGTCAGAGCCGTCGACCGGGACGCGCCGGGCCTGGACGCGCTCGCCGAACGGGCGGGCGGGCTGGCCGGCTCCCTGGAACCGCTGGTGCTCGACCTCACCGACCTCGACGCCGCCGAGCGGGCGGCCGCGGGCACCGATGTGCTCGTCAACAACGCCGGGCTGCAACTCGTCCGCCCCATCGAGGAGTTCCCGCCCGAGGTCTTCCACACCGTGCTCACCGTGATGCTGGAGGCGCCCTTCCGGCTCATCCGCGGCGCCCTGCCGCACATGTACGGTCAGGGGTGGGGCCGGATCGTCAACATCTCCTCGGTGCACGGCCTGCGCGCCTCCGCCTACAAGTCGGCCTACGTGGCCGCCAAGCACGGCCTGGAGGGACTGTCCAAGACCACCGCCCTCGAAGGCGCCCCGCACGGCGTCACCTCCAACTGCGTCAACCCCGGCTATGTGCGCACGCCCCTGGTCGAGGCGCAGGTCGCCGATCAGGCGCGGGCCCACGGCATCTCCGAGGAACGCGTGCTGTCCGAGGTCCTGTTGAAGGACAGCGCCGTCAAACGGCTGCTCGAACCGGAGGAGGTCGCCGAGGCAGTGGCGTACTTGTGCGGCCCGCAGGCCTCCTTCGCCACGGGCACCTCGCTGGTCCTGGACGGCGGCTGGACCGCGCACTGACCGGCCGCCCGGCCCACTGACCGGCCGCCCCGGTTCCTCTTCGCGGCCGGGTTGTCCACAGGCTCCAGCGGAGAACCGGCCGATGGGTGATCCTGTGGGCATGTCCAGCGATCACGTGCAGTCCGCCCGGCGACCCGCCGCCAGGATTCCGGCCGGCAGCGCCGAGACCCCGTTTCTCGAGCTGCTGGCCCGGGGCGCGCCCACCGCCGCCTACGAACAGCCCGTGCTGCTCGCCCGCGCCGAGGGCCGGCCGGCCGAGTGGATCGACGCGCTCGAACGGGCCAGACAGCACGCCCTGCGCGTCCGTGCGGAACTGGAGGGCCGGCGGCGCCGCGAGGCGGAGCTGTCGGCGCTGTTCGAGACCGCCCACGATCTGGCCGGCCTGCGCGACCTGGACGCGGTGCTCCCGGCCATCGTGCAGCGCGCGCGCTCGCTGCTCGGCACGGACGTCGCCTACCTCACCCTCAACGACCCCGCACGCGGCGACACCTATATGCGCGTCACCGAGGGCTCGGTGGCCGCCGCCTTCCAGCAACTGCGCCTGGGCATGGGGGAGGGGCTGGGCGGCCTGGTCGCGCAGACGGCCCGCCCCTACGTCACCGACGACTACTTCAAGGACGCACGCTTCCAGCACACCGGAAGCATCGACGCGGGCGTGCGGGACGAGGGACTGGTCGCGATCCTCGGCGTGCCGCTCATGCTCGGACCGCAGGTGATCGGCGTGCTGTTCGCGGCCGACCGGCGGGCCCGCGTCTTCGAACGGGAGCAGATCGCCCTGCTCGGCTCCTTCGCCGCCCTCGCCGCGGCGGCCATCGACAGCGCCAACCTGCTCACCGAGACCCGCTCGGCACTCGCCGGCCTGGAGCGCGCCAACGAGATCATCCGCGACCGCAGCGGCGTCATCGAGCGCGCCTCGGACGTCCACGACCGGCTCGCCGAACTGGTCCTGCGCGGCGGCGGAGTGCACGACGTGGCCGCCGCCGTCTCCCAGGTGCTCGACGGCGCCGTCGAGTTCACCGAGGCCGCCGCCGCACCCGCCGACGCCCTGGAGGCCTCCCGGGCCGAGGGACACGCGGTGCCGCACGGCCCGGACTGGATCGCCGCCGTCGCCGCGGGCGGCGAACTGCTCGGGGCGCTCGTGCTGCGCGGCCACCCCGGCCTCGACCCCGTCGACCAGCGCACGCTGGAGCGAGCCGCGATGGTCACCTCGCTGCTGCTGCTCGCCCGGCGGTCCGCCGCCGAGGCCGAACAGCGCGTCCGAGGCGAACTGCTCGACGACCTCCTGGACGCCCGCGACCGCGATCCCCGCCTGCTGCGCGAGCGCGCCGCCCGGCTGCACGCCGACCTCGACGCCACACACGTCGTGCTCGCCGCCTGCCTCGGCGCCCCGTCCGCCGACGCCGAGCAGGAGGCCGCCGCCCGCCACCGTCTGTGGTCGGCGGCCTTCCACCTGGCCGCGACCCGGCACGGACTGGCCGCCGCCCGCGACGGCGGCACGGTCCTGCTGCTGCCGCTTCGCCGCGGGGACAGCGCGACCCAGCTGGCCCGCCGCACCGCCCGTCACCTCGGCACCACGGTGCGCGAGGCGGTCACCGTGGGCGCCTCCGCCCCCGTCGAGAACCCCGCCGCCCACCCCGAGACCGTCGCCGCCGCCTACGAGGAGGGGCGGCGCTGTCTCGACGCCCTGCGGCTGCTCGGCCGCACCGGCGACGGCGCCGCCGCCCAGGACTTCGGCTTCCTTGGCCTGCTGCTGGCCGGCGACCGGGACATCGCCGGCTTCGTGGACCGCACCGTCGGCCCGGTCGTCGCCTACGACGAGCGGCGCGGCACGGAGCTCATACGCACGCTGGAGGCGTACTTCGCCCGCGGCATGAGCCCGGCCCGCACCAAGGACGCGCTGCACGTCCATGTGAACACCGTCGCCCAGCGGCTGGAGCGCGTCGGCCGGCTGCTGGGCCAGGACTGGCAGACCCCGGCCCGTGCCCTGGAGATCCAGCTCGCCCTGCGCCTGCACCGCCTGTCGGCACCGGCGCGGAGCTGACCCCCGTACGCGAGCGGGCGTACGGGGCCGGCCCGGGGGAGCGGGCGGAATCAGACGGGACCTGCGCCCGCGACGCGGTCGGCCGACGGCGGGAAGGGGGCGGCGTTCGGCGGGTTCAGCAGGTGGGCGACGTCGCGGGCGGCGGCGGTGACCTCCTCGTCGGTCGCGTCCAGTCCCTGGGCCGCGAAGAAGGCGAGGTTGACGCTGAACAGGGCCATGCGGATGCGCAGCGCCTCCTCCACGGAGGCGTCCGGGCCTGTGAGGGCTTCGAAGAGGGCGGTGAGCCGCTCGAAGACGTTCTCCCGGCCGGGATGCAGTTCCTTGACGACGTGCTGGTTGGCGAAGGCGAACCGGATGGCCTGCAGGCCCTGCTGGGAGATCAGGTCGATCATCCGGTCGATGACCTGCGCGCGCAGTCGTGGGCCGGGAGGCTGCGTGCGGGCCCATTCGACCAGGTCGTCGAGGGCCGCCAGGTGTTCGGTGAACAGCGAGCGGACGATGTCTTCCTTGCCGTCGAAGTGGTAGTACAGCGCCGCCTTGGTGATGCCCAGGCGCTCGGCGATCTCCCGCAGGGAGGTGGCGTCGTAGCCCTGGGCGGCGAACAGTTCCAGGGCCACCTTGCGGATCTCGGCCTTGGTGTCGCTGCCTCGCCGGTGTCCCGCGCCCGCCATCTCCATCCGCCTTCTTCCTGCTGTGCCACGCCCGACCGATCGCCGTCGCCCGGGATCTCGCTTGCCAGCTTACCGTCCGGCAAGTAATTTACTTAACGGCCGGTAGGTGACCCTTCGTCGGCCGTCGCTGTCGCACACCTCCGCTCCTCGGCCCTCCTCGGGCACCATCCGGAGCGAGGTTCTCCCCGTGCACCGTCCGTCTTCGCGGGCGCTGGGGGCGGTGTGCCACGTGCGGCCCGCCACCTGCCAGAACTCCAGCTTTCAAGAAAGGCAGTCCCATGTCGTCGACCGCAGCCCATCCCGACCAGGAGTCACCGCCCCGCTTCACCCACCGCGAGATCATGGTGACGATGAGCGGTCTGGTCATCGCGCTGCTGCTGGCCATGCTCGACAACATGATCGTGGCTCCCGCCCTGCCGACGATCGTGGGCGACCTGGGCGGGCTCAATCACCTGGCATGGGTGACCACCGGCTACATCCTGGCCTCCACCGCGGCCACTCCCATTTGGGGCAAGCTCGGCGACCTGCTCGGCCGCCGGATCACCTTCCTGTCCTCCATCGTGATCTTCCTCATCGGCTCGGCGCTGTGCGGCATGTCGCAGAACATGGGGGAACTGGTCGGCTTCCGTGCGCTCCAGGGCCTGGGCGCGGGCGGCCTGATGGTGGGCGTCATGGCGGTGGTGGCCGAGATCGTGCCGCCGCGTGAGCGCGGGAAGTACCAGGGCGTGATGATGGCCGTGATGCCGGTCGCCATGATCGGCGGTCCGCTGGCCGGCGGTTACATCACCGACCACCTCAGCTGGCGCTGGGCCTTCTACGTCAACCTGCCGCTCGGCGTGGTCGCGCTGCTGGTGTGCTGGTTCACCCTGGCCAGGCTGCCGCGCGGCACCGGCCGCGTGCGCATCGACTGGACCGGGGCCGCCCTGCTCACCGTCTGGATCACCGCGCTGGTCCTGATCACCAGCTGGGGCGGCAACGAGTACGACTGGTCCTCGGCGATGATCATCGGCCTGGCGGTACTCACCGTGGTGGCCTTCGCCGCCTTCGTGCTCGTCGAACGCCGCGCCGCTGAGCCGATCATGCCGCTGTCGGTCTTCGGCAACCGCAACTTCTCCCTGGCCGGGGCGCTCAGCTTCATCGTCGGCTTCGCCCTCTTCGGTGGAGTGACCTTCCTGCCGCAGTTCCAGCAGTTCGTGCAGGGCTCCTCCGCCACCAACAGCGGCCTGCTGCTGATGCCGATGATGCTCTCCTCGATGGTGCTCTCGCTGGCCGGCGGTGCCGTGATCAGCCGCACCGGCCGCTACCGCAGCCTGCCGATCGCCGGCAGTGTCCTGATGGCCGTCGGTCTCGGCCTGTTCGCCACCATGGACACCGGTACCTCCCGCACCGTCACCTCGCTGTACATGGTCGTCCTCGGTGCCGGCATGGGCTGTCTGATGCAGACCACCATGCTGATCGCGCAGAACAACGCCCCGCTGAAGGACATGGGCGCCGCCACCGGCGCCGCCACCTTCCTGCGCAACATGGGCGGTTCCCTGGGTGTCTCGCTGCTGGGCTCGGTCTACGCCACCACCCTCACCGACTCCGTCGTCTCCCACGGCGGAATGGCGGCGGGCTCGGGTGGCTCGGCCTCGGTGTCGCAGATGACGCCGGAGGTGCTCAAGAGCCTGCCCGAGGCGGCCCGCCAGGTGTTCCAGCGGGCCGTCACCGACGGTGTCAGCTCCGTCTTCACCTGGGGCGCCGTGGTGGCCTGCGTGGGCCTGCTGATCGCCCTGTTCATCCGCCACGTACCGCTGCGGGGCTTCGACGCCCCGGCCGGTGGCGACACCGCCGCGAAGCCCGGAGCGGCCCTGGACGACCAGGCGGCGACGGCCGGCGCGGCCCCGGCCGGCGGCTGAGGGCCCAGCACCGTCGCACGATGACGCACCAGCGCGAGAGCCCTGCGGTCCGACAGGAACCGGCAGGGCTCTCGCACTGCTGCTCGTGCTCGGCGGGGGCGGGTCGCGGGGGCGCGGAAACTCGGAGGCGCCGCCGCCCGGTGTCTCGTACGATCGGCGCGCACCGACCGTCGAGTACCACTGCCGAGTACCACCAAGGATCTTGTGAACCACTCCGATCTCCGCGCCAAAGTCCCTTCGCTCGCGGCCGGCATGGCCGCCGCCGAGCACAGCCCGGACGTCCAGTTGTCCCAGACCCGCCACCGTGCCGCGCTGGTGGCGGGCTGGCGCATCCCTCCCGGCTCGACCGTTCTCGAACTGGGCTGCGGGCAGGGCGACATGACCGCCGTCCTGGCGGAGGCGGTCGGACCCGAGGGGCGCGTGGTGGCCGTCGACGTGGCCGAGCCCTCCTACGGGGCGCCGGTCACGCTCGGGGAATCGGCGGCCCGGCTCACGGCGGGCCCCCTCGGGCCGCGTATCGACTTCCGCTTCGGCACGGACGTTCTCGACCCGTCGGTCGGCTTCCCTGAGGGCGCCTTCGACCACGTGGTGCTCGCGCACTGCTCCTGGTACTTCGCCTCACTCGGGCAACTGCGGGACACCCTGGTTCGGGTGCGTCCGTGGGCGCGGCGGCTGTGGTTCACCGAGTGGGACATGACGCCGGCCTCCGACGGGCAGCTGGCCCACCTGCTCGCCGTGCTGATCCAGGGCCAGATCGAGGCCGGGGGCTCGCGCGGCGAGGGCAACGTCCGCACGCCCTTCTCCCGTGAGGCGTTGCTGCGGCTCCTGCCCGAGGCCGGCTGGACGGCGGACGGCAGCGGTCCTGTCGACACCGGAGAACTTCAGGACGGCGACTGGGAAGTCGCGGCATGCCTCGAACTGGCCGGATCACAGGAGCGCCTGGCCGTGCTGCCCGAGCCGGTGCGACAGCTCGTCCTGAGTCAGGCCGACGTCCTCCGGGCCCTGGCGAAGCCGCGCGGCAACCGTGCGCTCGCCGCGTATTCGGTCACCGCGCGCTGACACACCGCCCCAGCGGCGAGCCGGTCGAACCGAAGCCGATGTTCGACAATGCGCGCGGCTGGGGCCGGTCCGTTCATGCTCGTCGCTTGTTCCTCAACTCCGTTGCCTGTCAGTCCCGTTGACGCCCCCTGTGCTCGGTACTACCGTTTGAGAGCGCTCTCACAGCGCGCCCGCCCACGTCCCCCCGCACCGCATCGCACCCCATCGCACCGCACCGGGCGGGATTCGGGCTCACGACCCGGACAGGGAAACCCCTCCGGCGAGTCCGGGCCTACGCCGCCGCGCGGGAGTGGGGCGACCTGCCGTTTCTACTGTCATGTACGGGACAGCACTGGCGCATCAACCCCCCCACAGCACACAACGGGAGTGACAACCGTGGCGAGACGCCTGACCCCCTCGAAATTCCCGTTCCCCCGCCCGCGGCAGGCCCTGCGGCGCCTGGCGGCCTGCGGCGCGGCTCTGGTGGTGGCCGCCGCCGTGCTCGTCGTGGACGGCGCGGCGCCGAGCCGTGCCGCCACCGCGGCCTGGGCCCCCAAACCCGCGCCGATGACGACGCCCTGGACCAACCAGGTCCGGGTCGACGCCCCGCTGCCGGAATACCCCCGGCCGCAGCTCACCCGCCCCGACTGGCTCAACCTCAACGGCATCTGGGACTTCGCGGTCACCTCCCGCGACGCCGGACAGCCCGCCGTCTTCGGTGAACAGATCCGCGTCCCCTTCGTCCCCGAGTCCGCGCTCTCCGGTATCCAGCGCAAGATCACCCAGAACGACCGGCTCTGGTACCGGCGCACCTTCACCGTGCCCACGGGCTGGAGCGGCCGACGCGTCCAGCTCAACTTCGGCGCCTCCGACTGGGAGACCACCGTCCGGGTGAACGGACAGCAGGCCGGAGCCGTCCACCGCGGCGGTTACGACGCCTTCAGCTACGACATCACCCCGCTGCTCAACGGCGGCACCAACACGATCGTCGTCTCCGCGTACGACCCGACCGAGACCGGCGGCCAGGCCATCGGCAAACAGCGCATCCAGGACGTCACCCCGCACTCCGGGCACAGCATCGTCTACACCGCCTCGTCGGGAATCTGGCAGACCGTCTGGCTGGAGCCCACCGCGGTGGCCCGTATCACCCGGCTCGACATGGTGCCGCGCCTGGAGGACAACACCCTGCGGGTGACCGTGCGCGCCGCCGGAGCCGACGGGGCGGGCGTCAAGGTCACCGTCTCCTCCGGCGGAACGCCCGTCGGCAGCGCCACCGGCACAGTCGGCACCGAGTTCGCGGTGCCCGTGCCCGGCGCCCACCTGTGGACGCCCGAGGACCCCTTCCTCTACGACGTCACCGCCGAGCTGACCGGCGGCGCCGGCGGCGACCGGGTCGGCAGTTACGCCGGTATGCGGTCCATCGCCGTCAAGGACGTCGACGGTGTGCGCCGGCCGGTCCTCAACGGCCGGTTCGTCTTCCAGACGGGCACCCTGGACCAGGGCTTCTGGCCGGACGGCATCCAGACCGCGCCCACGGACGACGCCCTCCGGTTCGACCTCCAGAAACACAAGGACCTCGGCTTCAACATGGTCCGCAAGCACATCAAGGTCGAACCGCAGCGCTGGTTCTACTGGGCGGACCGGCTCGGGCTGCTGGTGTGGCAGGACATGCCCTCCATGGACAGCTCCAAGAGCCCGGACAGCGCGGCCCGCACCCAGTGGGAGAACGAGTACCGCGCCATCATCGACCAGCACCGCAGCTCCCCCGCGCTCATCCAGTGGGTGGACCAGAACGAGGGATGGGGCCAGTACGACCAGGCCCGCGTCGCCGACATGGTCAAGGCCTACGACCCCTCCCGCCTGGTCGACAACATGAGCGGCGTCAACTGCTGCGCGGCCAAGGACGGCGGCAACGGCGACGTGATCGACAACCACAACTACGTCGGCCCCGGCAACACCCCCGCCGAAACGGTGCGTGCCTCGGTGCTCGGCGAGTACGGCGGCCTCGGCTACCGGGTCCCCGGCCACGAGTGGTACCCCGGCGGCGGCTGGGGCTACGAGGACCAGCCGAGCCAGGCCGCCCTCAACGACCGGCTGGTCGGGCTGCTGGACGGAATGCGGGAGAACTCCATGCCCGCGGCCGGGCTGTCGGCGGCCGTCTACACGCAGATCACCGACGTCGAGAACGAGACCAACGGCCTGATGACCTACGACCGGCAGGTCGTCAAGGTCGACCAGGCCCGCGTCCGCGCCGCCAACCAGGCGCTCGTCGCGGCCTCCCGCACGGCGGGCCCGCCGGTCGGGCTGCCGGTGGGGCAGTACGTGTCGATCCGCGTCACCACCAGCGGCTACACCAACCGCTACGTCCGGCACTACGACGGGCTCGGCTACACGGAGGCCGTGGACGCGGGCAGCGGGACGGTGCTCAAGCAGGACGCCACCTGGAAGGTGACGCCGGGGCTGGCGAACAGGCTCTGCTACTCCTTCGAGTCCCGCAACTACCCCGGCGAGTACCTGCGCCACCGCGACTTCCGCGTCCGGCGCGAGGGCGGCGGCGACACCGTCTACCGGGAGGACGCGACCTGGTGCCCGGTCCGCAGCGGCAGCGGCGTCCGGCTGGCGGCGTCCAACTTCCCCGGGCAGTACCTGCGGCACATCAGCGCCGAACTGTGGCTGGCCCAGGCCGGCGGTTCGCACGCCTGGGACAACCCGGCCACCTTCACCGAGGACACCACCTGGGCGATCGAGGCGCCCTGGGCCCCCTGAGTCCGGCCACCGCCCCGACGCGAAGAGGACGGAACAGACATGTCAGTAAGTCAACACCGCGTACCCCGCGGACTGGTGGCCCTGGTGCTGGCCCTGTCCGGGCTGCTCGCCCTGCCCTGTGAAGCGCGGGCCGCGACGCCGGTGTGCGCGCTGGCCTGCGACACCCTCGCCCCCTCCAAGGCGGCCCAGGAGACCTTCCCGGTCCCCGACCGGAACATCAACGGCCGGATCCTTCGACTGCATGTCTCCGAGGCCGACGACATGGCCTGGGCCAGTGTCGACAACGGCGTCACCGGTGACGCGGTCTGGCTGGACCGCTCCTGGGACCGGGGCGCCACCTGGGACGGACTGCTGGGCAAGGCCGCCATCCCCGGCACCTGGACCGGGACGCGCACCCTCATGTACAACGTCACCGACCCGGTGGGACACAGGCGCGGCTGGGTCCGGGCCTGCGGCGACGCGAACGCGGTCACCTGCACCGACTGGTTCCGCCCGCAGGTCTGCGACGGCACCTCCTGCGACGGCGCCGACCCGGCCACCGCGGCCGGCGACGAGCAGCCCGTACCGGCGACGACCCTGTTCGGGCGCGCCATAAGCCTTCACATGGACCAGCGAGGCGGCATGGCCTGGGGCGTCATCGGCAACGGCGGCGCGGGCGACGAGATCTGGCTGGACCGCTCCTGGGACGAGGGCGCGACCTGGCCCGAGGGCTCCTCCCTGGGCCGCACCTCGGTGCCGTCCGGGCGGACGGGCACCCGGACGGCCATGTTCGCCACCCGCGACCCGCGCGGCCTGCTCTACGGCGGAGCGGTCCGCGCCTGCGGCCGTGAGGCGGCCCACCAGGAGGGCAGCTGCACGGCGTGGGCCAGGCCGGTGCCCACCCGGGCCGCCGCGGCGGCCGATGCGCTCATGGCCTCGTACCAGACCAACGAGGGCTGGTGGCGGAGCAGTTGGTGGAACTCTGCGGTGGCGATCACTGCGCTGGTCGACTTCGCCCAGCACACCGGGCGGCACGATTACGACTGGGCCGTCGCGCGCACCTTCGAACAGAACAACGGCGTCTTCCCCGCGGGCGGGCGCAGTTCGGATCCGGTCGAGGGGCACTTCGTCAGCCGGGCCATTGACGACGCGGCGTGGTGGGCGGTGGCCTGGGTGGCGGCCTACGACCACACCCATCAGCGGCGCTATCTGGACGAGGCGGTCACCATCACGTCCTACGTCCAGCAGTACTGGGACCCGGGCACTTGCGGCGGCGGTGTCTGGTGGGACCGGGAGCGCACCTACAAGAACGCGGTGACCAACGGGCTGTACCTGGTGTTGACGACGGCACTGCACCAACGGCTCGCCGGTGACACGCTGTGGGGCGGCCGGGCGCGTACGGCGGCCGACTGGTACCTGAACAGCGGGCTGATCGACGCCGCCGGCCTGGTCAACGACGGACTGACCTCGGGCTGCGCCAACAACGGCCAGACCGTATGGAGTTACAACCAGGGACTGGCCATCGGCGCCTTCACCCAGCTCTGGCGCGCCACCGGCGAGAGCCGGTACCTGACCACCGCCCGGCGCCTCGCCGACGCCGCGCTGTCGGCGCCGGAACTGACCCGCGACGGGGTGCTGACCGAGTCCTGCGACACCGGCACCCGCGCGTGCGACGACAACCAGAAGCAGTTCAAGGGCATCTTCGTCCGGCACCTGGCCGACCTCGCGGACGCCACCGGCTCTGCGGCCTACCGGGCGTACATCGCCAAGCAGGCCGACTCCCTGTGGCGCACCGACCGGGACCCGCTGAACCGGCTCGGCCAGCGCTGGGCGGGCACCGGCCCGAACCAATCGGACTGGCGCACCCAGGCCAGTGCCCTGGAGGCGCTCACGGCGGCGCAGTAGGACCGGCCCGGTGCGGTCCGTCCATCCCTGACGGGCCGCGCCGACCGCCGCGTCGCACCGCGGCCTTGTAGCGTATGCGGGTAACTGCACGGAGTGATCATGGCCGGTGCGTCCGCACGGAGATCTCCGGCCGAAAGAAACGAGGTTGCGATGAGCCTGACGAAGCCCGAGGTCGACTTCCCCGGAGGCGACGCTCCCGACGACTTGCAGATCAGGGACATCGTCGTCGGGGACGGAGCCGAGGCGAAGGCCGGCGGCATGGTCGAGGTCCACTACGTCGGCGTCACCTTCGCGTCCGGAGAAGAGTTCGACGCCTCCTGGAACCGGGGTCAGCCCTTCCGGTTCCCGCTGGGGGGCGGCAGGGTCATCAAGGGCTGGGACCAAGGTGTCGAGGGGATGCGGGTCGGCGGCCGACGCGAGCTCATCATTCCCCCGCACCTCGCCTACGGCGACCAGTCGCCCAGCCCGCTGATCCCGCCGGGCTCGACGCTCATCTTCGTCGTGGACCTGCTCGGCGTCTGACGGGACGTCACCGCTGCCCGGCCCCGCGCGTCGAGCGGGGGGCCGGGCAGCGCCGTTCGCCTGCCGTCAGGACGCCTCGCGCCGACGCCTGATGGGCTCGCCCACCCGGTGCAGGTGGGTGAGTGCCTCGCGGTAGGACTGGAACAGGCCCGTCTCGTGGTACGGCACGTCGATCTCCGCGCAGTACGCGCGTACGACGACCTGGGCCCGTCGCAGATGAGGGGTGGGCATGCTCGGGAACAGGTGGTGCTCTATCTGGTAGTTGAGCCCGCCGAGCATCACGTCGGTGAGCCGGCCGCCCCGCACGTTGCGGGACGTGAGCACCTGGCGGCGCAGGAAGTCGGGGCGGTCGTCGCCGGTGAAGGTGGGCATGCCCTTGTGGTTCGGGGCGAACGTGCAGCCGAGATACACACCGAACAGGCACTGGTGCAGGACGAGGAACGCCACGGCCCTGCCGGGGGAGAGCACCAGGAACAGCGCGGACAGGTAGGCCGCCATGTGAAGGAAGAGCAGAGTGCCCTCCAGCAGGCGGCTCTTCATCGACGGTGAGCGCAGCGCCCGCACGCTCGCCACATGCAGGTTGAAACCCTCCAGCGTCAGCAGCGGGAAGAACAGGAACGCCTGGTGGCCGCCGATGAAGCGGGCCAGGCCGTTGCTGTCGCGGGCCTGCTCGGTGGACCACACCAGGATGTCCGGGGCGACATCGGGGTCGAGTTCCTCGTGGTTGGGGTTGGCATGGTGGCGGGTGTGCTTGTTCATCCACCAGCCGTAGCTCATGCCGATGCCGAGGTTGCCGAAGAGCCGGCCCCAGATCGCGCTCGCGCGACGCTTCGGGAACACTTGCCGGTGCGCCAAGTCGTGGGCCACCAGGGCGACCTGGCCGAACATCAGGGCCATGAAGGCGGCGACCGCCAGTTGCCACCAGGTGTCGCCCAGCGCGACGAAGGCCGCCCAGCCCGCCGCCAGCAGCCCGATCACCAGACCGAGCCGCACCGTGTAGTAGCCGGGCCGCCGCCGCAGCAGACCCGCCTCGGTGATGCGCTGCGACAACCGGGCGAAGTCGCTGCCGGCGTCGGGGCGGGATCTGCGGTCACGCACGGCGGCCGGTGCGGTCGTGACCGGGGCGTCGGAGGAAATCGTCATGCGGGCGAGTCTGGCTGCGGCCGTTCCCTCGCCACCAGCCTGTCAGCCGGAGGCCTCGTGGGGGGCCGGGCCCCCGCCCACCCCGGGGGTTGCCCCCACCCCTGTACGGCCTGAGCTGGGCATTCGCCGGTCCGTGTCACTGGGGGCAGGCCTGGCGGACGCGGGCGATCAGCAGCGCGACGTCGTCGTGGGAGTCGGGGTGGTGCAAGGCGTCCAGCAGCAGATCGCAGGTGTCCTCCAGCGGGGGCTGGGGACCGGCAAGCCGGTCGAGCAGCGCCTCGAGCCGGGTGTCGAGGGCCTGGTCACGCACCTCGACCAGGCCGTCGGTGTAGAGCGCCAGCCGGTCCCCGGGGGACAGCGCGATGCAGGTGGACCTGAAGGAGACGCCCCCGACGCCGAGGGGCGCGCCGGTGGGCAGGTCCAGCAGTGCGGGTGCGCGGTCCCGGCGGATCAGGACCGGCGGCAGATGGCCGGCGGAGGAGAGGTGGCAGCGGGACCGGTGCGGGTCGTGCACGGCGTAGACGCAGGTGGCGAAGCGGTGGTCGAGGTCCGAGGTCGTGCGGTCCAGGTGCTGGAGGAGGGCGGCGGGGTCGAGGTCGAGCGTGGCCAGGGTGCGCGTGGCGGTGCGCAGTTGGCCCATGGTGGCGGCGGCGTCTATGCCGCTGCCCATGACGTCGCCGATCACCAGGGCGGTCTTTCCGCCGGGCAGCGGGACGACGTCGTACCAGTCGCCGCCGACCTCGTAGGCGGCTCCGGCGGCCCGGTAGCGGCAGGCGATCTCCAGGCCGGGCCGGTGGGGCGGTCGCAGCGGCAGCAGGCTGCGCTGGAGGGTCTCGGCGGTCTGCCGCTGCTGCTGGTACCACAGCGCGTGGTCGATGCACACCGCGGCGCGGGCGGCCAGTTCGACGGCCAGGAGTACGTCGTCGCCGTTGAACGGGACCGGGTTGCGGGCGCGCGCCAGGTCCAGGACGCCGAGCACCCGGCCGCGCACGATCATGGGCACCGCCAGATAGGAGTGCACCCCGGCGCGGGCCAGAACCGTGGCCGCGCTCTGGTCGGCGGCGATGCGGCCCAGGTCCGCGCTGTCCACGTGGGGGACGAGCAGGGGGCGCCCGGAGGCCGCGCATTGGGTGACCAGACGGTCGGGGCCGTAGCGGGCGATCTGGCCGGCGCGGTCGGCGGCGCCGGTGGCGGGTGTGGGATAGGCCGCTGCCACCGCGAGGGCGCGGAAGAGGAGGTCGCCGCCGCCGGAAAGCACCTTGGAGGGGCCCTTGCCCTCCAGAACGGCGTCGAGCACGTCGACCGCGGCCAGGTCCGCCAGGGCCGGCACGCACATCTCGGCCAGTTCTCCGGCGGTGGTGTCCAGATCGAGGGTGGTGCCGATGCACGCGGAGGCGTCGGCGATGCGGGCCAGGCGCTGCCGCGCCGCGATGGCCTCGGTGGCCGCGAGATGCTGCTCGGTGATGTCCACCAGCGACACGGCCAGGCCCAGCACCCGCCCGGCGGCGTCCTCCATCCGGTAGTACGAGGCCGACCACGAGTGGTCCCGGCCGGGGTCGGAAGGGGTGGGGGTGACGACGACCTGGGCCAGTACCGGTGTGCCCGTGGTCAGCACCTGCCGCATCGCGGACTCGATGGGGTCCGCGTCCAGGAAAGTGAGGACCTGGCGGACGGTGCGGCCGACATGGTCCCGGGCAGGCACTCCGTTGATGCGCTCCAGGGCCGGGTTGACCACGATGTACCGCAGGTCCGTGTCCAGGACCGCAGGCCCGATCGGGGACTGGGCGATCAGCTGCGAGGACAGGGCGAGGTCCCGCTGCACGCGTTGCAGGATCTCGTGCTCCGTGATCACGCCGAGCCTGCAGTGCTCACCGCGCTCTCCCTGGAGCTGCACGCTGTGGCACTCCATCAGCCGCGTGCTGCCGTCCTTGTGCCGGGCGGGGAAGACCCCCGCCGCCCCCTCCTGCGCCCTCACCCGGGCGAACAGGCCCGTCACCTGCTCCAGGTGCTTGCCGTCGACCAGCAGCCGGCGCGCGGACCGGCCCAGGGCCTCCTCCGCGGTGTAGTCGAACAGCTGCGCCGCCTGCGGGCTCCACCAGATGATCTTCCCGTCCGTGTCCAGGACCACCGCGGCGAGATTCAGGACGTCCAGGAGAGCGCCCGGCAGCGAGGGGAAGCCCCCGACCGGTCCGAGGTCGGTCCGGACGGATTCGGCGACACGCCCACCGCGGCGGGGCTCTCGTGCTGGTCCGGCCCGTTCCGGCCGACACGTCCATCGTCCCTCCGGACCGGCCGCCCCGCAGCTTCCCCCGAAGCCGTCCGACGACCGCCGCACCGCCGGCTGCCGGGGGAGCGGACGGTGAGGGAGGCCGCGGGTGCCGGCGGATGCCGGCACACGGGAGGAACACGCAGGTCAGCCTCATATGCAGGGGATCGGCGCAGTTTGGGCGTATGCGCGGCGACTCCATGAGACCGTGAATGTCACGACGCCGGGCCCCCGGCCACCGCGCGCTGAACTCACCCGTCCCCGGAGCGACATGGTGACGACGCCCCTCCGACTCCGGCGGCTCCTGGCCGCCGTCGACATCTCCCGTCCCGACGGCCCCCGGGAGGCACTCCGGCTCGTGGAGGACCTCTACCACAGCGGGGACTTGGGAGACCTCGGAGAACCAGCTCGACCGGGCCGGCGCCCACCCGTTGCTCGCCGAGCTCCCCGCCTTGATCCACCTTCCGCGGACGGTGGGCCGGCGCGTCGCGCTCAACGCCTGAGCTGGTGGCGGATGACCACGGCCGGCCGGATCCTCCGCAGCGACGACGACGCACCGCTCCAGAGCGTCGCCGAGCGCGTGGGCTACCGCTCCGAGGTCGCCTTCAACCGCGCTCTCAAGCGCGAGTTCGGCGTCAGCCCGGGCGCCTACCGGCGGCGGGGCGCCGCCTCGCGGGACCGCCGCTCCGAAGACCGCTCGGCGTGAGCACGGCCGCCTGACGGGCCCCCGGTCAGTCGCTCGACCGGCCGGGGCCGTGGGGGCCCGGCTTGCCGTGCTCCGGCCGCGCTTGTTCCTGGTCGCACGTGGTGGTTCCGAACAGGCGCCCGGACTTGTCCTCCTGGGCGAGGCGGCGCAGGGCGAGCAGGGCGGGCTCCAGGAGGACGGTCACCACCACGGCGCGTTCGGCCTGCTCCAGCGGGCCGGACAAGCCGTTGAGCTGCTCCAGGTCGAGCTTCGACATCTTGTCGACCAGCTCGGCGTACGGCAGCAGCGTCCGCCAGTCGATGCCCGCCCCCAGGTCGGCGAGGGCGGCCAGCACGCCGCCCAGCTCCCCGATCGCGGACGTCTTCTCCTCCACGTCCCACCCCATCTCGGCCACCAGCCGGAGCGCGTCGGCGGCGCCGGGCGGCGCGGGCTGCTGCGACTGCTCCTCCTCGGCCGTGAGCGCGGCGGGACGGGCGTTGATCACGATCCCGAGGATCTGATGCAGGTCGCCCTCGTGAGTGATCGCCGACAGAATCTCCTTCGTCGCGCTGACCGACAGGTGCCGCACGCTGATCAGGGTGCGGATCAGCCGGAGCCGACGCAGGTGGTCCTCGTCGTAGACGGCCTGGTTGGCGGCCGTCGCGTGGCCCGGGGGCAGCAGCCCGTCCCGCAGGTAGTACTTGATCGTGGGGATGGTCACCCCACTGCGTCGGCTGAGTTCCGAGATCTTCATCGATTCACTCACTCACGGGATGAACGGGACAACGGATCGCGCGACTATCCAGTATGGCGGTGATCTCCGGAGGAACTGTTCGACTCGGATGGGGCACATTGGAACCATGCACATCCGGCAGCGCCTCGCCCGGCCGCTGCAGCCGTGGCGGTCGCGGCGCGCCTTGGTGGCGATTCCGCTGGTGCTGATCGTCGCGATCACCCTGGCGGACATCCACTCGCCGGAATCAGTCCACCTCGGCCCACTGCTCGTCGTGGCCCCCGCCCTCACCACCTCGTTCGGCGGCTACCTGCTGACCGGGCTGATCGGGGCCCTTGCGGTGGGGGCGCAGGTGCTCCTCGCCATGCTCCACGGGGGAATGACCGCCCCCAACCACATCTCGCAGCTCATCGCGCTCACGATCCTCACGGCCTTCTGCATGGTCGTGTGCTTCTTCCGGGACCGGCGGAAGGCGGAACTGGCCCAGGTGCGGTCCGTCTCCGAGGCCGCCCAGCGAGCCCTGCTCCGCCCGCTGCCCGACCATCTCGGCGGCCTGCACATCGCCTGCTCGTACCTGGCCGCCGAGAAGGAGGCGTGCATCGGCGGCGACCTGTACGCGGTGGCGCGCACCGGTGACCGTACACGGGTGATCGTCGGTGACGTACGGGGGAAAGGGCTGGCCGCGATCGGAGAGGCGGCCACGCTGCTCGGCTCGTTCCAGGAGGCCGCCCACCACTACCCCACGCTGCCCGCCCTCGCGGAGGCCCTGGACCGCAGCGTCTGCCGGTACCTCACCGAATTCCCGGAAGCCGACGGGGAAGTCCAGGAGCACTTCATCACCGCGCTGCTGCTGGAGATCCCCGAGCACGGCCCCGTGGCCCGGGTCGTCCACTGCGGGCACCCGCCGCCCTTCCTGATCAGGCAGGGGCACGTCGTCTCGCTGACGAGTCCCCGCCCGGCGCCTCCGCTGGGCATGTCGGGGCTGCGGCCGGGCGCCTACGACACGCACGCCTTCTCGTTCCGGCCCGGTGACACGCTGCTCCTCTACACCGACGGTGTGGTGGAGGCCCGCGACAGCAGCCGGGCCTTCTACCCGCTGGAGGAACGGATCGCCCAGTGGGCCAGGTGCGGCCCCAGGACCCTGGTGCAGCACGTGGAACAGGATCTTCTCGCCCACGCCGACGGCGCTCTCGGTGACGACGCCGCCCTCCTCGCCATCCGGCGCACCACCGCGCCGCACAGCGGTCTGCACCTCAGCCATCGGGTGCACGGCGCTGCCTGACGTGGCCCACCAAGGATTCCTGGATGAACAGTCATCTTCTTGGAAACTCTCCACGCAATCCCCGCGCATGGGAAAAAACGTCTCCGCTCGCCTGTTGGCACAAGCAGGCGGTGAACGACGGGCCGGGCCGGTCCCACCGCCGACGGAATCCACCGTCGAGGATGGGAGTTCTCCGATGCCGCTGACGTCGACGGGTCCGCGTACGGGCCGCGCGTCCGAGGAAAGGACCGGAGAGGGCGGGCGCCCGAACTCCGTACTCCGGTACGGTGCGGGGTTCTGGACGGTCGCCGCGGTGTTCGTGACGGCCATGGCGTTCTCCACCGTTCCCACCCCGCTGTATCCCGTGTACAAGGCCCACGACGGGTTCTCCACGTTCACGGTCACCGTCGTGTTCGCCGTCTACGCGGTCGGAGTGCTGATCAGCCTGCTGCTCGCCGGGCACGTATCGGACTGGCTGGGCCGCAAGAAGGTCATGGCGGCGGCGCTGGGACTCGAACTGCTCGCCGCCGTCCTGTTCCTGTCCGCCACGGCCCTGCCCGTACTGATCGCAGCCCGGCTGGTCACCGGTCTCGGCGTCGGCATGCTGACGGCGACCGCCACCGCGTACCTCCAGGAGCTGCACAGCGCCCACCGGCCCGGCACCTCGGCACGGAGGTTCGAGATCGTTTCGACCGCGGCCAACATCGGCGGACTCGGCCTCGGGCCCGTCGCCGCGGGAGTGCTCGCCCAGTACTTCGGTGCGCCGCTCCGGCTGCCGTACGCGGTCTTCGTCGTGCTGCTGGTGGCCGGGGCGGCCGCCGTCGCGCTGATGCCCGAGACCGTCACCAAGCCCGCGGTCAGGCCCGCCTACCACCCGCAGCGGGCCGGGACCGCCCTCCGCGACCCCGGATTCCTCGCCCCCGCCGCGGCCGGTTTCACCTCCATGGCCGTGTTCGGCCTGTTCACCTCGGTGGTGCCCGGCTTCGTCGGCGGCACCCTGCACCACCCGTCCCGGGCACTCGCCGGACTGGTCGTCTCCGCGGTGTTCGCGGCCGCGGCGGCTGCCCAGACGGGCACCGGCCGGCTCCGCGCCCGCACACGCTGGTACGCCGGGCTGCTCGCCCAGGCCGTGGGCATGGCCGTCCTCACGGCCGGTATCCGCCTCGTCAGCCTGCCTCTGTTCCTGCTCGCCGGGATCATCGCCGGAGCGGGCGCCGGCCTGCTGTTCAAGTCCGCCGTCGAACAGGTCGCCGACGCGGCTGCGCCGGCCCGGTGCGGCGAGGCCCTGGCCGGTCTGTTCCTCGCCTCCTACTTCGGCCTGGCGCTGCTTCCCGTCGGCCTGGGCGCCGCCAGCAGCGCCATGAACCTGTCCGACGCGACGACGTGGTTCTCCGTCGTCGTCCTCGCGCTGCTCGCGGCCGTCGCCGTACGCGGCCGCCGCCACGGCCCCACCACGTCACGTCCTCGTGCCTGATCACGAGGCTCCTGGCCCGTCTGCGGGACGGCATGCTCCGTGCCCGGTGACGGCCGGGGGTCCCTCAGCCGGACGGTGACCGGGTGTCCTCGCGGAGGCAGGGGAAGGTGTCGGGCGGGGTGCCCCACTTCTCGGGGTCCTGCCGGTCGGGCAGGATTCCGCAGCTGAGCAGTGTCGTCGTGGCGCCGCCCGGCTGGGCGATCTCACGGATGTAGACGGCCTTGTCGGGTGGGAACTTGTTCCTGGCGTCCAGTTGCAGCACGCCCGACGCGCCGGGGTACTGGGACACGCCATGGGCGGTGAGCCACAGGTAGATGTCGTTGGGCTGGACGTCGGGGGAGGCGGGCAGGAGGTTCTCGACGACCTTGGAGACGATGCCCACGCTGTCGAATCCGCTGGCCGCGTCCGCGTCGGCGCTGTGGTGGTCGAAGACGTCGGCGAAGTCCTGGGTGAACTGCGCGTAGGGATCCCGGGGGTCCCGCGTGGGGGCGTTCGTCGTCTCGTAGAAGAGATTCATGTACGGGTAGGCGCGTCTCCGCCGGACGGAGCTGGAAGTCGAGGGGGGCGCTTTCCGAGATCAGGGGAATGGTCGTTCCCGCCGGTGGCTGGCACTGGCCACCGGCACTCCGCATGGCGTTGAGAAGACTGGGCAGTACTCCGGACCGTGCCAGGTAGACGACGATGCCGTGGGTCGCGGTGACCTTGTTGCACACGTCGGTGGCGATGCTGTCCGGCGTGGTCGCGCCGGGCTTCTCGCTGTAGGTGACCCCGTCGATGTCGCCGTGCGCACGGTAGGCGCGTACGAAGACGTTCCTCAGGTCCGTGCTGAAGGAGGTGTCGGTCGGGTCATAGACGACGACGGCGTGGGGCCTGTCGCTGGTGAGGCGGTGAATCTCGGGGGAGCGGCGGATGAAGTCCGCGAGGATCGGACCCAGGCGTGTGTCGGGCGCCGAGATCTGGAAGTAGCGCTGCGGGGAGTCGGGTCCGACCATGGTGCTGCCGGAGACGCCGCTCGCGACGACGGGAGTCCCGGCACGGTCGAACTCCTGGACCGCCTTCAACGACTCGGGACGGCTCTGCGTGATGCCGATGACCGCCGCGATGTGGTCCGTGCGCTGCCGGTCGATGATCATCTGCGCGACGTCCGGGTTCTTCGGCGCCGCGGCGTTGTGGGCGCCGTACTGGAAGTACTGGCCGGTGTTGGCGATGAGCAGGCGGATCGGCATCTTGTTCTGGCGGACACCGGAGTTCAGCTTGTGCTGCTGGGCGATCACGCCGCGCAGGATCTGCAGTCCGAGCGGCGGATCGTCGTACACACCGTCCTGCAGACTCAGGGGAGCGAGAAAGACCAAGGTGCGGTACGGCCCGTCGGGAATCCGGGCGTTCTCCACGGCAACCCGATGCTCCAGGTCCCGCAGTTCCTGCCCGCGGTCTCCCGGCACGCCCAGATGGCATTGCTCGCCGTCGGTGACACCCACCCGCTCACCGGTCCCCACGGTCAGGCACGAGGGAGGCGCGCCGACCGGTGGGGACCAGGGGTGGCTCGGGGCCAGCAGGAGTCCCGCGGTCGCCACGCCCACGACGGGCAGGACCGACGGACGGAGCCAGTCCAGGGGGTGGTCCTTGCGGGCCATGACTCCCGGACCGTTCTCGATCTTGTACTTCGCCGTACCGTCCGAGTCGTCCGCGGCCGGCAGCGTGACGAGGCGTACGGGCTCGGCACTGTCTTCGCCGAGGACGGTGCAGACCTTGTCGGCGATGCCGTTCGGCCGGTCGAGGTCGGCGTCGAGCGGGATGGCGTAGTCCGGCGGTGGGCCCGCGCAGGCGGCCAGGACGAGCAGCGGCCTGGTCGGATGGTCGCCGGCCAGTTCCTCGAAGGTGCCGAGGAACGCCCGACCGGGGCCGTCCGGGTCGTCGATCTCCGGGATGAGAACGACGAAGGACCACCGGCGCCGGTCCCGCAGGTGACTCAGCCAGGTCCTGCCCCGGGTCGCCCTGCGCAGGTCGGTCAGGAGCGCCCGCAACAGGATGCGCCGCACGCGCTGGTCCTCGCGACCCAGTTCGCCGTCACGGCAGAAGTCGAGCGCGGCGTCCAGGAAGCTGCGCCGGTTGCATTCGCCGGCCACCCAGCGCAGGCCCCAGTGCCGCAGATGGAACCGGTAACACAGCTTGGGAAGGCCGACGATCACGGCGGCGACGAGTCCTTGGAGCCAGCCGGTCAGAGCATGCTGACCCAGGAAGTCCGCCACGTACGCGCCGGCGCGCAGCGACCTCCGCCTCTGCAGCATTTCCGCGTAGAGGGTCTCGACGATGGGCTGCTGCTCGGCCTGGACGTCTCCCGCGCCGCGTTCCGCTTCCAGTACGGCCCGGCACGTGTGGAAGGCCCGCAGCCGTAGATGCCCCGAGGGCATGGTGCGCTGGAACGTCCGTGCCACATGGTCGATCGCCGGGAGGAAGCCGTCGATCGGTTCCGCGTCGTCGACGACCGCATGCGGCACCCGCCAGCGCGCGTTGCCGTGGCCTCGTGCCAGTCGGCTCTCGTACTCCCGGATCATGAAGGCGGGCCATGTGGCATCACCGCCGTCCTGTCTGCTGAGCACCAGGGCGGGCACCCTCTCGGCCCCTGACCTTCTGGCCGCGAAGGCATCCAGCTGGCGTATCAGACGGTCCGACCACCTGGGGTACCCCGGCGTCGAGTCCCTGGGGCCGGGCGAGTTGGGCACATGTGCCTCCGGGGGAGAAGTAGGGAGGTCAACATGCCATGAGCAGGCGGCGTGAAAGTGCTTTTATCCGTCAATGGCCCGTACTGAGTGGTTCGGATCGTTTCGGGGTCGCGCATTGCCGGCCCCGTGACGCGATGAGCCCGCGCGTTGACGGCGGTACATCAAGCGCGCGGGCGCCGGCCGGCGATGGGGTTCCGCAGTCCCGTCAGCTGTGGACCGGCGTGTGCCCGCCGGTGGCACGGGCGCGGGAGGCGTCGATCTCCGCGTAGGCCTGCTCGCGGCACTCCCAGTGCGAGCCCTCGACGGACTTGCCGGGTTCCAGGTCCTTGTACACCTCGAAGAAGTGGGTGATCTCCAGCCGGTCGAAGAGGGAGATGTCGTCGATGTCCTGCACGCCCGCGTACCGGGGATCGTGGGCGGGCACGCAGAGGATCTTCTCGTCGGGGCCGCGCTCGTCCTTCATGGCGAACATGCCCACCGCCCGGCACTCGACGAGGCAGCCGGGGAACGTCGGCTCGCCGGTCAGCACGAGCGCGTCCAGCGGGTCGCCGTCACGCCCCAGGGTGCCGTCGATGTAGCCGTAGTCCGCCGGATACTGGGTGGAGGTGAACAGCAGCCGGTCCAGCCGGATGCGGTGCAGTTCGTGATCCATCTCGTACTTGTTCCGGGACCCCTGGGGGATCTCCACGATCACGTCGAACTCCATGGTGTCCTCCTGGGCAGGCCTCCAGCCTACGCCGGACGGAGCACCGCTTTCCGGCCGTGGCGAACCGGTGCGGCGGCCGGTGGACCGGGTACTCGGAAGGCCTCCCGGTGAAGGTGAAGGAGTGATGGGCTCATGGCAGGAGACGACGACGACTTCTACACCCGGGATCGTCCGGAGAACCCCGACCTCGAGGAGGACCGCCCGCGCGGTGGCGGCGGCGAGCCCGCCGGCAACGGTGCGCTCGGGTCCTTCTGGGTCCTGTACGTCGTGGTGGCGGTGGTGATCGTGATCATGTTCGTGACGCTCATCTGACCGTGACGCTCATCTGACGCAGGGCGGCCTGCTCACGGGCGACGTTCCGCGGCCGTCACAAGGCCGTGGGTGACCAGTCCGTACAGCAGGTGCGGCACCGCGTCCGACAGCCAGTCCTTGGCCGGCCAGTCAGCCGGGTCGCTCACTCCCAGCCGGGCCATCGGCACGTCCGTCGCGGCCATGGCCAGGGCGCCGGTGACCACACCTCCCAGCCACCAGGGCATCCTGACCCCCGCCCGACGGGCCAGCGCGACGGCCGTGCCCGTGCCGACGCCCACGGCGATGCCGGACAGCGCGCCGAGGCCGGAGAGCCGGTTGTCCCGGCTGTCGTCCGGTCCGGCGACCGGATGGCCCAGGTCCTCCGCGAGCTTGTCCACCACCTGCGCGGGGACCTGGCTGGCCGGCCTTCCCCGCCACGCCATGTCGGCGTAGGTCACGGCGTTCAGTACGGTCGTTCCGGCGGCACCGGCCACGCCACCACGCACCATGCTCCCGATCATGTCGGGCCGGGTTCCCCCAGTCTTGGGTACGAATCGCGCGGGGGCCGAAGTCCCCCGCGAGTCCCCCGCGCGAGGTCATGCGCCACGGTGGCGGAGCGCCTCGCGCAAGGCCGTGCGTCAGGCCCCGCGCAGGGCCCGCCCTCAAGGCCTCGCGAACACGGCCGCCCCCAATGGCCGGGAGATCGCATACCCCTTGCCGCTCTTGGGCACTCGGGCCTCGTCATCGAGGGGCGGACGGCCGCGGTCAGTGACCGCGCCACGGACCGTGACGATCACTGGCCGCGCATCCGGCCCCACGGATTCCGACGGTGGAGGAGAGCGTGATGGCGAGGAACACCGAGACCGGCAAGGTCACCGGCACCCTGGACAAGGACTACAACCTGCTCTGGTACGTCGAGGAGTGCCTGGGCAACGCCCTGCGCCTGGAGACCTACATCGACGACGCCGAGCGCGAGCACGACGCCGACCTGGTCGAACTCTTCCGCAAGGCGCAGGCCGACAGTCGCAAGGGTGCCGAGATGGGCAAGGAACTGCTCCGCGGCCGGCTCGCCGGCTGACTCCTGCCCACCCGTGACTCCCACACCCGTGCAGCCGGCCGCGTCGAACGCGGCCGGCCTCGAAGCCGCGCTGCTCGCCGAGACCGAGGCCGAAGTCCGCTTCGACGCCGGCAGCAGGGGCGCGTACGCCACCGACGGCTCCAACTACCGGCAGGTCCCGATCGGGGTCGTCGTCCCACGTGACATCGAGTCCGGTGCCCGGGCCGTCGAGGTGTGCGCACGGTTCGGCGCCCCGGTCCTGTCCCGGGGCGGCGGGACCAGCCTGGCCGGTCAGGCGACCAACGCGGCGGTGATCGTCGACTGGACGAAGTACTGCCACCGGCTCGTGTCGGTCGATCCCGGCGCCCGCACCTGCGTCGTGGAGCCGGGGATCGTCCTGGACGAGCTCAACCGCCGACTGTCCGGCCCCCGACTCCAGTTCGGGCCCAAGCCGTCGACGCACACCCACCGTGCGCTGGGCGGAATGATCGGCAACAACTCCTGCGGCGCCTCCGCGCAGGCGTACGGCAAGACCGTGGACAACGTACGCCGCCTGGAGATCCTCACCTACGACGGCACACGGATGTGGGTGGGGCCCACCCCGAAGGCCGAGCGGGAGCGAATCGCGGAGGAGGGCGGCCGCAGGGCCGAGATCCACGCCGGCCTCGACCACATCATCACCGAGTACCTCGCGGACGTGTGTCACGGCTACCCGGACATTCCGCGCCGCGTCTCCGGCTACAACCTGGACTCCCTGCTGCCGGAGAAGGGCTTCGACGTCGCCAGGGCCCTGGTGGGCAGCGAGGGCACCCTCGTGACCGTGCTGCGCGCCGAGCTCGACCTCGTGCCCGTACCGCCGTTCCAGTCGCTGCTCGTCCTCGGGTACGACGACATCTGCACTGCCGCCGACGACGTCCCGCGCCTCCTGGAACACAGCGAGCCCAGCCAACTCCGGCACCGGCCGCGAGGCCCTGCACCTGGCCGAGGCACTGGCACTCGGACTCGACGGGGCACTCCCCGCCCACCTGCCCGAACGTCTCGCGGGCGCCCCGCGAAGCCGTCACGGGCCGGCGGTCGGACGGCCACCGCCGTCGCCGCCGCCCTCGCTGCCACCGCCGTGACAGCGGCCGGCCGCGGCGCGGTGCGCCGCCTGCGCCGTGCCCCCTAGCCCCCGCACCCTCTCCGCTCCACCGGAAAGGTTCCCCGCATGTCCATCAAGGTCTCCGACTACCTTCTCCAGCGCCTGCGCGAGTGGGAGGTGGAGTACGTCTTCGCCTACCCCGGCGACGGCATCAACGGCCTGCTCGCCGCGTGGGGCCGGGCCGACAACCGGCCGAGGTTCATCCAGGCCCGGCACGAGGAGATGGCCGCCTTCGAAGCGGTCGGCTACGCCAAGTTCTCCGGCAAACCGGGCGTGTGCGCGGCCACCTCGGGGCCCGGGGCCATCCACCTGCTCAACGGCCTGTACGACGCCAAACTGGACCACGTGCCCGTGGTCGCCGTCGTCGGCCAGACCAACCGCAGCGCCATGGGCGGCTCCTACCAGCAGGAGGTCGACCTGCCGGCCCTCTACAAGGACGTCGCCTCCGACTTCTGCGAGACGGTCACCGTCCCCGAGCAACTGCCCAACGTGCTCGACCGCGCCATGCGCACCGCCCTGGCCCGGCGTTCGGTGACGGCCGTCATCATCCCCGCCGACGTGCAGGAACTCGACTACTCGCCGCCCGAGCACGCCTTCAAGATGGTGCCGTCCAGCCTGGGCATGTCCTACTACGCGCCGGTGCCCTCCGAGGAGGCTCTCGCCCGGGCGGCGGAGGTCCTCAACTCCGGGCAGAGGCCCGCGATCCTCGTCGGCCAGGGCGCCCGCGGCGCACGGCAGGAGGTCATGCAGGTCGCCGAACACCTCGGCGCCGGCGTTGCCAAGGCACTGCTGGGCAAGGACGCCCTCGACGACGAACTGCCCTACGTCACCGGCGCGATCGGGCTGCTCGGCACCCGCCCCTCGTACGAGATGATGCGGGACTGCGACACGCTCCTGGTCGTCGGCTCCAGCTTCCCGTACACGCAGTTCCTGCCCGAGTTCGGCCAGGCGCGGGCCGTGCAGATCGACATCGACCCCCACATGATCGGCCTGCGCTACCCCTTCGAGGTCAACCTGGTCGGGGACGCCGCCGTGACGCTGCGCCGGCTGCTGCCGTCGCTCAAGGTGGCCCGGGAGCACGGCTGGCGCCAGAAGATCGAGCGGGACACCGCGGACTGGTGGGAGGTCATGCGGCGGCGCGCGGCCGTCGAGGCCGACCCCATCAACCCCGAGTACGTCGCCCACGCGCTGAACGACCTGCTCCCCGACAACGCCATCCTGGCCGCGGACTCCGGGTCCGCCGCCAACTGGTACGCCCGCCACCTCAAGCTGCGCGGTGCCATGCGCGGTTCGCTGTCGGGCACCCTCGCCACCATGGGGCCCGGTGTGCCGTACGCCATCGGCGCGAAGTTCGCGCACGGCGACCGGCCGGCGATCGCCCTGGTCGGCGACGGGGCGATGCAGATGAACGGCATGGCCGAGCTGATCACCGTCGCCAAGTACTGGCGGGACTGGGCCGATCCGCGACTGATCGTCGCCGTCCTCAACAACCGGGACCTGAACCAGGTGACCTGGGAGATGCGTGCCATGGAGGGCGCACCGCAGTTCCTGCCGTCGCAGTCCATCCCCGACGTCGCCTACGCCGACTTCGCCCGCTCGCTCGGTCTGGAGGCCATCCGGATAGAGAAGCCCGGCGAGGTGACGGGGGCGTGGGAGGCCGCCCTCGCGACGGACCGGCCCTGCGTGCTGGACTTCGTGACCGATCCGGCCGTACCGCCCATCCCGCCGCACGCCACCCTCGACCAGATCGAGGCCGCCGCGACCGCCGTCCTCAAGGGCGACACGGACCGTGCGGCGGTGGTCCGCCAGGGCTTCAAAGCCAAGGTCCAGGAATTCCTCCCCACCCATCGCGACCGGGGTCGCCACCCCAACGTGTGAAACCCGACACCCCGGTCCAGGGCATGGACGTACGCACCAAGGAGCGCCTGATGGTTGGTGACACGCAGCCGTTCTCCTGGGGTCGGGTGTTCGTGACCGGCGGTGCCGGCTTCCTCGACTCCCACCTGTCCGAGCGGCCGCTGACGCGGACCCCGGGCCTCGGCGCCCCGCCGGCCGGCGTGCCCGCGCTGCGCGACGTCCGCCGCGCCCTCCCCGACCGGCAGCTCGTCCTCGCCGCGCCGCCCGGCCTCACCGAGGCCGCGTACGCCACCGACGCGGTCGACGCCGTCCTGCCGGCCGAGGCGCCCGCCAGGACCGTACCCCCGCTCACCCACTGGCCCGGACCCCCGCCGGACCCGGCCATCGACCTGCACGTCAACGGCCCCGAGAGCCGCGACGCCCTGGCCGCCCCGCACCCGCGCCGGCTGCTCGCCCACGCCTGCCCGGACGGCCCGCCCTGGCGGCCCCACGCCCATGAACGGGAACACCGGTGCGCCTTCCTGCACGCCTACGGCATCCCCGCCGACCTGCTGCTCGCTCGTCCGGCCACGCCCTCCCCGGCGCCCGGCGCGGTCGTGGTGCACCCGGGGGCGGCGTCCGGCTTCCGCCGCCGGACGCCCGAGCGGTACGCCGCCGTCGTACGGTGCCTGCGCGCCGCCGGACACCACGTGGTGGTCACCGCGGGGCCCGGCGAGGACGACCTGGCGCGTTCGGTCGCCGGGCACGGCGGCCTGCGCGCGGCCGCCGCACTGACCGGGGGACTGCCCTTCCACGAGCTGTCCGCGCTGGTGGCGCAGGCGTCCCTGGTCCTCAGCGGGGACACCGGGATCGCCCATCCCGCGGTGGCGCACGGCACCCGCTCCGTCACCCTCTTCGGACCGGTCTCCCCCCGCCTGTGGGGACCGCCGCCCGGCTCACGCCCTCTCGCCCTGTGGAAGCCCGGGCCGCCCGGCGACCCGCACGGCGGCACGGTCGGCGCCCGGCTGCGGCGCATCGGCCCCGGAGGGGTCGCCGCCGCCTGCCTGGCCTCGCTCCGGCAGGCCGCACCCCGCACACGGCGCCGAGGAGCGGAGGCGACGCGTGTCCACTGAACCGGTCACCGCCACGACCCCCGGCACCGCTCCCGGACCCGATCCCCGGGTCACCGTGGCCGTGATCACCCGCGACCGGTGCGCCGGCCTGCTGCGCACCCTCGACGCGCTCGCCGCACTGCCCGAACGGCCACCGGTCGTCGTCGTCGACAACTCGCGCGGCGACAGCACCTGGAGAGCCGTACGGGGCCACCCGGCGATCACCCGCCTGCTGCGCCCCGACGTGAACACCGGCGCCCTCGGCCGCAACCTCGCCGCCCGCCACGCCCGCACCCCCTACGTCGCCTTCAGCGACGACGACTCCTGGTGGACGGCCGGATCCCTGCGCCACGCGGCCGACCTCCTGGACCGCCATCCGCGCCTCGGCCTGCTCGCCGCCCGCACTCTGGTGGGCCACGAGGCCGCCGACGACCCGCTGAACGCCGTCCTCGCCACCTCGCCCCTGCCCTGCGAGCCGGACCTACCCGGCCGCCCGGTGCTCGGTTTCCTCGGCTGCGCCTGCGTAGTGCGCCGCGAGGCCTTCCTGCGCGTCGGCGGCTACCACCCGCTGCTGTCCTTCGGGGGCGAGGAGACCCTGCTCGCCTACGACCTGGCCGCCGGCGGCTGGGGCGTCGTCTACGAGCCGGACCTGCTCGCCTGCCACCACCCGGACCAGGGCGAGCGCACCGGCCGCCCGGCGGTCGTCCGCCGCAACCAGGTGCTGACGACCTGCCTGCGCCGTCCCTGGCCCGTCGCCCTGCGGGCCGGCGCCGCCCTGGCCCTGGCCGCCGCCCTGGGCCGGCCCGGCGCCCGCCGGGCGCTCAAGGAGACCGCCGTCCGGCTGCCGGCCGCCGTCGCCCGGCGCCGCACCCTGCCGCCGCACGTCGAACGGGCCGCGCGCCTGCTGGACGGGCGGACGGCCGGAGGAGGCGCCGGATGACCGCGCACGGCCGGCGCGGTCCGGCCGGGGTGCCAGACCGCGCCGCGGGTCAGCGGCCGGCTCCGAACTCCTGCGTCCAGTAGTTGCCGGGCTGGGCGAGACCGACGCCGATCTCCTTGAAGGAGCAGTTGAGGATGTTCGCCTTGTGGCCGGGGCTGCCCATCCAGCCCGCCATGACCTGCTCCGGGGTGGCGTAACCGTAGGCGACGTTCTCGCCGTAGCTCTGCCAGCTGTAGCCGGCCCGCGTGATCCGGTCGCCCGGGTTGGACCCGTCGGACCCGGTGTGCGACATGTTCTGATGGGCCGCCATGTCCTCGCTGTGCGCCTGAGCGGCCTTGGTCAGCTTGTCGTTCACGGTCAGGGCCGAGCAACCCACCTTGGAACGCTCGGCGTTGACGAGCTCCACGACGCGGGCCGTGGCCTTGGACGAGGCGGAGGTGTCCTTGGACGCGGTCGGTTCGGAAGGAGCCCCCGCGTCGGGCGCGCTTGGCTGGGCGGGCGCACCGGCGTCGGGCGCGCTCGGCTGGGCGGGGGCGGCCGGGCCGGCCGGGGACGCCGGTGAATCGGGGCTGGTCGGGGAGATGTGGTGGCCGTGCCGGCCCCAGCCGGAACCGCCCGGCTGGAATGGGCCGTGACCGCCGGGCCGGAGTTCACCGGCTCCGCCCGGACGGCTCCCGGCGCCGAGGGAGGGGCTGCCTCCGGGGGCGGACGGACTGCCGTTGCAGGCCAGTGCCGTGGAAGGGACGGCGACTGCGCCCACGGCGACGGCGGCGACGACTATGCGCCGGTAGTGCTGCTGCTTGCGGTGCGTGCCCATGCGTTGACCTCGCTCGGGGTGGGGGATCGTCATTCTTGGGACGGCTCCGCAAAGGGTGCAAAGGGCCCCTGGTACTACCTCACCTCGTACTTTCGCGAGACCCTTGCGAAAGCGAACGCGGGCGTGCTGCCTCCGGCTCCCACGGTCTCGGTATTCCTGGCGCCCCGTCAGGGGACCCTCGACTGAGCGGGACGAGGGGTGGCGGCGGGGGAGTGGCGCGTCGGCGGGCCCGCCGGGACGGGCGTCCGCACGAAGGCGGACATATCCCCTATGTCTCCGGCGGGGCATCTACTATGCCGGACGCTTAGTTTCAGGATGGACCGTGACGGATGTCACGGAACCGCGGGTTCCGAGATCCCCTCCCCTCGCGGTCACCGCCGCGGAGACACGACGAGACTTTGACCCTTCGTTTTCTTGAGTCGTTCGTGTTTGCGGCGTAGGTTCGGCGCATGACCGGACCTCGGACCGAGGCCACCGCCGGTGAGCTGCGTGCCGCCGGCCTGCGCGTGACTGCCGCGCGGGTGGCACTGCTCGAAACCGTACGGGCAGGTGATCACCTCGATGCCGAGGCGATTGCCTCCGGGGTGCGCGAACGCGTGGGTCACGTCTCCCTGCAGGCCGTCTACGAGGCGCTGCGCGCGCTCACCGCGGCGGGGCTCGTGCGCCGTATCGAACCGTCCGGCAGCCCGGCCCGGTTCGAGGGGCGCGTCGGGGACAACCACCACCACGTCGTGTGCCGCTCGTGCGGTGCCGTCGCCGACGTCGACTGCGCCGTGGGCGACGCCCCCTGTCTGGCCGCGTCCGAGGACCACGGCTTCTCGATCCACGAGGCCGAGGTCATCTACTGGGGCCTGTGCCCCGCCTGTTCCACCTCCGGCAGTACCTGAGCTCGCGATCCGCCCAGTCCGGAAGGAAGACCATGTCCGAGAACCCCGATGCAATCGTCACCGACGCGAAGACGGAGGGCACAGGCGGCTGCCCGGTCGCGCACGGCCGTGCGGCGCACCCCACCCAGGGCGGCGGGAACCGCCAGTGGTGGCCGGACCGCCTGAACCTGAAGATCCTCGCCAAGAACCCCGCGGTGGCCAACCCCCTCGGCGCGGACTTCGACTACGCCGAGGCGTTCCGCAGCCTCGACCTGCCCGCCGTCAAGCGGGACATCGCCGAGGTGCTGACCACGTCGCAGGACTGGTGGCCCGCGGACTTCGGCCACTACGGCCCCTTCGTCATCCGGATGGCCTGGCACAGCGCCGGCACCTACCGGATCAGCGACGGCCGGGGCGGCGCGGGCGCCGGCCAGCAGCGTTTCGCGCCGCTCAACAGCTGGCCGGACAACGGCAACCTGGACAAGGCCCGCCGCCTGCTGTGGCCGGTGAAGAAGAAGTACGGCCGGAACCTCTCCTGGGCCGACCTCATGATCCTCGCGGGCAATGTCGCCCTGGAGTCGATGGGCTTCAAGACCTTCGGCTACGCCGGCGGCCGCGAGGACGTGTGGGAGCCCGAGGAGGACGTCTACTGGGGCCCCGAGACCACCTGGCTCGGCGACGAGCGCTACACCGGTGACCGCGAGCTGGAGAACCCGCTCGGCGCGGTCCAGATGGGTCTGATCTACGTCAACCCCGAGGGCCCCAACGGCAACCCGGACCCGCTCGCCGCGGCCCGCGACGTCCGTGAGACGTTCCGCCGGATGGCGATGAACGACGAGGAGACGGTCGCCCTGATCGCGGGCGGCCACACCTTCGGCAAGACCCACGGCGCGGGCCCCGCCGACCACGTCGGACCCGCCCCCGAGGGCGCCACGATGGAGGAGCAGGGCCTGGGCTGGCGCAGCACCTACGGCACCGGCAAGGGCGGCGACGCGATCACCAGCGGCCTGGAGGGCATCTGGACGGACACGCCGACCACCTGGGACAACAGCTTCTTCCAGATCCTGTTCGGCTACGAGTGGGAGCTGTTCAAGAGCCCGGCCGGCGCCCACCAGTGGCGGCCGAAGGACGGCGCGGGCGCGGACACCGTCCCCGACGCCCACGACCCGGCCAGGCGGCACGCGCCCACGATGCTGACGACGGACCTCTCCCTGCGGGTCGACCCGGCCTACGAGCCGATCTCGCGGCGCTTCATGGAGAACCCGGAGGAGTTCGCGGACGCCTTCGCGCGCGCGTGGTTCAAGCTGACCCACCGCGACATGGGCCCGGCCGTGCGCTACCTCGGCCCGGAGGTCCCCGCCGAGACGCTGATCTGGCAGGACCCGCTGCCCGAGGCGGACTACGAGCAGATCGACGCCGCGGACGCCGCCGAGCTCAAGGCCAAGGTCCTCGACTCGGGTCTGTCGACGGCGCAGCTCGTGTCCACGGCCTGGGCGTCGGCCTCCACCTTCCGCGGCAGCGACAAGCGCGGCGGCGCCAACGGCGCCCGCATCCGGCTCCAGCCGCAGAGCGGCTGGGAGGTCAACGACCCCGACGAGCTGGCGACGGTGCTGCGCGCCCTGGAGCAGGTCCAGGAGTCCTTCAACGCCGCCCAGGGCGGCGGCAAGCGGGTCTCGCTGGCCGACCTGATCGTGCTCGCCGGCGGCGCGGCCGTCGAGCGGGCCGCCGCGGAGGCCGGCTTCGACGTCGAGGTGCCCTTCACCCCGGGCCGCGTGGACGCCTCGCAGGAGGAGACCGACGCGGAGTCGTTCGCCGCGCTCGAGCCCACCGCCGACGGGTTCCGCAACCACCTCGGGAAGGGTAACCGGCTGCCGGCCGAGTACCTGCTGCTCGACCGGGCGAACCTGCTCACCCTGAGCGCCCCCGAGATGACGGTCCTCGTCGGTGGCCTGCGCGCCCTGGGGGCCACGTACAACGGCTCGCCGCTCGGCGTGCTCACCGAGACGCCCGGCGTGCTGACGAACGACTTCTTCGTCAACCTGCTCGACCTGGGCACGACGTGGCACGCGGTGTCCGAGGACGCCGGCACATTCGAGGGCCGCGACGCCGCCACCGGCGAGGCCAAGTGGACGGGCAGCCGTGCCGACCTGGTCTTCGGGTCCAACTCCGAGCTGCGCGCGCTCGCGGAGGTCTACGCGAGCGACGACGCGAAGGAGCAGTTCGTCCAGGACTTCGTCGCGGCATGGGTCAAGGTCATGAACCTCGACCGGTTCGACCTCGTCTGATCGTGGATCTCGATCGAGGATGACGACAGCCGAACACATCTGATCACGCCCTGCATCGGCTGATCATGGCATCGAGGCCGGCCGGCCCGCTCCGGCCGGCCTCGACGTGTTCGCGCCTCCCGGGATGACGGAATCTTGTTTCGTCCTACACCTAAGTGCATAATGCGCTTATGCATAAGCGGGTTATGGACCCAGTGGGCCCCGAGGCGTCGCCCGAGGACCTGATGATCGCCGTCGAGCAGATGGTCCGGTACGTGCGCCGCAGCGCCACCGCCGGCGGACTGAGCACGGCCGCCTCCTCGGCGCTGTCCCGGCTGGGCCGCGAGGGCCCGTACCGGCTGACGGAGCTGGCGCGGGCGGAGAGCGTGTCCCAGCCCAACATGACCCAGCTCGTGACCCGGCTGGAGCGGGCGGGCCTGGTACGGCGCACCGCGGACCACAGCGACGGCCGGGGCGTCCTCGTGGAGGCCACCGACGCCGGTCTCGAGGTCTTCCGGCAGCGCCGCTCGGAACGGGCCCGGGCCCTCCAGGAACTCGTCGAGGAACTGCCCGAGGCCGAACAGCGCGCGGTGCGTGTCGCGCTGCCGGCCCTGGCCCGTGTCATCGAGGACCGCCAGGCGCGCTCCTGACCCGCCCGCGCCACCGCCGACCACCTCGGCCCACCTCACAGGAGAGGCGTACATGAGTGCACCGCACGCAAAGGCCGCCGGCCACGGAAAGGCCGCCAGTCCTTTCAAACAACCCAAGGCCGTCTGGGCCGTCGCGTTCGCCTGCGTCATCTCGTTCATGGGCATCGGCCTGGTGGACCCGATCCTGCCCGCCCTGGCCCAGAGCCTGCACGCCTCGCCCAGCCAGGTCTCCCTGCTGTTCAGCAGCTACCTGATCGTCACCGCTGTCGCGATGCTGATCGTCGGCTGGTTCTCCAGCCGCTTCGGGGCCAAGCGCACCCTCGTCACCGGCCTGGCCGTCATCGTCGTCTTCGCCGCCCTGGCCGGGACGTCGGGCTCCATCGACGGCATCGTCGGCTTCCGCGCGGGCTGGGGACTGGGCAACGCCCTGTTCATCGCCACCTCGCTGGCCGTCATCGTCGCCTCGGCCAGCGGCGGCTTCGGCGGCGCGATCATCCTCTACGAGACCGCGCTCGGCCTCGGCATCGCCGTGGGTCCGCTGCTCGGCGGCGAACTGGGCGCCATCAGCTGGCGCGGCCCCTTCTTCGGCGTCGCCGTCCTCATGGCCATCGCCCTCGTGGCCACCCTGGCCTTCGTCCCGAACCTGCCGAAGCCCGAACGCCGCACCTCGCCCCTCGCCCCCCTCAAGGCACTGCGCCACCGCGGCCTGCTGACCATGGGCATCATGGCCCTGCTCTACAACTGGGGCTTCTTCACCATGCTCGGCTACGCGCCGTACCCGATGGAGCTGGACGCCCACCAGCTCGGGCTGGTCTTCACCGGCTGGGGCCTGCTCGTGGCCGCCTTCAGCGTCTTCTTCGCCCCGCGCCTCCAGGCCCGCTACGGCACCGCCCCCGTGCTCTACGCCAACCTGGCCGGCCTGAGCGTCGTGATGGCCGTCATAGCCGCCGGTGTCGCCACCCCGGCCGTCGTCATCGTGGCGGTCGTCGTCAGCGGCGCCTTCATCGGCATCAACAACACCCTGACCACCCAGGCCGTCATGCTCGTCTCCCCGGTCGAGCGGCCCGTCGCCTCCTCCGCGTACGGCTTCCTGCGGTTCATCGGCGGCGGCCTGGCCCCCTACGTCGCCGGCAGGCTCGCCGACGCCACCGACCTGAGCGTCCCGTTCTACCTCGGCGCCGCCACCTTCCTCCTCGCCGTTCCCGTGCTGGCCTGCGGCCACCGGCTCCTGCGGCAGGCCGAGACACGCACCGGCGAAGGGGAGCCAGTGCCCCAACAGGCAACGTTCGCCCCGTCGCGACGCCCGGCACGCTCCCCCAAGCTCTTCGAGCAGGGGGGACCCCCACTCGCCGCACCGGCCGAAAGCCCCAGTACGTCCAGTACGAGGACTTCCGGCCGGCACACCGAGGGCACGCACCGGACGCCGCTCCTTCACGGGCAAACGTTGCCTGCCGGGGCACTGGTCACGCCGACGTTCACACCCGTCGGCCCCGCCCCGTCCACCGGCACACCGCCCGTGGTCGTCGCCGTCGGCGCCCACGAAGGGGCCGCCGTGATCGTCGACGCCGCGGCCCGGCTCGCCCGGGACTCCGGCAGCCCCCTGGAGGTCGTGCACGTCCAGCAGACCGCCGTCGTCGAGGAACAGGCGGCCGACGCCGAGGACTTCGAGCAGGCCCGCGCCACCGTCACCGCGCACCTCGACCGCCTCGCCGCCCACGGTGTCCTCGCGCGGGGCCAGATCCTCGGCAGCGTCGGCGACCACGCGGCGGCCGGCCGCGCCCTTGCCCGGCACGCCGCCGAGGTGGGCGCGCGTGCCGTGGCGGTGGGCCGCTCGCCGCGCGGCCCGCTGGCCCAGTTCGCTGACGGCAGCCTCACCGCGGCCCTGACCCACGCCGCCACCTGCACGGTGGTCCTGGTCGACCCCGGCAGCGAGCCCCGGCCGCTGACCGCGGGCACGCTGTCCGAACTGCGCGGCGCCGCGAGCTGACCGGCGGCGTGGCCCCGCACGGGGACCGCGGGGCGGCCGTCAGCCCCGCGGTCCCCGTCCGTGCGGCGGGCGCTACCGCTCGCGTGACCCGCCCTGCGCGGGCGAGCGGGGATCGACGGCGACGGATCCCGCGGTGACCTCCTCCGGGTCGGGTTCCCCCTGGCCGCGCCGGTCGCCGAGGAGCAGGTCGCCGTACAGGTCCTCGAGCCAGGAGGCCTGGTAGATCGTGTCGAGGTAGCGCTCCCCGAGGTCCGGGGCGATGGCCACGGCGGTCAGGTCGCGGGCGTCGTTGCGCGACAGCCACTCCACGGCCCCGCTGACCACCGTCCCCGTGGAACCGCCGAAGAGGAAGCCGCGCCGGGCCAGCCGGTGACAGGCGCGGATGGTATCGGCCTCCTCGACCCGGATCACCTCGTCGACGAAGGACTCGTCGAGCAGCGGCGGGCGCATGCTCATCCCCAGTCCGGGGATCATCCGCCGACCCGGCTGACCGCCGAAGGCGACCGAGCCGACGGTGTCCACCGCGACGATCCGCACCGGCCGGTGCCACTCGCGGAAGAAGCGGGCGCAGCCCATCAGCGTGCCCGTGGTGCCCGCCCCGACGAACAGCACGTCGAGAAGCGGGAACTGACGGGCGATCTCCGGCCCGGTTTTGCGGTAGTGGGCCCCCCAGTTGTTCGGGTTGGTGTACTGGCTGAGCCACACGTACCGCTCGTCGGAGGCGCACAGCGCGCGGACGTAGTCGATCCGCGCGCCGAGGAACCCGCCGTTGGCGTCCAGGTCGGCGATGACGTGCACCTCGCTGCCCAGCGCCTCCATCAGCAGCCGCGCGGACAGATTGCAGCGGGAGTCCGTCACGCAGAGGAACCGGTAGCCCTTGCTGGCGGCGATCATGCTGAGCGCCACACCGAGGTTGCCGGACGAGGACTCGATGAGGATCGAGCTGGGTGTCAGGAGGCCGTCCCGCTCCGCGGCCTCCACCATCTCTGTCGCGGCCTTCATCTTGATGGAGCCGGCGAAGTTGAAGCCCTCGCACTTCAGGTAGAGCGAGCGCCCGAATATCGACCGGAGATCAACGTAGAGTTGGCCTTCGTTGAAGGCGTGAGGGGCTGATATGACGGGCACGCTGGCCTCCTGATGCCTGAGCAGGGGAAGGAACGTTCAGCCGTACCGGCGCAGCTCGTGGAAGAAGTCGTCGATGACGTGCAGGTTTCCGGCGCGGGCCACCTCGTCGTAGACGTACTTGCCGACGGCGAGGTCGAGGACCCCCAGTCCGAACGGTGAGAAGATCACCGGCCGGTCGGTGGGCGGATCCACCCGCCCGGTCATGACGTCGTCGAGGGTGCCGTTCAGGAAGTCCCGGCCGCCGGTGAGCTGCTCGGTCAGATGCGGCGAGGTGTCGGCCTTCAGGCAGTGCTCGACGTCGTCGACGAAGTTGGCCCCCGAGAGAAGTACCTGCGGGGCGAGGTCGCGCAGCGACACGTGCAGGACGACCGGGTGGTGGGTGAACCAGGCCGGGTCGGTGACGTGCGGCTCGCCGGCGATCGTCGCGAAGACCAGCAGGTCGCTGGAGCGGATCAGATCCTCGGGGCTCTCGTGGACGGTGATCTCCGGAGCGTCGCCGTCCGCGCCGGACTGGCGCAGATAGCCGCAGAACCCGGCCGCGCTGTCGGCGGACAGGTCGTACACGCCGACGCTGTCGAAGCCGAAGCCGGTCCCCGTCAGGAAGGTGTGGATGTAGCGGGCGATCAGACCGGTGCCGAAGAAGCCGACCCGGGTGGGGCGGGGCCGGTTGCGGGTGAGCCAGTCGGCGGCCAGCGCCGCGGACGCGGCGGTCCTGGTGGCGCTGATGATGGAGCTCTCCAGGCAAGCGATGGGGTAGCCGGTGTCGTGGTCGTTGAGGACCAGGACCGCCGAGGCCCGGGGCAGTCCCGCGCCGACGTTGTCCGGGAAGCTGGAGATCCACTTCAGCCCGTCCACGCCCGACGGACCGCCGACGGAGGCCGGCAGCGCGATGATCCGGGACGTGGGGCGGTCGGTGAAGCGCAGGAAATACGACGGCGGGTTCACCGTACTGCCGGAGCCGTGCAGCCGGTACGTCGCCTCGACCAGTCCGGTGAGCTGCTTCTGGCGCCCTTCGAGCGCCTGCTGCACCTGGGCGCCGGAGATCACGGCGAAGGTGGGCACCGGGGCCGTCCGGGAGGCGGCCCGGTCGGTGGCGGGGGAGGTCACGGAGGTCATCGCCGGCTTCCCTTCGTGGTCGGGCCGTACTCGGCCAGGCGCTGGGGCTCGGCCATGGCGACGAGTACCTGCCGGTCACCGGTGAAGGCCTCTCTGCTGTGCGCGGTGCGTATGTTGTCGACCAGCAGCAGGTCGCCGGACTGCCAGGGCTCGCGGCGGGTGTGCGCCTCGTAGGTCTCGTTGAGCAGCTGGATCACCTCCTCGCCGATCGGTCCGCCGTCGCCGAAGCGGGTGTTGAACGGCAGCCCGTCCGCGCCGTACTCGTCCACCAGGTACTCGCGCACCTCCGGGGCCAGCGTCCACTCGTTGAGGAAGGCGATCTGGTTGAACCAGCAGCGCCGGCCGGTGACCGGGTGCCGCACCACGGCGCAGCGCCGCTGCCGGGTGCGCAGTCCGCCGTCGGGCTGCCAGGCGAACTCGATGGCGTGGGCGCGGCAGTAGTTCTCGACGGTCTCGCGGTCCTCGGTGCCGAACGACTCCGCCAGGGACGCCCCGATCTCGTCGTTGTAGCTGCGGGTGAGCAGCCAGCCCTCGCGCTCGAAGCGCTCGGTCAGCCCGGCGGGCAGCGCGTTCAGGACGGCCTCCGCGTCGGCCACCGCGGTCGCCCCGCCCTCGGCGGGCGCGGTCGGGCACGCGAACAGCATCAGCCCGGGCACCTTCAGCGCGTAACTCAGCTCGTGGTGCATGCACATGGGCTGATTGGCGGGCCAGGCGGTGGAGGAGTACAGACCGGGGCCGTAGGACTCGCGGGGGGCGAAGGCCTCCCGCTCCGGCATCAGGGGGCCGGCCAGTTCCGTGAAGACGGCGGATATCTGCTCCGCCTCCGCCAGTCCCAGGCCGCGCACGAACAGTGCTCCGTGCTCGGCGACCCGTGCCCGCAGCGCCTCGCGGTGCTCGGCCGCCCATCCGGTCGCGTCCGCAGGGGTGTCGACGCACAGGACGGGCGGTCTGCCCGGGCGCATCTCCACCTCCAGCACCGAAGCCGGGGATGAGAACGACATCTGGGTTTCCTTTCGTTCGTCACCAGCGAGGCTCACAGAGCGGGCCTCGGCGGTGTTCAGGAGGAGGCCAGCAGCCCGGCGGCGTCCAGTACGGCCGCCGCCGCTACGGCCGGGCGGGTGCGGGGGAAGTAGTGGCCGCCGTCGGTGAGTTCCCGCAGTTCCACCTGGTCGGCCAGCAGCTCCCAGTCCCGCCAGTGGTCCCGGAAGCCCGCGGTGCTCGGGTCGTCGTCGGCGACGACCACGGTGACCGGCGCGGCCAGTCGCACCGCGGGTGGGGTGTCCAGGGCGTCGGCGAAGCAGCGGTGCGCCGCCACGCAGTCGTGCCGGTAGGCGGCCCCGACCCGTTCGGCGTGCTCCGCGTTCAGCTCGCCGAGTTCCGGGTAGCCGCCGTCCGCACCGATCCGGGCGGCGATCTCGGCGTCGCCGCTCCCGGTCAACTCGGCTGCGGCGGCGCGTCGTTCGGCGGCGGTGCCGAGCAACTGGGCGCCGAGGAACACCCGTGTCACCTCGACCCCGAGAGAGGAGAGCCGCTGGGCGGCCAGCAGGGCGGGCGCGGTGCCGGAGGAGTGGCCCCACAGCATGACCTGCTTCAGGCCGCGATCGGCGATCTCCGTGGCGACCCGCTCCACCACCTGTTCCAGCGGTGCGAACGGCTCCTCGCCGGCGGCCGGGTCGTGACCGGGCAGGTCCACCGCGAGGACGGCGACGCCGCTTGCGGACAGGGCGCCCGCCATCGGCTGGAAGTTGACCGCGTTGCCGCCCGCGTGGGGGAAGCACACCAGCGCGCACGCGAGGGAGGTCGCGTCCGCCGACAGCGGCTGGAGCAGTCCCGGCCGCTGCCGGGCCGTGCCGTCGAGGCACGCGGCGAGTTCGGCGAGCACCGGATGGCGGGTGATGTCCTTGAGGGACACCTCGCGGTTCAGGGCGATGGTGAGCTTCACCGCCGACAGGGAGGTTCCGCCGAGGTCGAAGAAGTGGTCCCGCCGGCCGATCGTCCGCCCGGGCAGGCCCAGCAGTTCCGCCCACGCGGCCGCCAGCCGCCGCTCGGTCGGGGTGCGCGGGGCGTCCTCGGGCTCCCCGGAACCGGCCTGTTCCGCCGCGGGCGCGCTGCGTTCGGCCAGCGCCGTCAGCGCCTTGCGGTCGATCTTCCCGTTGCCGGTCAGCGGCAGCGCGTCCTGCCAGTGGAAGGCCGACGGGACCATGTACGCGGGCAGCGCGGCACCGAGCGCCTCGCGCAACTCCTCCGGCTGAAGCCGCCGGCCGGTGTGGAAGGCGATCAGATGCGTGCTGCGGCCCGCGAGTTCGGCGACGACCACCGCGCCGTCCCGGACTCCGGGAACGCGCAGCAGGGTGTTCTCGATCTCCCCGATCTCGATGCGGAACCCGCGGATCTTGACCTGACTGTCCCGGCGGCCGAGGAACTCCAGCTTCCCACCGGGGTGCCAGCGGCCCCAGTCGCCCGCCAGATACAGCCGCTCGCCCGGCCGGTGCGGGTCCTCACGGTAGGCCTCACGGGTCCGCTCGGGATCGTTGACGTATCCGCGTCCCACACACACGCCGGAGAAGGCGATCAGTCCGGGCGCGCCGAGCGGCACCGGTGCGAGGTTCTCGTCGACGACGTAGACGCGCACGTTGTTGACCGGGCGTCCCAGCAGCACCCGTTCCGGCACCGTGTCCATGACCTCGTGGTTGGTGTCGTCCGAAGTCTCGGTGAGTCCATAGGCGTTGACCAGCCCGATGCCGGGCTGGAGGGCGAACCAGCGCTGGACGAGCTCCCGCTTCAGCGCCTCGCCGGTCACCGACACGCAGGCCAGGTCGGGCAGTTCGCGGGGGTGGCGTTCCAGGTACGAGGCCACCACCTCCAGATAGGAGGGCACGACCTGCGCCACGGCGACCCGGCCGCGCACGAGCGTGTCGAGGAATCGCTCCACGTCCACGACGGCGTCCTGCTCGACCAGCAGGGTCCGCCCGCCCACCAGGAGCCCGGCCAGCAACTGCCACAGCGAGATGTCGAAACACTGCGGAGCCGTCTGCGCCACCACCCGCCCGGGGCCGATCCCCAGGTCGTCGATCTTGGCGTACAGGTGGTTGAGCATGCCCGCGTGCTCGCACATCGCTCCCTTGGGCTCACCGGTGGAGCCGGAGGTGAAGTAGATGTACGCCAACTGGTCGGGGGAGACCTCCACTTGGAGGTCGCCGTCGGCGTGCTGTTCCGCGTACGCCGTCTCGATCAGCAGCTTCTCGGTCCCCGTCGGCAGCGCGGCCCGCGCCTCGTCCAGGGTGCCGCTGCTGCCCGGCTCGGTCAGCACCAGCCGGCAGCCGGCCCGGGCGAGCGTCGCCTCGATCCGCCCGGCCGGGAAGTGCGGCTCGATCGGCAGGTAGGCACCGCCGGCCTTGAACACCGCCAGTACCGCCGCCAGCCAGTCGAGATTGCGTTCGGTGACCACGGCCACCACGTCCTCCCGGCGCAGACCGCGCGCCAGCAGGGCCCGGGCCAGCCGGTTGGCCCGGGCGTTCAGTTCCCCGTACGTCCACGACCGCTCGCCGTGCACCGCGGCCACCGCATCGGGGTGGGCCCGTACCCGCTCCTCGAAGAGTTCGTGCGCCCGCGCGGACGGCAGTTCCCGGTGCGGCCCGGCCAGCCCCTCCAGCTGGTCGCGCCTTTCCTCGGGCGACAGCACGCTCTGCCGGGTGTGCTCGGCGTCCACGTCGGCGGCCATCAGACGCAGCGCGGTCAGGTGGTAGCCGCAGATCCTGGCCGCGGCGCCGGCGTCCAGCGCGTCCGTGCGGTACCGCAGTCGTGCCGTCAGCAGTCCGTCCGGCTCGCCGAACGCCACCCGCAGCACCGCCTCGGCGGGCAGGGCGCCGCTCCCGGTGTCCGCAGGGTCGAAGACGGCCTCGTACGGCGGTCCGGAGAGCCCCAGCTCCCGGCGCAGGTCGTCCACGGGAAAGTCCCGGTGCGCGAGCAGGTCCCCCGCGACGCGGTGGGCGTCGAGCACCAGCCGGCGCCAGGACGACGGCGCGACGGCCAGCCGGCAGGGCAGCGGGCCGGAGTCCGGGCCCGGGACATGGCCCGTCACCACGTCCGGCTCACCGGACAGCACGGCCAGCACCTTGGCGTGCGCGGCCAGCAGGACCGCGCCGGGCGGCACCTCCAGCTCGGCCGCCAGGGCGCGTACAGCCCGCGCCGTCCCGGCCGGCACGATCTGCTCGTGCTCGGCCTCACCGGCCACCGGCTCGCCTGCCCACCGCGGAACAGCGGTGAAGCCGCCGGCGGTCAGCACCTCGCTCCAGAACTCCCTGTCCGCTGCCACGAGCGCTCCCATTGACTGGCCCTTCCTCACTTCGCCGTCGGCGCGGCGGGGTTTCCGCCCCATTCCGCCCTCGCAGGAACTTCCTCGCCCTTCATGAGGAAGGAATCGGGCGCCAGTACGGCCCCGTCGCCCACCGTCACGCCGTAGTGCACGTGCGCGCCGATCCCGAGCGTGCAGTCGGAGCCGAGCGTGGTGCGGTCCGACTTGAAGGTGCCGTCCTCCTGGGAGTGGCACTGGATCTTGCTGCCCGCGTTCAGCACGCAGTCGTCACCGATGACGGTGAGCGTCCGCTCCGTGATGTAGCAGCCGTCGTCGAAGACCCGGCGGCCGATGCGCACGCCCATCAGGCGCCAGACGAGAGTCTTGAACGGGGTCCCGTTGAACACCTCGAGCCATTCGTCCGGCACCTTCCACAGCCGCTCGTGCCACCAGAAGTACGGGTCGTAGATCGAGCACAGGCGGGGGCGCAGGGCGCGGAAGGCGGCGATGACCCGCTCCACCAGGATGAAGTAGCCGGCCGTGAGGGCCAGGGTGAGGGCCAGATACCCGGCGATCACCACGTGACCCAGCGTGCCGTAGAGGTCGACGCAGGCCAGAGCGAGTCCCGTGAGCATGGCGGCGAGCACCCAGCGCAGCAGCAGGAACAGCGCCATGGAGCGGAGGTTGTAGCGGTTCTTCGCGGCGAGGCTGCGGCGCAGGGCGTCGCCGGTCCTGAGGTGGTCGAAGCGGGTGTCGCGCTCCACCGAACGGGGGATCTCGAAGGACGGTGAGCCGAGCAGCCCGACACCTTCGCGCAGTTCGCCGTCGAGGGGGACCATCACCTTCGTCGCGAGCAGGCAGTTGTCGCCCGTCCTGGCCCCCGCCGGATAGGCGATGTTGTTGCCGAGGAAGTTGTGCGCGCCGATTGACGCCCGGCTCACCTTGAAGGACGTGCTGGAGTATTCGGCGTTGATGACGGAGAGCCCGTCGGCCACCATCGTGCCGCTGCCGACGGACACCAGGAACGGCGTCTCGTGCTGCACCTCGGTGCCGAAGTTCGAGCCGGTCTGCTCCACCCGGGACAGGTCGTATCCGAGCCGGCGCAGGTAGGGGACGATGTAGGAGCTGTCGCCGCAGAGCCAGGGGAAGAACTTGATGTTCGTCAGGCCGGCCACCGTGCGGTGCAGCGCGTACTGGAAGCCGTAGAGCGGATAGACCCGGTCGGGTTTGACGGCCAGGCTCAGCAGCCGGGGCACCGTGAACAGCACGGCCAGGCCCACGACGAGCCCGCCGAAGAACAGCACGGCGGACACGACCAGGGTGTCGGCGAGGAACTTCGGCATCGTGGACAGGGTCGTCCCCGCTTCCAGCCGGTCGCGCAGCGCCGGAACCTGCGAGAACAGTATGTAGACGCCACCGACGCCGAGCGGCAGGTACAGCAGGAACAGCTGGAGCAGGGAGGTCAGCCCGAAAGCCGCCCGCCGCAGGGTGCCGCACCGGGCCGGTTCGACCCTGATGTGGTCGACCGACGTGGGCTGCGCCGGGGAGCCGTGCCGGCGTTCGCCGGCCGGCACGTGCTGGCCCCGATACAGGGCGGAGGAGTGGCCGAGCTGTGAGCCGTCGCCCATCGAGGTGTCGATGTCGAGCACCGACTTCTCGCCGATGAAGACGTCCCGGCCGAGGTCGATCCGGCCGGTCTGGATGCGCCCGGCGTGCGCGCGGTAGCAGAGGAAGAACGTGTCCTTGCGGATCACCGTGCCCGCGCCGATGGTGAGCAGGTCGGTGCAGACCGGCACGGAGTGGGAGAGGATCGTGACGTCCCTGCCGATCCGCGCGCCCAGGGCCCGCAGGTACATCACGTACACCGGGTTTCCGATGAAGAGAACCATCGGATTCGCGTGCAGGAGCACCTTGAGGATCCAGAAGCGGAGATAGGCCGCACTCCACACCGGGAATTCTCCGGCCTTCCAGCGGCCGACGAGAATCCACTTCGCCGCGACCGGGAAGACGCACAGGAGGATGAATCCGCCGGTCCCGAACAGCAATGACCGCAGATAGATGTCGACGAGTCCCGTCCCCGAGGCGACCCACTCGTACGCCCGGGCCGTGAACATTCCGACGACGACTGAATACCCGAGGAAAATGGCCAATTGGGCCGCTCCGCACAGCACGTAGCGCGCCGTGCTCGGTGCCGCCCCGGCCGGTGCCGGCGTCCCGCCCGCGGGTGCCGCCGGGGCCGCCGTCGCCGGTGTGCCGACGGCGGCCGAAGCGGCGACCGCGAGAGCTTCCGCCAGGCTGCGGACCGTGGGGTTGCGGTAGATGTCCCTCATGGACACCGACGGCAGATCGGATCTTTTCCGGACCCGTGCGCAGAACTGCGCCATGACAAGGGAGTTGGCGCCCAGGTCGTCGAAGAAGTGACTGTCGGGCGGGACGTGCTCGGCGTGTACGACGTCCGCCAGAATTCCGGCGAGTTCCTTTTCTGTCTCCGTCGCCGCCGGGATGGTGCCTGCGTGCCCGGCGATCACGGGTTCGTCCGGCCCGGGCATCAAGATGTCGGCAGACTTCTCCACCATGCGAGCTCCCTGAAGGAAAGGTCGAAAACCATCGGCCAGCGGTGCCCGGTCTCCGGGACCGTGCGTTTTCGCCTGATCACGAAACCATGGATCAGTCTTGTTCGGTCGCCGCGGGGTTGCCACTCGGATTCGGTGGCGCCGAGGCGGCCGGAGGGTTCGGCAAGCTGCTTTTCCTCGGTTCTTCGCACTGCGGGGATGAGTAATCTCACCCGTATGGGGGTTCACTCTCCAGGGGGATAGGGACGCGGCCCGCCACCTCGCGCCGCATGCCGGGGCGTGGCGGCCGCCGGCCCGCACCGGGCCGAGTGGCCTCGGTCCGCACCGGCGCGCAGACTGGCAGTGAGGCGGGGCCGCCCGGGACTGGGCGGCCCCGCGAGGCCGCCCTGTTCAGGGCCGTGTCCGGCCGTTCGCCGGACCGTTCGTCGAGGGGGCCGATATGGCCGTGGAAATCCCGCCCCTGCTGAGACCTTCACGGCTCAGGAGCCGTGGAGGGCTCGGGGGCGAATGCATGGCGGAGTTCCTGGGGACCCTCGTCCTCATCGCCTTCGGTTGCGGTTCGGTGGCGATGACGGTCGCGGCGCTGCCCGGCTCGGGTCGCACGTCGGGGCCCACCACGTTCTTCCTCGGCGCCGCCGACTGGCTGGTGATCGGCTGGGGCTGGGCCTTCGCGGTGGCCTTCGGCGTGTATGTGGCCGGCGGCGTCAGCGGGGCGCACATCAACCCCGCCGTGACGCTGGCGTTCGCGGTGCGCCGCAGGTTCCCCTGGACGAAGGTGGTTCCGTACTGGATCGCGCAGGTGGCGGGCGCCTTCGTCGGGGCCGCGCTGGTGTACGCCGTCTACCACGATGCGATCAACACCTTCGACAGCGTGTCGAAGCCGCCGAAGACGCACGGGCACACCCTCGCCACGTTCTCGATTTTCGCGACCTTCCCGGCGCCCTACTTCCACGGCGGTTACTGGGGGCCCCTCGTGGACCAGATCGTCGGCACCGCCTTCCTGGTCATGCTGATCGCGGCGGTGATCGACCTGCGCAACACGGCTGTGAAGGCCAACCTCGGACCGCTGGTCATCGGCTTCGTGGTGGCCGCCATCGGCATCTCTTTCGGAGCGAACGCCGGGTATGCCATCAACCCGGCCCGCGACTTCGGGCCGCGCCTGTTCACGTTCTTCGCGGGATGGGGAGACCTTGCTCTACCCGGCAGCCTGGCGGGGTCGTTCAGTCACTACTGGTGGATCCCGATCGTCGGGCCGCTGGTCGGCGGGGTCGTCGGTGTCCTCGTCTACGACCTGTTCATCGGCGACGTGCTGCACGCGCGCGCCCAGCAGGCCGAGTTGCCGGAGCCCGGACGCACCCGCCCGGCCGAGGAGGGCGACACGTAGGGCCTCTCGTCGCTGCCCTCGCCGGACGGATGCGTCCGCATCACTGACGTACTGACTGACGTATCATCAGGAATAGGTCCATCGCCAGACGTTGGAGCGGTACGAGCACGTGATCCGGGTGCCGTTCGCGGTGGTGGTGCTGGCTCCGTGGTCGCCGTTGCGGCAGTACTGCCCCGCCTGGTAGCAGTTGCCGGCGTTGGAGCGGATCGAGCAGGTGCCGACCGCGCTGCCGCCGCCACCGCTGCTGCGGGTGGTGCCGGTTCCGGCGGCAGCGGCCGCCCTGGTGACGGTGATCGTCGGGCCGGGCGTCCTGACCGTCTCGGTGGCGGTGACCGTCGCGGTGGGCGCGGGTGTGACGGTCTCGGTCGCGGTGGCCGTGACGGTGGCCGTGGCCGTGACGGTCACGGTGGGCTGCGGCTTCGCGGCCTCGCCGTCGGACTGTCCGCAGCCGAAGGCGCCCACGGCGAGCAGGGCGATGCTCGCCGCCCGCGCGAGTGAGCGCCGGTGCGCCGGACCAATGCCGGATCTGCTGCGCGGTCGCGGCTGGTGGTGCTGGTGCATGGTCCCCCCTGGGGCCGGTACGAGGACGGGCCGGCTCAGCCGTGGTAGCGGATGTAGCCGTCGCCGTCGCGGTCGTCGCGGGCCTTGGTGTAGGAGTGGACGTCGGCCCGGGCACCGGAGGGCTTGAGCAGGTAGATGGTGTCCTTGTCGTTGTTCCAGAGGAAGTTGCAGTTCTGGCGGTAGACGACGTTCTTGGCGTCGGAGTCCGTGCCCTTGCCGCCGCGCAGCTTCACGTAGTCGCCGGGCTCGAGGTAGTGGTTGGCACTGAACGTGAACCGGTTGCCGGAAGCGTCCTTGACCACGTAACCCTTGAGGTTGACCGTCGCCGTGCGCGAGTAGTTCTTGACCGTCAGGTACTCGTCCTTGGTGTTGCCGGTACGGCAGTTGTTGGAGTCCCGCCCGGGCGCGTCGTACTGGACGCCCTTCACCTTGAGCGCGGACGAGTATTCGGCGGCCTGCGCCGGAGCGGCGCCGACGACAGCGACGGTCCCGGCCGCGGCGGCCACGGCCAGCACGGAGCGTATCCGCATGAGGTTCCCCCCTCAGTGGAGCCAATGGAGCGTCAGGAGCATACACAGGAGGTGAGAACGGAGTGACGGGGAGGTGGAGGAATCGTGAAGGTGGCCGTGTCTCCCCGACATGCGAGCCGCTCTCACCATCCCGGTGCGGCCGGGACAACCGGCCGGGCTCCTGGGCCTGTTGGTCAGCCGGTCGTGAGCACCATCCGGAACCGGGCGGCGCCGGCGAGCATCTTCGCGTAGGCCTCGCCGGCCTGGTCCAGCGGGACGGTCTCGGTCATCGGACGGATGCCGTGCAGGGCGCTGAAGGCCATGGTGTCCTGCACGTCCTGCGCGGTGCCCGACGGGTGGCCGCGGATGACACGGGCGGCCGTGATCAGCTGGAGCGGGCTGATCCCCAGCGGCTCGGGTGCCGCCCCGATGACCACCAGCTCACCGCGGTGCGACAGCCCGTCGACGGTCGCCGCGATCGCCTCGGAACTGCCGGCCGTGGCCAGGACGACCTTGGCGCCGCCCAGCGACTGCAGCGCGTCGCCGACCGGGGTGTCCGTCGTACTGTCCACGTAGTGGTGCGCGCCGAGCCGCTTGGCGAAGTCCGCCTTGTCGGCCCCGCGGGCGATCGCCACCGTCTCGAACCCCATGGCCACCGCGTACTGCACCCCCAGGTGACCCAGGCCTCCGATTCCGAGCACGGCCACCAGATCGCCCGGCCGCGCGGAGCTGCGCCGCAGCCCGTCGAACGTGGTCACGCCCGCGCACGCCATCGGCCCGGCATCGCTCGCCGCCAGCGCGTCGGGGATCCGGGCCAGCGCGTCGACCGGCGCGATCACCCGCTCGGCGAAGCCGCCGTCGTACGACCAGCCCGGCACCTTGAGATTCGGGCACACGATGAAGTCGCCCTGCCGGCACGGGGTGCAGTGATGGCAGCTGCCGCCGAACCAGCCCACCGCCACCCGGTCGCCCACCTGCCATCCCTGGTCCTGCGTCCCCTCGCCGAGCTGCTCGATCCGCCCGGCGATCTCGTGCCCCGGCACCACCGGGAAACTGATTCCGGGCAGCGCGGCGTCCACGAAGAAGGTGTCGCTGTGGCAGACTCCGCACGCCTCCACGGCGATCGCGACCCGACCGCAGCCCGGCTCCGCCGCCTCACGCTCGACGATCTCGAACGGGCCGCCGGCTGCGATGGCCTGCGCGACTTTGTAGGTAGTCATCTGTCTCTCCCGGAAAGCGGGTACGACGGACCCCCGCAACCAGGACATCAGCTCCGCGCCGTTCGCGCGCGCCGTGGGGGAGGCGGCCCCGCCGCGGTCAGCCGCCCGGCATGGGGCGCACGGTGAGGATCTGCTGGGCGTGCCCGACCGGACCGTGCAGATCGTGCAGGACCGTGCTGGTCAGGCCCACGCCCGCCGGGCCGAAGGCCACGGTGGTGTCCAGACCGGTCCAGCGGCCCTCCGGGCGGCGGTGCAGGTGCACGGTCAGGTCGACGTTGGGGAACATCCACGCGGTCGGCGACTCGCGTACGGCGATGCCGTTCGCCGTGTCGACGAGGGCGAGGCAGGAGGCGAGCGGGCTGCTGGGCTCGCCGGCGACCAGGGTGAGCGGGGTGGAGATCCAGGCGGTGGTGCGGCCCGGGGCCGGCGGGGCGAGCGGACGGATGTCCAGGGACGCGATGAAGCCGCCCGGCCACAGCTCGCTCATCGCCCAGGGCGCGAGTCCGTCGGGCGGGGTGAGCCGGTCACCGGCACCCCCGGCGACGGCCGCGGTGTCCTGGGCCGACAGCAGCCAGACCCGGGCCCGGACCACCGGGCGCCCGGCGATGCGCACGACGGCTTCCAGGAGTTCGATGGTGCGGCCGGGGCGGAGGGTCTCCACCTCGATCTCGCACTCGTCCAGGGCCGGGGCGCCCAGGATGTCGTAGCTGATCCGGACCGGTATCAGGGCGCTGCCCCCGCGCGCGGCCAGATGGTCCTCGACCGCGTGGACGACCAGCCCGCCCAGCGGGCCGAAGTGCTGCTCCCGCACGTCCCAGGCGCCACCGGCATGCTCGGTGGGCTTGAAACGGTGCTCGTCGATGCGTTCGTAGTAGCTGCCGGGAACCGGGGCGCCGGTGTTCAACGCGTGCTTCTCCTCGGGCTGTTCACAGGAAGCCGATCCGGCACGGGTTTCACGCGCCGGATCGGCCGGGCAGCCCCATCATGACCCAGCCCATACTTGGCATCTACACCCACCTTCCGTCAGGAGGCCCCGTGCTCTTGCGTGACGTCACCCATGACGACGTGGACGCGTACGTCCGGATGCGCTGCGACCCGGTGATGATGGCCGAGCTCGGCGGACCCCTGCCGGCCGGTGGCATGGCGGACAAGGTGCGCCGGGACGCCCGCCAGGCGGCGGACGGCACCGCTTGGATCAAGATGATCGTCCCCGACCCGCGCACCCCGGGGGAGGTGGCCGGGACGGTGACCGTCTGGACCCATGACGGCGACGACGGTCCGATGTCGGAGATCGGCTGGATGGTGCTGCCGCGGTACCAGGGGCGCGGCCTCGGCGGCCGCGCGGCCCGCGCCCTGCTGGAACGGGCGCGGGACGAGGACCGCTGGGGAGAGGTGCACGCCTTCCCGGCCACCACCAACGCGGCCTCCAACGGCATCTGCCGCTCGCTCGGCTTCCGGTTCGTCGGCGAGCGCGAGGTGGAGTTCGCCGGCCGCATGCTGCGCACCAACCACTGGGAGATCACCCCGCGCGCGGACCTGACGCCGGAGTGAGGCGGCGCGGGTCAGCCGAGGCTCACCCACCCGCGCTCCTCGGCGGAACGGGCCATCGCGTCCAGTGCCACCGCGGCGGCCACGGCGTCGTCGAGGGTGGCACCGTGGACCCCGCCCTCCGCGATCGAGCGCAGGAAGTGGTACGCCTCGATGACCTTGAGGTCGTCGTAGCCCATGGCGTTGGCCGCACCCGGCTGGAAGGCCTCGTACTCGCCGTGACCGGGGCCCACGTGGACCGTGCTGACGGGCTGGTCCTGGTACGTGGTGCCGCGGCTGACGCCGAGTTCGCCCATGCGCCGGAAGTCCCACCAGAGCGCGCCCCGGGTGCCGTGGATCTCGAAGCCGTAGTTGTTCTGCTCGCCCACCGAGACCCGGCAGGCCTCCAGGACACCGCGCGCGCCGGAGGTGAAACGCAGCAGGCAGTCGACGTAGTCGTCGTTCTCCACCGGGCCGGGTTCGCCGCCCGCCGCCCGGGTGTGTCCCGCGGTGGCGTCGGTCGGGCGGGCCCGTTCGGGCACGAACACGGCGGTGTCGGCGGACAGCGACTCGATCTCGCCGAGCAGGTGGCGGGCCAGGTCGACCCCGTGCGAGGCCAGGTCGCCCAGCACCCCGCTGCCGCCGCGTTCACGCTCGTAGCGCCAGGTCAGCGCGCCCTCCGGGTGGGCCGCGTAGTCGCTGAACAGCCGGATGCGGACATGGGTGACCGTGCCGATCTCACCGGCCGCGATCATCTCGCGGGCGGCGGCGACGGCGGGCGCGTTGCGGTAGTTGAAGCCGACCGTGCCCCGCACACCGGCCCGGGCGGCGGCGCCGGCCACCGCGCGGGCGTCGTCGGCGCTCAGGCCCACCGGCTTCTCGATCCAGATGTGCTTGCCCGCCTCGGCCATGGCGAGGCCGATCTCCCGGTGCAGGAAGTTCGGGGCGGTGATGCTGACCGCCTCCACCCGGGGGTCGGCGGCGATCTCCCGCCAGTCACGGGTGGCGGAGTCGAAGCCGTACCGCTCGGCCGCCTCCTCGGCCCGGCCGGGCACCTCGTCGGCGACGGCGACCAGGTGCGGACGTACCGCGAGCCCGGGGAAGTGGTGGGGCACGCGGGCGTAAGCCTGCGTGTGCACCCGTCCCATCCAGCCGAATCCGACGACGGCGACGCCGAGCGCAGACACCATGAAAGCCCCTTGTTTGGACCGATCCAAAACCTGGTGGCTCACGATGGGGCCGCCTCCGGGCAGGTGTCAAGCCATCGGGTGAAGCTCCCCACAGGCACATCAGGACCGGTCTCCGGCCCCTTTACAAGAGCCCCGCCCTCATGGAACGGTCCACATCGTGCGACCGCCCACCATCCGTGACGTCGCCGCGCGCGCCGGTGTGTCCAAGTCCCTGGTCTCACTGGTGCTGCGCGGCTCCGGCAGCGTGCGCCCCGACAAGCGGCAGGCGGTCCTCGCCGCGGTCGAGGAGCTCGGCTACCGGCCCAACGCCGCCGCCCGCAGCCTCAGCGAGCGCCGCACCCGCACCGTCGGCGTGCTCCTGAACGACATGCGCAACCCGTGGTTCGTGGAACTCCTGGACGGTCTGAACTCCTGCCTCCACGACGCCGGTCTGCACATGCTGCTCGCCGACGGCCACCTCAACCGGCGCCTGGGCGAGGACCTCACCCGCACCTTCACCGAACTGCGCGTCGACGGCCTGGTCGCCGTCGGCACCCTGCGCGATCCGCGCGCGCTGCGCGTCGCGGCCGGCCGGGTGCCCACCGTCGTCGCCGGCGCCCGCGAACCCGAACTGCCGGGGGTGGACGTCGTCGCGGGCGACGACGAGCGGGGCGCACGGCTGGCCACCGAGCACCTCGTCGCCCTCGGTCACCGGCACATCGCCCACATCGCCGGCCAGGGCGCGGTCGGCGACCTGCGCCGCCGCGGCTTCGAGGCCGCCATGCGCGCACACGGGCTCGCCGGCACGGCGGTCGTCGAGCAGGGCGACCTCACCGAGGAGGGCGGCTATCGGGCCACCGTGCGGCTGCTCAGCCGTACCCGGCGGCCCACCGCCGTGTTCGCGGTCAACGACATGGCCTGCGTCGGCGCGCTGTCCGCCGCTGAGGAGAGCGGCCTCCGGGTCCCTGGCGACCTCTCCCTGGCCGGCTACGACAACACCTATCTGTCGCGCCTGCGCCACCTGTGGCTGACCACCGTGGACAACGCCAGCCACGACGTGGGCCGGCGCGCCGCCCAGCGGCTGCTCGACCGCATCGACGACCCGCACCTGCCCCGGACCGTCGACCTGACGAGCCCGGCCCTGGAGGTGCGCGGCACGACCGCGCCGCCTGCCGCGACCGCCTGACGAGCATCTTCCCGGCCTCCCGGACGACCCCGAATCGGCCCCGGCCCGCTGGTTACCCGGACCCCGGGGTTCGGAAGTGAGCCCCCGGGGTCCTCCGCGCGTCGCGCGTCGCGGAGGGCCCACGCTCCGGTGCCGGCGATCCGGCCCCCGCCGCGGATCAGCGCCCTCGCCCGGCCGCGCCAGGGGTGAGAACATGGCGTGTGTCGCTCATGGACCTACGGCGTTCACCATCGGGACGGGTGCTGGTCCTCATCCCCCTGGTACTGATCGCTGTGGTGGGCGTCGTGGACGCCCTGACCCCGCCCGACGTGCACCTCGGCCCGCTGCTGGTCGCGGCTCCCGCGTTCACCGCCGCGTTCTCCGGGCCCTGGCTCACCGCGCTGATCGGTGCGCTGGCCGTCGGGACCGAACTCTCCATCGGCGCCGTCCAGGGCACGCTGGGCACCCAGAACCTCCAGGCGGAGATCGCGTCGCTGATCCTCGTCTCCGGTCTGATCGTGGTGTTCTGCCTGTTCCGTGACCGGCGCGAGCACCAGCTGACGCAGAGCCGGGTCGTGGCACGGGCCGTGCAGGACGTGCTCTTCCCGCCCCTGCCCGTCCGCAGCGGCCCCCTGCGGATCGCCTGCCTGTACCTCGCCGCCCAGGACGAGGCCACCATGGGCGGGGACCTCTACGCCGCCGCCCGCACCGGACACAGCACCCGGCTGCTCATCGCCGATGTGCGGGGCAAGGGGCTGCCCGCGATCAGCCATGCCGCACTGCTGCTCGGCGCCTTCCGCGCGGCCGCGCACCGCCGGCCCTCGCTGCCGCGCCTGGCCGTGCACCTGGACGGCGCCATGCGCTGGGAGTTCCGGCAGTGGCAGACCGCGCAGATGCTCGACACCGACGAGTCCTTCGCCACCGCCCTGCTCGTCGACATCCCCGACAGCGAGCCCGTGCTGCACCTCCTCAACTGCGGCCACCCCGCCCCGCTGCTCATCGGCGGGAAGACGGCCGAGCCCCTGACCGCGCGGGCCGTCGCGCCACCGCTCGGTCTGGGGGAACTGTCCGACGCCGCGGACTACGAGGTCGCCTCGTTCCCCTTCCCGCGCGGCGGCACACTGCTCCTGCACACCGACGGCGTCCTGGAGGCCCGTAGCCCACGGGGCGAGTTCTACCCCCTCGCCGACCGGGCCGGCGCCTGGGCCGGCGCCCCGCCGGAGGTCGTGCTGAGTCGGCTCCACGACGACCTCCTCGCCCACACCCACGGCCGCCTGGGCGACGACGCCGCGGCCGTCGCGATCCGCCGCGGCCCGTCGTGACCGGCACCGGCCGCAGCCCTGGCGCCCACCCCCGTGCCGCCGGCCGGTGGCACGGGGAGTCCAAAGGCACCTTGTGATTGCGCCGTGTGCGTTCGGGTACGCGTGCAGAGCCCATGCCCGGCCGGTCAGCTCCCGGGCGGGCCGTTCGAGTGCCGCGACCAGGGAATCCGCCATGCAGACACCAGCGAACGACAACACCCCGACGCCCGCCCAGCAAGCGCTGGACGTGCTTGCCGAGAACGCCGAGGACACGGTGGCACTGGAGACGCTCGCGAGCAGCGACGTACTGGTCCCCGTGCCCGACGACGCGAGCGAGGAGGACGCCACCAATCCCACGGCGGTGGCCCTGCCCGTTCTCGAACAGCCGGGCGGGGCGCCGGTGGTGCCGGTGTTCACCTCCGAACTGGAGATGTCCGACCTGCTGCCCTTCGTCTCCCGCTACCGCCTGGTGCCGCTCGGCGCGCTCGCGTCCCAGTGGCCGGCCGACGACCTGTCGCTGACCATAGACGCCAATTCGCCGCACGGTCTGACGCTCACCTCGGAGGGAGTCCGCAGCCTGCTGGCCCGGCCCTACGGCTGAGCGGCACCGCGAGGACCGGCGGGAACCGCCGACCGCGGTGGGCGCGGCACGTACCACCGCGGCACGCACCACCGCGGCAGGCACCACCGTGGCAGGCACCACCGCGGCACGCACCACCGCGGCAGGCACCACCGTGGCAGGCACCACCGTGGCACCGACCTTCGCGGCACCGACCTCCGCGGCGGCGGGCTCTCAGGCGTCCTGGAGAAGGCCGATGAGGTTGCCGTCGGCGTCCCTCGCCGAGGCGATCAGCCGGCCGCCGCCCACGTCCTGCACGTCCTGGAGCACCTCGGCGCCCGCGGCCACCAGCGCCGCCAGCCGGGCCCTGATGTCGTCGACGTGCCAGTACGGCACCGGTCCGGTCATTCCCTTGGCGTGCCCGTTCGGGTCGAGCCCCACGTCCTGCCCGGCGTCCTTGAACCCGACGTAGTAGGGCGCGTCGGCGTACGGCTCGACCTCCAGCAGCGCGCTGAACAGGGCCTTCGCCCGGTCGAGGTCCTTCACGGGGTAGATGATCGTCTTCAGGCCCGCGGTCATGGCGAACTCCTTGCTGTTCGGATCGCTGTTCGGATCGATATGCGGACGTACGCGGCTCCGCACGCGGCGGAGGCGCCGCGGCCCGACGGCTGCGTCGGTGGTTCCACGCTAGAACGGGCGGGCGCCGTGCGGCTTCTTCGATCCTGACCGGTTGCCGGGCGCCTGCCGGGGACGGCGTCACCCGGCTCGCCGTACACACCCCGCCGGGCGTGTGCGGTGCGGATCCGGTCGCGTTAGCCTGTAGCCCGGCCGCGAGGAATTCGCGGCGCGGCGGTGGGGCCCGCCGTACCGAAACCGTGGCACTCGTGCCGCCAACGGTCCCTACTCGCGTCAAAAGAGCGCTCCGGCATGTCCGGGCGCGGGCGAGCAGGAGACGTACGAGCATGACTGTTCCGGACGAAGAGAACCTTCGGGAGCGGAACGGCCCCACGCGGTGGCGAGCCTGGCGGGAGCAGGCGCAGGTGGTCGCCGTGGTGGCACTGGGCGGCGCGCTCGGGGCCACCGCCCGGTACACCGTCTCGCAGTGGCTGCCGACTCCGGCCGGCGGCTTCCCCTGGGCGATCTTCTGGATCAACGCCTCCGGCTGCGCGGTGATCGGCGTCTTCATGGTGGTCATCACCGATGTATGGGCCGCCCACAGGCTGGTCCGCCCCTTCTTCGGCACCGGCGTGCTCGGCGGCTTCACCACCTTCTCCACCTACACCGTCGACATCCAGCGACTGGTGGACTCCGGCCACGCCCGTACCGGGCTGGCGTACCTCGCCGCGACCCCGTGCGCGGCGCTCGCTGCGGTGTGGCTGGCCATGACGGCGGCCCGCCGTGTTCTGAAGTGGAGGCAGCCATGACCAGGCTCACCGGCAGCGCGCTGCGCGTGACCGTCTTCATCGGAGAGAACGACACCTGGCACCACCGACCCCTGTACTCGGAGATCGTCCACCGGGCCCATGCGGCGGGCCTCGCGGGCGCCAGCGTCTTCCGCGGTGTGGAGGGGTTCGGCGCGAACTCCCTGATCCACACCTCCCGGCTGCTGTCGTTGAGCGAGGACCTGCCGGTGGCGGTGGTGATCGTGGACACCGAGGAGCGGTTGCGGGCGTTCCTTCCGCAACTGGACGAACTGGTCGCCCAGGGGCTGGTGATACTCGACGACTGCGAGGTCATCCGGTACGTCGCCCGCGCGGCCGGACTCGGCGCCGCGGACGTCGAGGGCGGGAAGCCCTCGTGAACTGGCTGCTGGTGGTCCTCGGGGCCGCGGTCGGTGCACCCCTGCGCTACCTCACCGACCGCGCGGTGCAGTCCCGGCACGACTCGGTGTTCCCCTGGGGCACCTTCGTCGTGAACGTCACCGGCTGCCTTATCCTCGGCCTGCTGACCGGCGCGGCGGCCGCGGGCGTCGCCGGACCGCGTCTGCAACTGCTCGCCGGCACCGGACTGTGCGGGGCCCTGACCACGTACTCGACCTTCTCCTACGAGACGCTGCGGCTCACCGAGACCGGCGCGGGCTTCTACGCCTTCGCCAACGTCGTCGGCAGCGTCGGGGCGGGCCTCGGCGCTGCTTTCGCCGGGGCATGGGTCGCCGACGGCTTCTGACGGTCGCCGCGGATACCGCTGACCGTCACCGGACCGTCACCTCGGCACCGTAAGTGTGTGTCCACCACTGTCGATCACCGTCCTCAGAACTGGATCCCATGAGCGCCATCTCCGTCGGTCAGGCCGTCGTACTCGGAGTCGTCGAGGGGGTGACCGAGTTCCTGCCCGTGTCCTCCACCGGCCACCTGAAGATCACCGAGGGGCTCATGGGCATCCCCGTCGACGACAAGTCGGTCGTCGCGTTCTCCGCCGTCATCCAGGTCGGCGCCATCGCCGCCGTGTTGGTGTACTTCTTCAAGGACATCGTGCGGATCGTGTCCGCCTGGTTCCGGGGGCTGGCCAACAAGCAGGAGCGCTACCACCACGACTACAAGTTCGCCTGGTGGGTCATCTTCGCGACCATGCCGATCGTCGTGGTGGGCCTGGCCGCGAAGCCCTTCATCGAAGGGCCGCTCGGCTCCCTGTGGGTGGTCGCCGGTTCGCTGATCGCCGGCAGTGTCGTGATGTGGTGCGCGGACCAGATGGGCCGGCACAAGCGCGGTGAGGACGACACCTCCTTCAAGGACGCGATGCTGGTCGGCAGCTCGCAGATCCTCGCGCTGCTCTTCCCCGGCTTCTCCCGATCCGGCGCCACCATGTCGACCGCGCTCATCCTCGACCTCGACCGGGTCGCCGCCACCCGCCTGTCGTTCTTCCTCGGCCTGCCGGCCCTGACCGGCGCCGGCCTCTACGAGCTCAAGGACGCGCTCGGGGCGAGTGTGGGCGCCGTCCCGCTGGTCGTCGGCACCGTCGTGTCCTTCGTCGTCGCCTACGGCTCCATCGCCTGGCTGCTGAAGTTCGTCGCCAAGCACTCCTTCAACGCGTTCGTCGTCTACCGGATCCTGATCGGCCTGCTGCTGTTCGGCCTGCTCGGCACGGGCGTCCTCAGCAGCTGAGCACCGGGTGGCGGCCGAGGCCCGTCGCCCTGCCGTGGTCACCGTCGTGGAGCAACGCGACCGGCCCGGAGGCACAATGGCGATCATGACGTCGTCCCCGACCTATCTTCCGGTCCTCGAGCACATCGCCGAGGAGATCGGGCACACACCGGGCCGCGGGCGCCCGGCCGACTACATCCCGGCGCTCGCGGCCCGGGACCCCCGGGCCTTCGGCATGGCCGTCGCCGAGCTGGACGGCACGGTCTACGGGGTGGGGGACTGGCGGGAGCCGTTCTCCACGCAGTCCATCACCAAGGTGTTCACGCTCGCCCTCGACCTGGCGCGCGAGGGCGACGAACTGTGGGAGCACGTGGGCCGCGAGCCCTCCGGCAACCCCTTCAACTCCCTGGTGCAGCTGGAGTACGAGAACGGCATCCCACGCAACCCGTTCATCAACGCGGGCGCCCTGGTGGTCACCGACCGGCTCCAGACCCGCACCGGCGACGCGGCGGGCGAGCTGCTGAGCTTCCTGCGCGCCGAGAGCGGCAACCCGGAGCTGGACTTCGACGAGGAGGTCGCAGCCTCCGAGACCGCGCACGGCGACCGCAACGCCGCCCTCGCCCACTTCATGGCGTCCTACGGGAACGTCGACAATCCGGTGCCGGTCCTGCTGGACCAGTACTTCCGCCAGTGCTCGATCGCGGCCTCCTGCGCCGACCTGGCGCTGGCCACCACGTTCCTCGCCCGGCACGGCATAAGGGCGGACGGCTCCCGGCTGCTCGCCAGCAGCCAGGCCAAGCAGGTCAACGCGGTCATGCTCACCTGCGGGACGTACGACGCGGCCGGTGACTTCGCCTACCGCGTCGGCCTGCCCGGCAAGAGCGGCGTGGGCGGCGGCATCATCGCCGTCGTACCGGGCCGGTGCTCGCTGTGCGTGTGGAGCCCCGGCCTGGACGAGCGGGGCAACTCGGTGGCCGGCGTGGCGGCCCTGGACCGCTTCACGACCCTCACCGGACTGTCGGTGTTCTGAGGGGCCGCCCGGCGCGGGTCGTCCGATCGTGCGCCGGTCAGGTCTGGACGGCAGCCCGGCGTCCCGGCCCGGTCGGCGTCCGCCGCGGTCCGGGCCGCGACGGCCTCCGGGGGCGACGCCGACGTCCGCGGACCGTGCCCGGGTCGTCGGCAGGTCAGACGCGCGAGGCGCGCCTGCGCCGGAACCGCAGGCCGATCAGGAGGGCCCCCGCGCCCAGACCGGCGGCGCCCGCGATGGTCCCCGCCCCCGGCCAGTCCGACTCCTCCGGGCGAGGCGCACCGGCGGACGCGACGACTGCCGCTCCCGGCTTCGTACCGGGCTTCGCTCCTGGCTTCGTCCCGGACTTCGCTTCCGCCGTCGCCTCGTGCGAGACGGGCCGCAGGGCGTCGAGCGAACCCACCGGATCGACGTGGCCGGCGGCGTCGAATCCCCAGTCCAGCAGCGCGCGCGCCTCCTCGTAGACGTTGCCCTCCTGAGGGTTCATCAACGTCACCAGGACGGTGCGCCCGTCCCGGTGGGCCGCGGCGACGAGTGTGTTGCCCGCGTTGGTGGTGTAGCCGTTCTTGATGCCGATCAGACCCGGATACGGCTCCACCCCGTTGGCACCGGTCAGCAGGCGGTTTGTGTTGGCGATCTGGAACGTGCCGTCGTTGCCGGGGAAGGCGGCGTGCGCGGTGGAGCAGTACCGCGCGAAGTCCGGGTTGCGCAGTCCGGCCCGCCCGAACACGGCCAGGTCGTACGCCGAGGAGTCCTGCCCGTCGGCGTCGTAGCCGTCGGGGGAGACGACCGTGGTGTCCAGGGCTCCCAGGGAGCGGGCCTTGGCCTCCATCTGCCGGGCTGTCTGCTCCCAGCCGCCGTTGAGCGCGGCGAGCACGTGCACGGCGTCGTTGCCGGAGTTGAGGAACACCCCGCGCCACAGGTCGGCCACCTGGTACGTGTGCCCCTCGACAACCCCCACCAGGCTGCTGCCCTCGCCGATGCCCGTCAGCTCCTTGGCGCTGACGGTGTGCTGGATGCCCGCGGGGAAGGACGGCATCACGGTCAGGGCGAACAGCGTCTTGAGAGTGCTCGCGGGCGGCAGCCTGCGGTGCGCGTCGTGCGCGGCCAGCACCTCGCCCGACGCGGCGTCGGCCACCACCCAGGACAGCCCGGAGACGGCCGGAAGGTCGGGCGCCCCGTCGCGGAGCCGGACCTGGGTGCCCTCGTCGTCCAGCAGGCCCGGCTGCGGCACCGTCGCCCTCGGCTGCACTATCGCTCCACGGGCCCCGGCGGCCGCGCCGGCGACCGCGACCGGGGAGGTCACCGCCAGCAGACTCGCCGCGCAGAGCGCACAGGCCGATACGGTGGTGCGCTTGGAAAATCTGATCTTCATATCGCAAACGTAGGGACAAAATGGTGCAGGCGGGACGCTGCCCAGAGCCGAACGGGGTCCGCGAGCACCCGGATGTCCTAGCGCGCACCCCGACGGGGGCACAGCGGGCGCGGTGCTGAGGGTGCGTCGGATGCCCGGCCGGCGGCCGTGGCTCAGCCAGTGGGCAGGGTTGGCCGGACGCGGCGCAGGAACGTGGCGTTGTCGGGCGTGTCGCGCAGCCGCTCCAGCAGCGTCTCCACGCCGGTCCTGCCCTCGCGGCTGCGCAGGGCCCGCCGCAGACCGCGAACGGCCGTCAACTCGGCCGGGCTGAAGAGGAGTTCCTCACGTCGGGTGCCCGAGGGGTCGAGGTCGACGGCCGGGAAGACGCGGCGGGAGGCGAGTTCGCGACTGAGTCGCAGCTCCATGTTGCCGGTGCTCTTCAGCTCCTCGAAGAAGAAGTCGTCGGCGCGGGATCCGGTCTCCACCAGCGCGGTGGCGAGGATGGTGAGCGAGCCGCCCTCCTCGGCCGTCCGCGCCGCCCCGAAGAGCCGCTTGGGCCCCAGGAGCGCGCTCGCGTCGACACCGCCGCTGAGGGTGCGGCCGCCCGCCGCGGCCGCGTTGTTGTGGGCCCGGCACAGCCGGGTGAGCGAGTCGAGGAGGACGACCACGTCCTCACCGGCCTCGACGAGCCGTTTGGCCCGTTCGACGACGAGTTCGGCGAGCGCGATGTGCTGCTTCGGGGACCGGTCGAAGGTGGAGGCGTAGACCTCGCCGTGCACGCGGCGGCGCATGTCGGTGACCTCCTCCGGGCGTTCGTCGAGCAGCACCACCATCAGCCGGCACTCGGGGTGGTTGCCCGCGACGGCGGCGGCGATCTGCTGGATCAGCACGGTCTTGCCGGTCTTGGGCGGTGCCACGACGAGACCGCGCTGCCCCTTGCCGACGGGCGCGATCAGGTCGGCGACACGGCCGGTGAGCCCGGCGGCGGGGTGTTCCAGGCGCAGCCGCTCGCGCGGGTGCAGCGGAGTGAGGTCGTGGAAGCGGCGCCGGGACAGGGCCTCGTCCGGCGAGCGGCCGCCGATGTCCGTGATCTCGGTGACGACGTGCTGCTGCCCGAGCAGGCCTGCGACGGCGTCGCCCTTGCGCAGGCCGTGGCGGCGGATCAGCGCGGGGGAGACGCGCGGGTCGGAGGGGGTGGGCAGGAGGTCCGCGCCGCGCAGATGTCCCTTGCCGGTCGCGTCGATGTCCAGGACACCGGTGACGGACTGGGGGGCCGCGGACGTCTGCCGCGGTGCGACGGGGCGTTCGAGTGTGGTGGTCATATGAGGGAGGTCCTTTCGCGGACGGACGGCACGGGATGTGCGGGGGGAAGCGGAAGCCGCGACGGGGAGGCGTGGAGCACGGCCTCCGACGGCGGAAGACACCACCTCGGCCGGCGGCGGGCTGCCCGGGAGGGCGGAGCGCCGCTCAGGGAGAAGGCGAGGAGAAGCAGATCGCGTCGACCGCGACAGACGCGTCGACCCGGTGAGCTGATGAAGAACCGCACCGGCGCCCACAACGGGGCGTACACGAGTGCTGACACCACGATACCACCCGGCTCGCGGGCGTGGGGGAAAGCTTCGCCGCCAGGTCCGGCAGCCGGCCCACCGTTCGTCCAGCGGTCACCTCGGCACCGCGGTCGGCCTCGTCCCCGTCAAGTGGCCCGCCCCCATGCCTGGAGCGGGAACACCGCGGGCCCGGCAGCCGTCCACGCGGCTGCCGGGCCCGCGGGCATGGCAGGGATGTTCCGGGGCGTCAGGCGTACGACCGGAGCCAGCGGAGCTGGGCCGCCTCCTGGTAGGGGCCGCCGCCCTCGTGGTCGTTGAAGTCGTACACCTCGATCTGCTTGTCCTGGTGCGCCCAGGCGTTGAACGCGGCGAACACCGTGGAGGGCGGGCAGGTCTGGTCCTCCAGGGCCACCGAGAAGAGCGCGGGCGCGCGGCCCCGGGTGGCGAAGTGCACGCCGTCGAAGTACGACAGCGTGCGCAGGGCGTCCTCGGTGCGGCCGCGGTGGGTCTTCAGGTAGAGGCCTATCTCGCGGTACGGGTGACGGTCGGTCAGCGTCGTCCCGCGCGGGAAGTCGCACAGGAACGGCACGTCCGGCGCGATCGCGACCAGGTCCGGCACCAGACCTCCCACCGCGATCGTGATGCCGCCGCCCTGGCTCGCGCCGATCGCCGCGGTCCGGCCCGCGTCGGTCAGCGGGTGCGCGCGGGCCGCCTCTATCGCCCGCACCGCGTCGGTGAACACCCGGCGGTAGTAGTAGTTCTCCGGCGCGTCCAGACCGCGGGTCATGAAGCCGGGGTACGCCGGCGTGCCGCCGACCGGGTCGGAAGTGCCGCCACCGCCGCCCCAGGCGCTGCCCTGCCCGCGCGTGTCCATCACGAAGTGCGCGCGGCCCGTCGACGCCCACAGCAGATGTTCGTGCGGCAGGCCGCGCCCGCCGCCGTAGCCGACGAACTCCACGACCAGAGGCAGCGGCGCGTCGACCCGCGCGGGCAGCGTCAGCCAGCCCTTGACCGGGTGCCCGCCGAAGCCGGCGAAGGTCACGTCGTACACCTTCACCGTCGCCAGTCCCGTGTCCACCAGGTCGAACCGGGCGTCCAGGTCGTGCTCGCGGGCCTCCTGGAGCGTCTTGGACCAGAAGGCGTCGAAGTCCTCGGGCTCGACGGACGAACTGCGGTACTCGCGGAGCTCGTCGAGGGGAAGGTCGAACAGGGCCATCAACAACCGCCTTCGCGAAGAGACTGAAGAGAGCGTGGAGGCCACACGCTACGGCCTCGGTGCGGGCCGCCGTCAGCGGAGGTGTTCGATCCGGACGCGGCGCACGGCGGCCCCGGGTGCGTCAGGTGCCGTCCTCGTCCCGGCCGGGCCAGGCGTTGTAGCGGGTGAGATAGCCCGCGAACCGTTCGAGATCGTCCTCCGCCCAGCCCGCCAGGCGCTCGTGGAAGGCCGCGCGGCGGCTCTCGGTGACCCGGGCGAGGATCCGCCGCCCGGCGGCCGTCAGATGGAGCACCTGGACCCGGTGGTCGCCGGGGTCGGTACGGCGCTCGACGAGGCCGGCGCGCTCCAGGGCGGACACCTGGCGGCTGACGGTGGACTTGTCCAGCGCGTAGTGCGCGGCCAGGTCGGTGGCCCGGCAGCCGCCGCTCTCCTCCAGATGCCCGAGCAGCGTGTACGACACCAGCGACAGCTCGGGGTGCATGCGTCCCGCCGAGGCCCGGGCCCGGCGGGCGAAGACCGTCATCTCGCGGTGGATGGTCTCCACGGCCGTCTCCGCGGCCGGCGCCCGCCGCGTGACGCCGCGCTCGTCCGGTTCTGTCGCTGCGGTCACCGAATGCCTCCCCTGCTCTTCCGGTTGCATAGTACAACTGACGGATGGAGAAGGGGGCGGCGGCCGAGCGTTGGGGTAGGGTGGCCTGCGGCCGCGGAGGGTCCCGGTCGCAGGAAGCCGAGGAGGTGAGACCCATTACCGCTGTGTCAGGTCGGGTGCTCTCCCCTCGTAACGGCGCGGATCACCGTCGGTAGGTGACCGCGGGAGCGCCCTTCGGCTCCCGAAAGGTCCCCGCGTTCCATGCCCGTAATCCCTCCCCTCTCCGCTTCATCCTCTTCCGCTTCTGTGCCCCCGCGCGCCGGGGTGGTCGCCCAGCTGCGCGCCGCCGGCTGCGTGTTCGCCGAGGAGGAGGCGGAACTGATCCTCGCCGGCGCCCGCACGCCACGGGAGATCGCCGCCCTGGTGGAGCGGCGCGTCGCCGGCCTCCCCCTCGAACAGGTCCTCGGCTGGGCCGGGTTCCACGGTCTGCGGGTCGTGGTGGAACCGGGCGTCTTCGTCCCGCGGCGCCGTACCGAGTTCCTGGTCGACCAGGCGGTGGCCCGGTCCCCGGAGGCGGCCGTCGTCGTGGACCTGTGCTGCGGCTCGGGCGCGGTGGGCGCGGCACTGGCCGAGGCGCTCGGCCCGGCCGAACTGCACGCCGCCGACATCGACCCGGCCGCGGTGCGCTGCGCCCGGCGCAACATCGTCCCCAGGGGCGGCGCGGTGCACGAGGGTGACCTGTTCGACGCGCTCCCCGGCAGTCTGCGGGGCCGCGTCGACATACTGGCCGCCAATGTGCCCTACGTCCCCACGGGCGAGGTCGGCCTGCTGCCGCCCGAGGCCCGCGACCACGAGCCGCTGGTCGCCCTGGACGGCGGCCCCGACGGCCTCGACATCCTGCGCCGCGTCACCACCATGGCCCCCACCTGGCTCGCGCCCGGCGGCTGCCTCCTGGTCGAGACCAGCGAACACCAGACCCCGCAGGCCCTGGCCGCCTTCACCCGGGCCGGCCTGACCGCCCAGCTCGCCGTGTCGGAAGACCTCAGCGCCCACGTGGTGACAGGAACCAGGCACTGACCGCACTCGGCCGGTCCGCAGCACGTCCGAGAACACCTCGATCACCGCAGAGGCTCCTTCGCACCGTGCCGGTCGCAGGACCGGTGCCTCCCGGGTGAAGGCGAGCAGACCGGCGGCGGTGGTGCTCCGCCGGAAAACGGTGCTTTGCTGGATTGTGCGAGTGGAGCGCCGCGCGAAGGGAACTTTGTGCGGTACCCAGGCCACGAGAGGAGTGATCGCGATGGCGAGCGAGTCGGAGCACCCCGAATCCGTCTCGGTGGAGCTGAGCGGATGCACCAAGGAAGACGCCCGGACCGTGTTCGACGTCCTGTGTGCCTGCTTCTCCTCCGACCGGTGCGCGGACGACGTGCCCCGGGACTACCACGAGGTGCGCCCGACCGTGTGGCTCGGCACGTTCGACGTGGCCGAGGAGCATGGGGCGGACTGCGGGCCCACCCGGCTCGACGCGTCCGTCACGGCCGACGTGCAGGGCGGCTACTGGGCGATCGACCGTTTCCGCACCACCCTGGGCTCCCTGTTCACCGTCGAGGACCAGAGCATGGCCTCCGGTGACCAGGAGCGCGAACTCCACGTCCGTCTGGAGAGCCGCTGACGGCGGGCACCGAGAGGACCCCGGGCCGTTTATGCAACTAGTTGCATAAACGGCCCGGGGTCCTCTACAACTACAGACATGGGCCGTTACCCGCATCTGCTGCGCCCGCTCGACCTGGGCTTCACCACGCTGCCCAACCGCGTCCTCATGGGCTCGATGCACGTCGGCCTCGAGGAGGCCGACCGAGGCTTCGAGCGGATGGCGGAGTTCTACGCGGCCCGCGCCCGCGGCGGAGTGGGGCTCATCGTCACCGGCGGCATCGCCCCGAACGAGGAGGGGCGGCCCTACGAGGGCGGCGCCAAGCTCACCACCGAGCAGGAGGCCGAGCGGCACGCGACCGTCACCGCCGCCGTGCATCGCGAGGGCGGCAGGATCGCCCTCCAGATCCTGCACTTCGGCCGCTACGCCTACCATCGCGACTTGGTCGCGCCCAGCCCCCTCAAGGCCCCCATCAGCCGGTTCGTGCCCCGCGAACTCACCGACGCCGACATCGAGCGGACCATCGACGACTACACGCGCACCGCCCTCCTCGCCCGCCTGGCCGGCTACGACGGCGTCGAGATCATGGGCTCCGAGGGCTACCTGGTCAACGAGTTCGTCGCCGCGCGGACCAACCACCGCACCGACCGCTGGGGCGGCTCCTACGAGAACCGGACGCGCTTCCCGGTCGAGATCGTGCGCCGGGTGCGCGAGGCCGTCGGCGAGGACTTCATCATCATCTACCGGCTGTCGATGCTGGACCTGGTGCCCGACGGCTCGACCCTGGACGAGGTCGTCGCCCTCGCCAAGGCGGTCGAGACGGCCGGGGCGACCCTCATCAACACCGGCATCGGCTGGCACGAGGCCCGCATCCCCACCATCGCCACCTCCGTACCGCGCGGCGCCTACGCGTTCGCCACCAAGAGGCTGATGGGCCGGGTCTCCGTCCCCCTCGTCACCACCAACCGCATCAACACGCCCGAGGTCGCCGAGCAGTTGCTTGCCGACGGGTACGCCGACATGGTGTCCGTGGCCCGCCCGATGCTCGCCGACCCGGACTTCGTCGCCAAGGCCGCCGCCGGCCGCCCCGAGGCCATCAACACCTGCATCGGCTGCAACCAGGCCTGCCTCGACCACACCTTCAGCGGGCAGATCACCTCCTGCCTGGTCAACCCGCGCGCCTGCCACGAGACCGAACTGGTCCTGTCCCCGACCCGGCGGCGCAAGCGGGTCGCGGTCGTCGGCGCCGGACCGGCCGGGCTCGCCTGCGCGGTCTCGGCCGCCGAACGCGGCCACCAGGTCACCCTGTTCGACGCGGCGGACGAGATCGGCGGACAGCTCAACGTGGCCCGCAAGGTCCCCGGCAAGCAGGAGTTCGGCGAGACGCTGCGCTACTTCCGCCACCAACTCGCCGCGCACGGCGTGGACGTACGGCTGAACACGCGGGTGAGCGCCGGCGACCTCGCGGACTACGACGAGACCGTCGTCGCCACCGGCGTCACTCCGCGCACCCCCGACATCCCCGGCGTCGGCCACCCGAGCGTCCTCGGCTACCTCGACGTACTGCGCGACGGCGCGGCTGTCGGCGAGAAGGTGGCGATCCTCGGCGCCGGCGGCATCGGCTTCGACGTGGCCGAGTACCTCACCGACGGCGGTGACGGGGCGAGCGAGGACCCGGCGGCGTACTTCCGGCTCTGGGGAGTCGACATGGACCAGCGCGAGCCCGGCGGACTCACCGCGCCGCGGCGGCCCGCGCCGCCGCGCACGGTGCACCTGCTCCAGCGCAGCACCACCAAGGTCGGCGCCGCACTGGGCACCACGACCGGCTGGATCCACCGCACCGAACTCAGGCACCGCGGGGTCACCATGGTGCCCGGCGTGCGCTACGACCGGATCGACGACCAGGGCCTGCACATCACCGTCGGCGGCGCGAGCACGGTCCTGGAGGTCGACACGATCGTGCTGTGCACCGGACAAGAGCCCCGGCGCGACCTGTACGAGGAACTGGTCGCCGCCGGGCGCCGCCCGCGTCTGATCGGCGGCGCGGACGAGGCCGCCGAACTCGACGCCAAGCGTGCCGTCAAACAGGGCACGGAACTGGCGGCGGCCCTGTAGGAGACCACCGGCGGCGCTCTCGCGGGGCCGGGCGTGTGGGCGGCCCGTCCCTAGGATGATCCCCATGTCACTTCCGCACGCGATCCTCACCGCGCTGCTCGAAAAGCCGTCGTCGGGGCTCGAGCTGACGCGCCGCTTCGACAAGTCCATCGGCTACTTCTGGTCGGCGACGCATCAGCAGATCTATCGCGAGCTGGGACGACTGGAGGCCGCCGGCCTGATCCGCGGCCTGCCGGCGAAGGAACCGGCCCGCGGGCAGAAGAAGGACTACGAGGTGCTGCCCGCGGGCCGCGCGGAACTGGCCCGCTGGACCGCCACCTCCCAGGATCCGAAGCCGTACCGCGACGCCCTGCTGCTGCGGCTGCGTGCCGCGGCCGTGGTGGGCACCGCGGGCCTCCGGGCCGACCTGGAGCGCCATCTGGAGTTGCATGAGCGGCAGTTGGCGGAGTACCGGGAGATCGAGGAGCGTGACTTCCCGCCCGGCAAGGACAGTCCGGAGGACCGGCTGCGGCATCTGGTCCTGCGGGGCGGTGTCGACCTGGAGACCTTCTGGACGCAGTGGCTGCGCCATGCGCTGGAGGAGTTCACCGAACTGCCCGGCGAACAGACGGAACGGTCCGGTCAGGACTCGGAATCGCCGGGCGGGGGCGTGGAATTGCCCGGTGGGGACCCGGGATCGCCCGGCGGCGTAACGGAATCGCCCGGCGGCGAAGCCGAATGGCCCGGCCGGGGCCCGGAATGAGGTCGGTCGGGCCCGGCGGGGTGGTCGGTACGGGTGTGACTCGGAGGGGCGGCCGGTAGTGGTGCGGCTGCGGCAGGCCGTCAGTACCGGTGGGCCTTCGAACGGCGCCGCAGCACCCACCCGGTGGCGACCATCGCCGCCCCGACCAGGGTCCCGCCGGTCGCGAGCGTGACGGTGCCGTAGTCCTTGACGCCCCCGCCCAGGCCGCCCAGCACACCGCGAGTCGGCACCACCGTGGGCACGGCGTTCGGCGCGTACGTGCGCACGCCGTTCGGCGCGAAGGTGGGTGCGACGTTCGGCGCGGCCGGTTGCCGGTACGTAGGTGCGGCCGGCTGCCGGTACGTGGGCGCGGCCGGTTGCCGGTACGTGGGCGCGGCCGGTTGCCGGTACGTGGGCGCAGCCGTCGCGGTGGCGCGGCCGCCGGTGACGGCGACGGACTGAGTGCCCGCCGAGATGTTGTTCGCGCAGACGACGGCCACGGTGTAGGTGCCCGGGCTCACGCTCTGCCAGGCGGCGGACTGGCCACCGGCCGTCCCGGTGAGCGCCACCTGGCGTCCTTGGGTGAAGCTCGTCTGGCCGGCGGAGAGCAGCGAGGCCGTGCCCCAACTGCCGTTGACCTGGCTGCAGACGCTGGTCGTCACGGTCACGGTCGAGCCGTTGGCGGTCACGGATATCCCGGCGGCGTGGGCGGCGCCGGTGGAGAGACCGAGTGAGAGTGCGGTAGCCGTCACGGCGACGGCTATGGAGCGGGAGGGTGGCTGAGTGTGGCGCATGGGTCTGTCCTCCGGCGGCACGGTCGGCGGACCATCCCATGTGCCGCCGGAGATAGGGGAATCGCCCGTGCTGCCTCGGAGCCAGCCAACGTCTCCCGGCCGCCCCCCGCATGCGGGGCGCGGCCGTACGGGTGGGCACCGCCCGAGCGGCCGACACCCGGTCGGGTGCCCGGGGCATCCCTGCAGTTGTCGCGCGGCCGGGAGTTCACGGTTTCCCGGTCGTCACCGACCGTTCGGGTGAGAAGCCGCCCCAGGTGCCGTCCGGGAGCATCGCCCGGATCCGCACCCGGTGGCCGACCCCGGCCTCGCGCCCCAGGTAGAAGCTGTACGAGGCCTTCTCGCGGGGCGCCGTGCCGCCCCAGACGAGGGAGGTGGCCGGCTGCCCGTCCAACTGGATCTGGTACTGCGTCACCACACCGTCGGTGTGCGGCGGGACCCAGCTCAGGTCGAGGTAGTGCGCCCCGTCCGCCTGGTGGGTCGCGGCGCGGAAGGACGACGGTGCGGTGGCCCGCCCGCCGTCGGAGCCCGGCGCGGTGGTGAGCCGGACGGCGGCACTGGCGGAGGACAGGTTGTCGGCCGCGTCACGGGCCCGCACGGTGAACACGTAGGACGTGCCCGGCCGCAGGCCGGTGACCACGGTGGCGGTCTGGCTGCCGCCGACGCTGTGGATCTTCGTACCGCCCTGGTGGACGTCGTACGACACCACGCCCCGGTCGTCCGTCGAGCGCGACCAGGACAGTTGGACGGCCCGGCTGCCCACCGCCCGGCCGCGCACGTCGAGCGGGCGGCTGGGAGCCGAGTGGTCGGCCGCGACGGCGGCCGGTGTCCTCGCCCGCACCGGCCGGCTGCGCGGACCGAGCCGGCCGTCGGTGCCACGCGCCCGGACGGTGAAGACGTACGTGGTCGACGGGCTGAGCCGGGTGACGTCCACCATGCGCTCACGGGCCGGTACGGCCGTCACCTTCGTGGCGTCGCGGTACACCTCGTACCCGGCGATGTCCGAGGCTGCGGGCAGCGCGTTCCACATCACGTGCACGCTGGTCGCGCTTCCCGCGGCGGCGGTGACGCCGGTCGGCGCACCGGGCAGCCGGCCGCCCTCCCCGTCGTCCGCGGCGTTCCGGCCGCAGGAGGCGAGCAGCACCAGCGCACCGCACAGTGCCACGACACGCCCGGGCACGCGGAGACGGCGGGAAGCGGGGGCGGGAACGCATCGCACGGGTCTGCCTCCCAGGAGTGGCGGCGTGGGCGGCCCCGCACACCGTGCGGGGCAATGGTCCGGACCAATATGACGGGTTGGCCGGAGCGCATCAAGGGGGCCGGGGTTGGTGGGAGTCCCGGGGCGTTACGTATGCTGAGGCTCCTTCCGGGCTGAACTCCCCGTCACCACAGGGGAGTTCACGCCGTGGCGCGGGCAGCTGTCGTCGCTGCCTCCCGCGTCGTCACGGGCGGTCCGGGGGCCGGGCCGGTAGGGATCCGGGCCCCCGGCCGCCCGATGGGCGGTGCGGGCCATGCGTCGCCCGTTCCCCTAACGTGGGCCACGCGACCGATTGCTCCGCGATTCATCCCCTGTGGGGTGAATGCCCGTCATGTCCCGAGGAGAGGGGTCCTCACTGTGCGTGCCCAGCCGCTGGCGCTCGTCGCGGCGAGTACCGCCCTGCTCGCCCTCACGACTCTGCCGACGCCCACCGTGCCGTACGCGTACCGCACCCGCGGGGAGCCCGCGGCGCACGGCGACGACGGTGTCCAGGCCGCCGACCTGCTGGCCAGGGTGCGTGACTGCACGCCGGTCTCCCGCGGCCACTACCGCCTCGGCGCCGGGCAGCCCGCCACCGTCCCGGTGTGCGGACTGCCCGGCGCCGTCTTCTGGAAGGCCGACATGGACATCGACTGCGACGGACGGCCCACCGCGCGCTGCAACCGCCGTACCGACCCGCAGTTCTCCCCGACCGCCGCCTACGAGCAGTCCGACGGCCGCCGCCTGGACGCCGCACGGCTGCCGTACGTGGTCCTGCCCGCCCCCAGCCGAATCTGGGACCACCGCGCCCACGGCGTGGGCGGGGGATCGGTCGCGGCCGTCGTCTACCGGGACCGTGTGCAGTACGCGGTCGTCGGCGACATCGGGCCGCGCGAGGTGATCGGCGAGGCCTCCTACGCCACCGCCCGGCGCCTGGGCATCCCCGCCGACCCCCACGGCGGCGGTGTCCGCTCCGGCGTGACCTACATCGTCTTCCAGGACTCCCGGATCGGCGCCATCGAGGACCACGCGGCCGCCGTCGCCACCGGCGAACGGCTGGCACGCCGACTGGTGAACAGCGGCACGGCGACGCCGTCGGCGGAGGCCCCGGGGCGTCGGCCGCCTGTGGCGGACGGCGGGGAGGGCGACCCCGCGGACGAGTGACCTGCGCCGCCCGCCCGTGGTGAACGGCGGGAGGGCGACGGGGCAGGCGGACGAACCGCGCCGCCCGCCTGTGGTGAACGGCGGGAAGGCGACGCCGCGGTAGGACGAACCGCGCCGTCCGCCCCCGCCTCCCCTCACACCTTCCGGTAGCCGTACGCCTCCGAGGCCGCCGCCTCCACGGCGTCCAGGTCGGCTCCCGCCGCCGCCGTGACCACCGCGGCGACCGCGCCCTCGACGAACGGGGCGTCCAGCAGCCGTGTGTTCTCGGGCAGTTCGTCACCCTCGGCGAGCAGCGCCTTCACGGTGAGCACCGCGCTGCCGAGGTCGGTGAGCAGGGCCACCCCGGCGCCCTGGTCCACGGCCGCGGCGGCCGCGGCGACCAGTTCGGCACTGGTGCCCAGCCCGCCGTCCTCCCGGCCCCCGGCGGCGGCCACGGGCACGCCCGCCGCGCCGCCCGCCAGTCCCTTCGCCAGTTCGAGAACCGACGACGCCACCTCGGCGCTGTGCGACACCAGTACGATCCCGACCGCCTTCTCGCCGCTCATGTCACGCCACCTCCGCGGCGGATTCGGCAAGTGCGGCGATCAGCAGGGCGGACGAGGTGGCCCCCGGGTCCTGGTGACCGATGCTGCGCTCGCCCAGATAGCTCGCCCGGCCCTTGCGGGCCAGCAGGGGGGTGGTCGCCTTGGCGCCCGCCTCGGCGGCGGCCCGGGCAGCCGAGAAGCCGTCACCGAGTGCGTCCACCGCGGGGACCAGCGCGTCGATCATGGTCTTGTCGCCCGGTGCGGCCCCGCCCAGCGTCATGACCCCGTCCACCCCGGCCCGCAGCGCATCGGCGAGGTGCTTCTCGCTCACCTCGGCGGCGTCCCCGAGTGCCTTGCCGGTGCGTCGCAGCAGCGTCCCGTACAGCGGCCCCGACGCGCCGCCGACCGTCGAGATCAGCTGCCGCCCGGCGAGCACCAGGACCGCGCCGGGTGTCTGCGGGTCCTCCTTCTCCAGCGCGGCCCGTACGGCCGTGAACCCGCGCTGAAGATTGCTGCCGTGGTCGGCGTCCCCGATGGGGGAGTCGAGGGCGGTGAGCCATTCCGCCTCGCGGGCCACGGACACGGCGGTCGCCGTCATCCAGCGGCGGAAAAAGTCGGCGTCGAGCACTGGATCTCCCTTGCGTGGTAGGTACGGTCGATGCGCTCGCCGGCTCACCTGCCCCAGCGCAGGCCCGGTGTGCTCACCGGCGCGTCCCACAGCCGCAGCAGTTCCTCGTCGATCTGGCACAGGGTGACCGAGGCGCCCGCCATGTCCAGGGAGGTGACGTAGTTGCCCACCAGCGTGCGGGCGACGGGCACGCCTCGCTCGGCGAGCACCCGGTGCACCTCCGCGTTGAAGCCGTACAGCTCCAGCAGCGGGGTCGCACCCATGCCGTTGACCAGCAGCAGCACGGGGTTGCGCGGGCTCATGTCCTCCAGGATCGCGTGCACCGCGAAGTCGGCGATCTCGCGCGAGGTCATCATCGGCCGCCGCTCCCGGCCCGGCTCGCCGTGGATGCCGATACCGAGCTCCAGCTCACCGGCGGGCAGGTCGAAGGTGGGGCTGCCCTTGGCCGGGGTGGTGCAGGCGCTCAGCGCGACGCCGAAGCTGCGGGAGTTCTCGTTGACCTGCCGGCCGATCGACTCCACCCGCTCGAGCGGCTGCCCCTCGTCGGCCGCGGCGCCCGCGATTTTCTCCACGAACAAGGTCGCGCCGGTACCGCGCCGCCCGGCCGTGTACAGGCTGTCGGTCACCGCCACGTCATCGTTGACCAGCACCTTCGCGATCTGGATGCCCTCGTCCTCGGCGAGTTCGGCGGCCATGTCGAAGTTGAGCACGTCGCCGGTGTAGTTCTTCACGATGAACAGGACGCCCGCCCCGCTGTCCACGGCCGCCGCAGCCCGCAGCATCTGGTCCGGCACCGGCGAGGTGAAGACCTCCCCCGGACAGGCCGCCGAGAGCATCCCGGGCCCGACGAACCCGCCGTGCAGCGGCTCGTGCCCGGACCCGCCGCCCGAGACCAGCGCGACCTTCCCCGCCACGGGCGTGTCCCGCCGCACGACCACCCGGTTCTCCACGTCGACCGTCAGCTCGGGGTGGGCCGCCGCCATGCCACGCAGCGCGTCCGCCACGACGGTCTCGGCGACATTGATGAGCATTTTCATCGATACCTCCCAGTGATCTTAGCGAGTGCGGCTCCGACCTGCGCCTTTGCTGGTCGGGGCACGTGACGGCTGTTGTTGATCTTGACGGTCCGTGACGGTCGAAAGCGGGGCGGTACTGACGCTGACTCTACTGACGGGGCATCAATGAACTCGGACGGGCGGACACGGGTAAGCCGGAGCGTTCCTACCGGCAGTATCGACCTTGCGGCACCGAAGGTCACCTGTGACGGCCGTACAGGCGAACGGGAAACGGGCGCCCACAGGCTTACCGGCCGTTCCGCTTGCTCGGCCTGCACCTGTCAGGGCCGGGGCGGGCAGAGGCTGGTCGAGTGGTGGATCCGGGTGCAGCGGAAGGGGTTTTGTGCTGGATGGCGTCCGAGCCGTGGTCTCCTTCCCGCCGGCGGCGGACGCTGACCTGCGAGGTGTCGGCTGAGGTCACCTACGCCACTGCTTCGGCTGCGCTTGGGCCGGCCTGGGCCACGATGGGGGTCGGCCGGCCCGCCCGGGAGCAGGTCACCCTGTCACTGGTCCCGGGCGGGCCGGGCGTCAGCCGCTGGAGCAGACGGTGCCGTTGAGGCGGAAGACCGTCGGTTCCGGGTTGGGCCCGTCATTGGCGCCGACGAAGCCGAACGAGGCCGTCGACCCACCGTTCGGAGCCAGCGGCCCGGCATCCTCGGGAGCGGTCACCCGTACGTGCCGGCCGGTCTGGTGGAACGTGGCGTTCCAGCCGGAGGTCACCGACTGACGGTCGGTCGGCCAGTCCCAGTCCACGGTCCAGCCGGTGATCGGGGTGTCCGAGAGGTTCTGGACGGTGACCGTGGCCACGAATCCGTTGCCCCAGCCCGTGTCGCGGTGGTAGGTCACCACGCAGGTGGCGTCCGGCGGGGTGCCGGTGGTGAAGGTCAGTGGAGTGGACGGGGCGGAGAGCCGTCCCGAGGCGTCGGCCGCCAGCACGTTGACTGTGTGGGTGGTGCCCGGGGGCAGGTTCCGCAGGGTCACGGACGTGCCGGTGGTCTCGCCGACCAGCCAGGTGTGGGCGCCGTCGCGTTCCTGGACCAGGTAGCGGGCGGAGCCCCGCGCACTCTCCCAGGACAGGCGCGCGGTGGTGTCGGTCACCGCCTCCAGTCGCGGGGTCCCCGGGGCCTCGGCATCAGAGGCACCGGGCCCGGTGCCGGCTTGTGGGGTGAGGGTGACGGTGAGCATCCCGTGCGGCGGCACGGTGACCCGGGAGGCGGACGACCCGCCGTCGGTGACGTGGGTGATGTCGCTGTCGCCGCGCGCGTAGCGGCGGACCTCGGGGGTGGCGGCGGACGGGGTGAAGCCCGTGTACTCAAGGCCCACGGTCCGGGCGGCGTCCGGGTTCTTGTTGATGAGCAGGACGCTCAGACGTCCGTCGCGACGGTGCACGGCGTGTGCGGAGACGTCCTGTGCGGAGGACGCGGTGGCGACCAGGGTGTCGCCCGCGGTGCCCAGTTCGCCGGTCATCTTCATGCCGTAGTACGGGTGGAACGGTGTGTTCGTTGCCGGTTCGCAGACGTCACCGGTGCAGGAACCGCTGGACAGCATTCCCATGTCGCCGTAATCGGTCTCGCCGTCGACGGTGGTGATCTGGTCCGGGCCGTTGTGGGTGTTCCACCAGTCGACGGTGAAGACGCCGTTCTCCAGAGCCGTCATGAACGCGTCGGCGGCGAAAAGGCCGTTGGGTCGGGCGGTGAGCCTGGCGCCGCCGGTGTTGGTGTTGATTTCGGTGAGGGCGATGCCGAGGCGCGGTGAGCCGGCGCCCGCGTACCGGTCGATCTGGCTGCGTACCTCCCGCAGTTCGCCGGGCAGGCTGGTCAGCCTGGTCATGGCATCCTCGGCGGTGGTGTCGGAGCCGCCCGCGTACCAGTGGACGCTCACGAAGTCGATGACGTCGGTGACTTCGGAGAGCACGGTGTGGTTCCAGTCGCCCGGATCGCCTTCGCCGACGACGCCGTCCGGCCATTGGCCCGGGGTGGTGAGGACCGCGCCGATCTTGATGGTCGGGTCGACGGCCTTCATGGCCTTGGCGTAGGCGCGGACCTGACGGGCGTACTCCCGGGGGCTCTTGTCCTCGTGCTCGTCGTGCTCCCAGCCGTTGCCGTAGTGGCCGTTGCCGTAGATCTCGTTGCCGATCTCCCAGTACTGCGCGTCGTAGTCCTTGGTGACGTTCGCGTACCGGACCCAGCCGGCCGCCTCCTCGGGTGTGCCGGAACCGTAGTTGGCGATCAGTATCGGCTGGGCGCCGGTGGCGCGGACGGTACCCATGAAGGAGTCGAAGTCGGTGCCGGGGGCGACGTATCCGCCGGGTGCCGTGTGTGTCTTCCAGTGGTAGATGTCCGCGTATGAACCGCCGGGATAGCGCATCGCCCCGACATCGGCCGCCTTCATCAGGCCGGCGACCTCGGGATCGTTCATGTGCGAGTCCCAGATCGCGGCATTGACGCCGCGTGCCGTGTTGGGCATGTGGCCCAGCGACGCCTGCGTGTTGACCCGGACGCCGACGTCCGCGGCGGGCGCCTCCTGCGCGACGGCGGACGCGACGGCGGCGGCGCTCGGCGGGGACAGCAGGGCGAGCGCGGCGGCCAGGACGGCGGTGGTGCGTGCGAGGCGGCGGGGGCCGGTACCGGCCAGCCGGCCGGATCTCTGCGGTAAGGGCATGTGGGTCCTCCCTCGGGGTCCGACGGCACGGGCGGGGCAGCGGGTGCCGGACCGTGCGGCCGGACGGGTGGAGTGCCGGCGCGTCGGCCGGACGTTCCGCGCCGGTGGCACGGGGGACGGTGCGTGGTTGCGTTGTGTTCGTACGCAGGCGGGGCGGCGGTCGAAATCCGCGCATGGGAGCGCTCCCATGATGGGATTGGTGTGGCGTTCTGTCAATGGACGGGACAGGCGCTGGAGGATGGAACAGGGGAGGTTGGCTCCCCAACGGCGAGGCGGGAGGCGGTCGGAGCCCGGGCGCAGTGCGGTCACGAGGCAGGGGTGTTGCAGGGCGCACCTGACGTGGGTCGCCGGCCCCTATCTCTGCCCCGCACAACCCCTGGCCTCGCTGATCGCCCAGGTGGCCATCGAGCAGATCCTCGACGGCCTGCCCGAGATGGCGTTGACCCTTCCCGCCGAGCAACTGACCTACCGTCCCGGCGCATTTCACCGGTCGTTGACCGGCCTACCCGTCCAGTTCCCGCCGACGCCGCCCCTCGCGCTGACCTGAAGGAGCTGTCATGGACTCCGCCGCCGTGTCCCTGGTTCTCGACCGCACGGGTCGGGCTCGACCCGCGGAAGAAGCCATCCTCCACATCCATGGGCGTGGTGCCGACGCTGCTGGCCGAGGAGTGCACCGGCGAGTGCAGTTCGGCCGGGAACACGCAACCGCCCCGGATGGCGGCGGCGCCGTTCGGGAGCGGGCGGCAGCAGCGGAGCAACCCGCTCCCACAAGTCGTCAGGAACAAGATCAGCACGCACTCCGGACACCCTGCGCGGGCCGTCTCGTCTCGGGGGGTGAAGACACCGACGAGCACGGAGGAGCACACGATGGACGCGCGACTCAACTACTTCGCCAGCCCGACCGCCGGCAAGGCCCTCAAGTACTTCATGTCGGCAGGCCGGGAGCTCAAGGAATCACCGCTGTCGGCCACCACGCAGGAACTCGTGGCATTGCGGGTGAGCCAGATCAACGGCTGCGCCGTCTGCCTCGACATGCACACCAAGGAGGCTGCCGCCGCGGGCGAGACCTCGGTGCGGCTGAACCTGGTCTCGGCGTGGCGGGAGGCCACGGTCTTCACCGAGGCCGAGCGTGCCGCGCTGGAGCTGGCGGAGCAGGGGACCCGGGTTGCGGACGCGGCCGACGGCGTCAGCGACGAGGTGTGGGCACGGGCCGCCGAGCACTACGACGAGGAGCAGCTCACCGCGCTGGTAATCCTGATCTCGTTCATGAACACGGTGAACCGGCTGAACGTCATCACCCGGCAGCCGGCCGGGGACTACGAGGTCGGGCAGTTCCACTGAACCGCCGCCGGCCCCGGCCCCGGCCCCGGCCCCGGCGGCGGTCGTGGGTTGGGGCGCGCGGTCACGGTGCGCGAGCGTTGCCCACCCCGCCCCACGAATCAGATGATCTGCCCGTCTTCCCGCTGGCACCGAGGTAGTCGACGACCTCGACGAGGGTCCGCAGCCGCACACCGGGGCCGACAGTGCTCCCCTTTCGGCGAGCAGGGGGCGCACCTCGCCGATGGCGCGGGTGATGGTGGAGCGGTCCACGCCGAACCAGCAGGCCAACACATCGTGCGTGGTCCCGTGACGGAGATAGACGAGCGTGGCCAGGAGCCGGTCGACGAAGACCAGCTGGTGTTTCGCGCCGGCGCCCACGGCCCGCTTCCGGGGCCGGGACACGAGCCTTGCCTGGCGCTGTTCGTGCCACAACAGTCCTACCTCGGCGAGGAGTTCAGCGATCACATCGGCCGACAGGCCCGTGATCCTCCGGTCGCTGATGATTGCTGCACGAGACGAGTTCCCCACCACACGACCATGATCGACGATCAGGAGCTCGACGCCTCACCGCCAACCGTGCACGAGTTCGTAGAGGTTGTCCCGTATGGGGTGCGGGTTATCCGGTGAGGGCCAGGTTGTGGAGTCGGGCGATGCCGAGCATGGCCTGGTGAACGCCGTTGCCCTTGAGCCGGCAGTCCCGCAGGATCTTCCAGTTCTTCAGCCGCGACAGGGCGTGTTCCACGCGAGCTCGCGCCCGGCGGTGGATGGCGTTCTCCGCTTCCTGTCGGGGGCTGAGGTGCGTCTGACCTCGTCGTTTGCGGTGCGGGATGAGCAGGGGTCGGGGACAGCTCGATGCCGGTGACGCGGGCCCCGTGAGCCTGGACGAGATGGACGGCGTGGTGGCCTGCGCCGGACCCGATGTCCAGGACCCACCGGCCGGCGACGCCACCGAGGACTTCTGCTCCCGGTCCGACCCTTTCCCAGGACGTCCAGGAGAGCTGGTCGGGGATGGGGGGCGTGTAGGCGCGGGCCAGTTGGCGCTGGCCGTAGATCTGCCAGGCCCGGGTGTTGGTGTCCTCAGCGGGCACGGTTGCCTCCTGGGTGGGGGTGTTAGGGATCAGGTGTGCGTGATCAGGTAGGCGGGGCCTTCGCCGCGCCGGGCTCGTTCGATGGCGTCGAGGCGGGCGAAAGCGCGAGGCGCCATCAGCTCCTGCCAGTTGGCGAGGTCGTGGACGGCCCACATGTCGTGCTCGGCGGGATCGAGGCGGATCCGGTCGAGTTGGGCGGCGGTCAGCCGGCCTCCGTCGAAGATGAGCCCCACCTTGTTCAGCGGCAGGCGCGGCCCGGCGTGCAGGAAGTGCGTCAGGAGCAGCTTCGGCGTGTCCAGACCGAGTTCGAGGCCGGTCTCCTCGACCCCCTCGCGCTGGGCGGTCTGCAGCGGGTCCTCGCCTGGGGTGTCGAGGTTGCCGCCCGGGAACTGCCAGAGTCTCGAGCCGTAGACCGAGCGGAGCTGGATCGGCCGGTCGTGCTCGTCGCGGATGTAGAGGCAGCCGTACACCGTGTGGTGGGGGACGGTCTGCGCGTACTGCGCGGGCGTCATCGGCATCGGGCGGCCGGGCCGGGCAGGGCGGTGGTCGAACGCGAGGGCGAGAACGCCGAGCGCTTCCTTGGCCGGCGGGTAGATGCTGCGGAGGTTGGCGAGCAGCTCGCCGGGCGGCCCGTCCGGGTCGATGCGCGTGGCGTCCTCCGAGCTGAGCAGATCCTCGAAGGAGGGGTACGGGGTGATCCGCTGCACGATGACGTCGAGTTCCCGCCCGGTGTCCCGGTCGTGGAAGACGACCGTGTCGCCGACTGCGACGGCGCGCTTCTGCGAGGTGGCCACCCTCACTTCGATCGTCTTGCGGCCTGCTTCCACTTGGCGGTAGTACCGCCCGAGCAGGTGCATGTGGTGCTCTTGCCGTTCGTCTCCGGTCGCCGGACTCGGGACGGCTGGGATCGCCTGCTGGGTGTCGTCAGGCACGCGTGCCTCCGTTCGTTGCGGCCTTGGGAGCGCAGGCGCGCCAGGGTGCGGTGGCCGCGTTCTTGTGTTTCCACGTCGGCGTGGGTGGCGCCGTACTGGATGCCGGAAAGGGCGTCGAGCGTGGAGTCGACGACGAAGCGTTCTTCTTCGGCGGGGGTGAGTTGGCGGCCGTAGCCGGACATGAAGGCGTCGTGGAGGCGCGGCTGGGTGGCCCACGCGTCCGCGAGGCGGACCAGGTCGCGGATGGCCGGGCCGGGCTCGCTGCGTTCGAAGTCGATCACGGCGAGGCTGCCGTCGTCGTCCAGCAGCAGATTGCGCAGCTGGAAGTCCCCGTGTGTCGGCACGCGGTCCAGGGGCGGAACGGCTTCCGCACGCGCCACGATCTGGCGGATGAATACCTCGTCTCCCGGGCGCAAGTAGGGGCGGGCTGCTTCCAGGTGCCGCTCGACCTTCGCGAGCGCCGGCATTCCTTCCTCCGCAGAGAGCGGTGCCGCGCTGCCGTGGATGGCTGCGGCCAGGGCGCCGATCTGACGGAAGAGGAGCCGTTGCTGCTCGGGCGGATGGTCGATGCCGTCCAAGGGCCGGCCGGGCACCGTGGTGATGACGACGGCGAGCAACGCGCTGTCGGAGGTCACGAGCGTGGGAGCGGATGTTCCGAGGCCGGGGACCCAGCTGCGGTACGCGTCCACCTCGCGGTGGTGGAAGCGCGTGTTCTGGTGGATCTTGACGTACCAAACCCCTTCTTGTGCTCCGTCGGCCCGCCATACCCGGCTGCTGTCGCGGTCCCAGGAGGCGTCCGTCCAGGTGGCGATGCGCCCCACCGCCTGCTCGGCGAGCTGCCGCACTTCCTCGGGCGGGAGGTCCGGGTACGTGGACGCGGCCGTGCTCATGCCCAGCCCGTTTCGGAGTAGAGGCGGCCGGCGCGGATGCCCTCGATGGCCACCCGGGTGTAGGGGACGAGGTCGTCGGGGAGTGCGGCCGGGTCCCAGAACGTCCACTGGGTGCACTTGTCCGGCTCGCGCAGTTCCGGCTCGCCGCTCCAGGTCCGGGCGCGGAAGAACAGGCCCATGCGGGGCCGGTCCCCGGCCTTGTCGATGTGGTGGACGACGTGGACGAGTTCGACGTCCTGGCGCTCGATGTGCAGGCCGGCCTCCTCCCGTGCCTCCCTGATCAGGCAGGTGACGGCGTTCTCCCGCTCGCAGTGGCCGGCCAGGACGTGCCAGGTAGAGGGCGCGAACGCGGAGTCGGGGTGGCGCAGCCCGAGGAGCACCGTCCCGTCGGGCCGCTCCAGGTAGAGGTGGACGCCGATGACGTTGAGGACCGTGCCGTGCGGGGAGGCCGGGCGGCGCTCCTCGTGCGAGGAGAGCCCGCTCTGCGGCGCAGTGCTGGCCGGGAGGCTGTTGGCGTGGCGCCGTACGAGGTTGCTCGTGGTGTCTGCGATACGAAGACGGCGGAGGTCGTCGGGGGCGAACCAGGCCAGCATCACCCCTTCCGTCAGGCGGAGTTCGCGGGGATCGCCGTTCCAGCGGCCGGCGTAGATGGCGATGGGCACGGTCGCGCCGGCGTCGTCGGAGGCGTACTCGGTGCCGATCGGGGTCAGGTCGGCGAGGTCGAGGCCGGCTTCCTCGGCCAGTTCGCGCCGCACGGTGTCGTCCAGGGTGACGTCCTGGGGCTCTCGCCCGCCGCCCAGCAGGGACCACATGCCCGGCTCCCAGATCTCGCCGGGGAAGTAGTCGCGCAGGTGGAGCAGGTACTCGCCGTGGTCGTTGTAGATCAGGGCGGAGGCGTTGGCCGTCCCCGGTTCGGCCTCCGGGGTGAGCTTGAGCAGCTTCTCGCGCAGGGAGGGGGAGGTCACCCTGTCCACGGGCCGCCACTCGATGCCGCCGACCTCTTCTTCCTGCAGCACCACCGGCGCCTCGGTCGCGGAGTGCAGGCGAAAGAGGAACCGGAGGTCGAAGTGGACGTGGCCGGGTTCGCCTTTGCCCGGGTGGGCGTCGATGTCGTGAATATCGATGTCGAATGGCACGGCCTCATAGCCGGGCCACGGCGTGACGGCCTCGGGCGGGATCCCGGTCTCCTCGTGCAGCTCTCGCAGCGCTGCTGCTGCCAGGGAGTCGTCGGCGGTCTCGGCGTGTCCGCCGGGGGCGAGGACCTTCCCGCTCGCCAGGTGCAGCACGTGTAGGACGCGGCCGAGCTGGTCGACGACGATCGCGCCGCAGGTGACGTGTCCGGTGAAAGTGGAGCGGCTGGCGATGTCATCGCCCGTCCGGTCGAGGGCTTCCAGGAGGCCGCCGAGCTGCTCGCGCTCGTGAGGGTGGCGAGCGAGGTAAGTATCGACGGTGGTGCGGATATGGTCGTGCGACAACGGCATGGGGCTACCTCAGAGGGGCGTGGAGCGGGACGAGTCGAGGCGGGGCGGGTCGTTCGGGTCAGGTCAGCCGCATCCCCTCCGCCGGGATCTCCTCGATGGCGGCGGCGCGAGCGGTGGGCAGGCCCCACCGCTCGCGTGCTGTCTCCGCCGCGAGCTGGGCTTGCCGCGCTCCGGGCGGGCCCCAGCCCAGCAGGACGGCTGCCTGGGCGGGGGTGGCGAGCAGGCGGGCGAAGGGGTGGCCGGTGGCGGGGTCGACAGCCGCCGGCCCGATGGCGGTAACCCGGGCGGCCAGGCGGAGCCGGGCGTTGGGCCCCACGCCGCCGTAGACCTCGCCGGTCTCGTCCAGCACCCAGCCCAGTCGCACCGGATCGGCCAGGGTGAGCTGGGCTTCCTCGGCGGCTTCGCGGTGCAGAGTGTCCTCGGGCATCGCGTCGGTGTCCTCCACGGTGCCGCCGGGCAGCATCGGCAGCGCGCCCCGCGGGCCGGGGTCGGCCACGAGGACGACCCGGCCGTCGGGAACGAAGCACCACGCCCAGGCTTGCTGCACGGGCAGATGCCCGGGGACGGGGCCGCGGTGGAGAGGGCGGTCCCACAGGGGCCGGTAGCGGACGTGGACTGGGGCGCCGTCGTAGCGGTAGGTGACGTCGCGGACCTCGAAACGTTCCGGGGCCGCGGTCACGGGCGCGGTGCCGCGGGAGTCGGTCATGGCCTGGCCGTGGGCGTTGTCGAGGAAGTACTGCCAGTCCTGCACGTACCAGCCGGTGCGCACCAGGCGGGCCCCGCCGTTGATGATGCCGCGCACCGAGCCGGTGGCGGTCTGGAGGGCGAAGACGGCGCCGCCGCCGGCCGCCAGGCTGATCCGCCCGGAGGCCAGGAGCCACAGCAGCGCCGCCCACACCGCGGTCGAGGCGATCCCGCCGGCCACTGCTCCGGCCAACCCCATCCAGGCACCAGTGTTCGCGGCCTTGCGTTCGGCCGCGTTGACCGAGGCGGCCAGCCGCCGGTACCGGCCGATGAGGAAGGGGCCGGCCAGGCAGGCGCGCATCTCCTCACTGGACTCCTGATAGGCCATGTGCCGGCGCAGCTTGCCCAGCATCCGGCGCCGCCCGGAGGTCTCCAGCCCGGCGAGGTAGATCACGCGTGCGGAACGGACGTAGGCGGCGGCTTGCGGCAGGCACGCGAGGAAGAGCAGGGGAAGGAGCAGGGGGTGCAGGACGGTCAGGACGGTGGCGCCGGCCGCGAGCGTGGCGGTCGCCGCGAGGACGTCCTTTGTAGCCGGGCTTGTTGTTGGCGGCCAGTTCCGCGCCGAGCGCGGCCTCGGTCATCGTCAGCTCCGCTGCCCGGCCGAGCACCGGGCGCAGACGGCCGGTCAGCCAGACGACGGTGATGCCCAGCAGGGCGCGCAGCCCGGTGGCGACGGCGATCACGGCCAGCTGCGGGGCGGCGTCCCACAGCCGTTCGGTGATGTCGCCCGAGGAGATCAGCGCGGTGATCGTGCCCGCGACCGCCAGGAGGCCCAGGGCCGCGAGGACGCCGGTTGCGATCTGGCACACCAGCAGTCCGATGGTCGCGCCGCGGTCCACGCGCCAGGCCATCTGCACCGAGCGCCGCACGAGCGAGGGCAGGCGCCGCGCCATGGTGCGGGAGGTCAGCAGGGAGCCGGCCTGGAGCCTCGACTCGTCGCGGTAGAGGTATTCCTCCTCTCGAACACCGGCCTCCTGCGGTTCGTCGTCCGGCGCGGTCCCCTTGGGCGGTTGCGGCGGCTGGCCCTGTGTAATGGCCGAGGTCATCGTTCCCCCTAGGACGGTCGCTGCGGCAGAGTCGTGAGGTCTAACGACACGGCTGCGATATCGAACACACGTCATTCGGTCGTGCTGGGGAGCCTGCTATTTCCTGCGTCAGCGGACCCCGCGGGCGCGGGATCCCTGGTCTGGCTTGGAGCGGCTGCGGGCAGGAAATGGCCGAAACGCCGACACCGCCAAACCGCGTGGGCACTACGGCGCGGCATCCCGGGTCATCCCCTCCTAGCCGGGATCCAGATCGGCCTGCAGGTGCCTTTCCAGCTCTGTCTCCGCGTGGCCGACCGCGCCCATCAGAGCTTCATGGTGGTGGGCGGACAGGACGTCGGATCCCAGTCCGGCCGTGGCGATCACCGCGTGGAGCGCGTCTGTCGCCCAGTCGTCCAGGGCGGACGCGGCGACGGGGTGGAGCAGTGCGTCTCGTGCGGCGTAGGCGTCGAGTCGGGCGACGCTGACGAGGGAGTCGAGTACGCGGGCGGCATGGCGTCCGGTGCGGTCCGGTTCCAGGGCTGGCAGGCCCGTCCGGGTCTGGAAGGCGGCGGTCGGCGGATCGGGGTGGGCAAGGAGCTGGACAGCTTCATCAAGGGTGCGGTCGAGGTCGGCTTCGGGGACGGGAGCGTCTGCGGGCCGGCAGTGGGTGTGCAGAAGGAGGGCGATGGCTCTCTCCCAGGGCTCCGTGGGCTGGGTGGTGTCGATCAGGTCGCGGGCCTGCTGGTCCAGGCCCTGCTCCATGAGGGCCATGATCTTGATCTGGCGGCCGTCGAGGAGCCGGTTCCCGATGCCGCAGTGCTGGGTCATGGCGTCGGCGGCCTCGGTCCACCGCCCGATCTGGGCGAGGGCGCGGGCGCTGTCCACGAGCAGGGTGACGTACAGCTCCTGGCACACCGTGCGGTGGTCCTCGTCCGTGCCGGTCAGGGCCGAGAATTTAGGCAGGGTGGAGGTGTCCGCAGGCTCGGCGGGTGGTGACGCAGCGTGTGCGTAGGCGCTGGTTGGCGGGATTGCGGAAGCCGTGGGCGGCGCGGCGGAGCTTGATTACGCGGTTGATGCCTTCACTCTTGGCGTTGCTGTGGCCGGTGGCGATGAACGCGGCGATCTCGGATCACCAGCGGTCCACCGTGGTGGCCAGTTGGCGGACTTCGGGGATCTCGGAGTCGGCGCACCAGGTCAGGAACTTCCACCGCAGGTGGCCGATGCGGTGGAGGTTCGCGCCGGTGCGGCGCAGGCAAGCAGGTCCCGCAGCCCTCTTCGCCCATCACGCTCTTCGCCCATCACGCGGACATCGTGCTGACCGAGCGCGCCGTCGGGGCCGTCGAGGAGGTCGCCGGCAGGGCACTGGAGGTCCTTGTGGGCCTTCCCAGCGGCGTGAGCGGCCGGGCCCCACACGTCGTGTGTTGTGGTTCGTGTCGCAGGGGGCCTACGGTGAAATTGCGTGGAGAAGATCCCGGACCGGTCGAGCAGCGGCGCGGCCGGGGGAGTGTTCATGCGGGGAAGTGATCCCAGTGCCCATCGCGTGGGATGACATCGGCGGGCTTGTCGATGCCCATGAACGTTTCCTGTCCGGTGCGCTGGTCGAAGCGGACGTGCGTGGCCCGGTGCTCGACTCCTGGAAGCGGTGCCGGTTCGCGGGCTTCGAGGTGGACCTGAGGGTGTTCCCCTACGCGTCCGATCTGGGGCTGGACGATCGGTTCCTCAGCGCTGCCGAGCCGGTGCTGGGGGATCTGTCCGCGTCGCTCGACGATATGGGCGTGACGGTCGTTCTCTGCGACGAGCAGGGCCACATGGTCCAGCGGCGCGGGGGCGGCCGGAAGCTTCTCCAGTGCCTCGACAAGGTGCGGTTCGCCCCCGGATGCGATGCCTCCGAAGTGGCCTCGGGCACCAACGGGGTGGGCACCGCGCTGGCGGGACGTCGGCCGTTCTATGTCGTGGGCCGCGAGCACTTCGCCGACTTCCTGTTGCCGTTCGCTTGCGCGGGAGCGCCCGTTTGCAACCCGCTCAGCGGGCGCATCGAGGCCATCGTCGACCTCACCTGCCTGCGCGAACACGGCGACCCCGCCATGCTGCGACTGGCCCGCGAAGCCGTTCACGGCATCGAGGCACGGCTGCTGGAGCAGGCCACGGAACGGGAACGGGTCATGCTCGCCGCCTACCGACGGACACGCCACGGCGCGCCCGGATGGTCCTGGCCCGAGCGCGGGTCGTTGGGCCAGGAGACCGGAGATGAGAGAGCGGAACTCGGCCGGATCGACCTGGCCCTGTTGCGGGACAAGGCTGAGGCGCTCATTGCCTCCCAGCAGCGCGCCCTGGACGAGGTGGTCCTCTCCGGCGGGCGGGTGGCCACGCTACGGCGTCGCCCGGTCACCGGAGCGGCGGGCGAGATCGGCGTGGTCGTCGAGGCCCGCATACTCGGTGGTGGCCCGAGCCCGATCGCCGTCGGACCCGGCGCTTCGGCGGAGCCGTACTGGGCGTCCTCGGCGGCCACCGTCACCGTCCCGCCCGCGAACCCTCCCGTGCCCCCTCCTGCCGCGCCGAAGCCGGACGGAGCACACCCGGCCACCCTGCGCACGTCAGCGACCGCGCCCCCTCCGACACCCGCAGCCGACGAACTGTACACGCGGGTCCGGGCCGGAACGGACGATCACGGCGACGGAGAAGGGGGAAGCTTGCCACTGCTCGTCGGCGAGCCCGGCGTCGCCCGGCTGGCGGTGCAGGCCCGCCGACGTCTGGAACTGCTGCGCGAGGCCGGTCTGCGCATCGGCAGCACGCTGGACGTCGCCCGGACCGCCGAGGAACTGGCGGAGGTGGCCGTCCCCCGGTTCGCCGACTTCACCGCCGTCGACCTGCCCGAGGCCGTGCTGCGCGGCGAGGAGCCCGAGCCGTTCCGCGGGGGCGCCGCGTTGCGCCGGGTGGCGTTGGGGGCCGTGGACGAGGACCCTCCCCTGTACCGTGTCGGCGAAGAGGTACGGTTCGCGCCGTCGACGCCGCAGGCCCGCAGCCTGGACAGCCGGCAGCCCGTGCTCGAACCCGTCCTGACCGAGGCCGGCGGCTGGTTCGCCCAGGACCCGGCGCGGGGTGATCGGATCCTCGTGGCAGGCATCCACTCGCTGATCACGGTGCCGCTGCAGGCCCGCGGCGCGACCCTCGGCGCGGTGAGCTTCTACCGCTCCGGCGAACCGGCCCCCTTCGAGGACGACGACCTGTCCCTGGCCCAGGAACTGGCCGCCCGCGCGGCGATCTGCATCGACAACGCCCGCCGCTACACACGCGAGCACAACACCGCGCTCGCCCTGCAACGCAGCCTGCTGCCCCGGGGCCGGCCCGAGCAGAGCGCCATCGAGGTCGCCTACCGCTACCTGCCCGCGCAGGCCGGAGTGGGCGGCGACTGGTTCGACGTCATCCCGCTGTCGGGTGCCCGGGTGGCGCTGGTGGTGGGTGACGTGGTCGGTCACGGACTGCACGCCGCCGCCACCATGGGCCGGCTGCGCACCGCCGTGCACAACTTCTGCTCCCTGGACCTGCCGGCCGACGACCTCCTCACCCACCTGGACGACCTGGTGAGCCGGCTCGACGGAGGCGAGGGCTGGGCGGTGGAGCCCACGCACCCGGACTCCGGGATCGTCGGCGCCACGTGCCTGCTTGCCGTGTACGACCCGGTGTCGCGGAGTTGCACCTTCACCCACGCCGGGCACCCCCAGCCAGCGGTGGTCGCACCCGACGGCACGGTGGAGTTCGTCGACCTGCCGCCGACGCCGCCGCTCGGGCTCGGCGGCGTGCCGTTCGAGACCGTCGAATTGGAGCTGGCCGAGGGCAGCCAACTGGTGCTGTACACCAACGGCTTGATCGAGGATCGCTCCCGGGACCTCGACGCCGGCCTGGACACGCTGCGCACCGTGCTCGCCTGCGTCGGCCGTGGCCCGGAGGACACCTGCGAGGCGGTCCTCGACGCACTGCTCCCGGCCCGGCCGGGCGACGACGTCGCCATGCTCGTCGCCCGTACCCACGCGCTCGGCACGGAACAGGTCGCCCAGTGGGACCTGCCCAGCGACCCGACGGTTGTCTCCCGCTCCCGCGCGGCGGTCACCGCGCAGCTCGCCGACTGGGAGCTGGACGACCTGGCCTTCACCACCGAACTCGTTGCCAGCGAACTGGTCACCAACGCCATCCGGTATGCCACCGGCCCGATCCGGCTACGGCTGCTCCGCGACCGCGCCCTCGTCTGCGAGGTCTCCGACGGCAGCAGTACCTCACCCCGGCTACGCAGGGCCAGGAGCGAGGACGAGGGCGGGCGCGGGCTCTTCCTCGTCGCTCAGCTCACCGAACGGTGGGGCACCCGCTACACCGCTGACGGAAAGGTCATCTGGGCGGAACAGCCCCTGTCGTGACGGCCGCCAGGACCATGGAGCCGATCGGTGCCGCGCTGCGCTGGTCGTCACTTGTGGATGCTGAGTGGCCTGGGCTTTCAGGCCTACAGGGCCCCTGCGGCGTTCACCGGCCCCTGGAGAGACTGTTCCATCCCTTGACGACGTTCCGCACGACAACCACGGGACGGAATTTGCAGCGCTACGTGACCTCTTCTGTGCCCTGGCGCCCACCCGAGGTGAGGGCGTCAGCAGTCACCCCGCACTGGGACCGGGGCGTGCTGTCCAGAAGGAGCCGCCGCTTGCCGGTAACGCTGCCGGATTGAACGCCAAGAACTTGATCTCGGTCCGTGACACGTGGCGCGGCAGGTCGGCAGTTCAGGAGGACCATGGAGATACCAAAGCCAGACTGCAGGCACGGAACGAAGCCAACGGACCACTGTGGGACAAGTGGCGACGGCTGTCGGAGGGAGTGTTTGGTATGACATCCGAATCCTTCCCACCCAGCGGCAACGAGCCAGGCACCGGGCCACCGCAGCTCAGCGGGTTGCTGGATGTGCTCAGCGTCGCCGCGGTCGTGCTGAACGCCGACGGACGGATCGTGTTCTGGAGCCCGCAGGCCGAGGAGCTGTTCGGCTACAGGGCCCAGGAGGCACTTGGCCAGTACGCGGCCCGGCTATTGGTGCACGAGGAGCACCTGACGTCCGTCGTGTCGCTGTTCACCGACGTGATGGAGACCGGCCGGAGCTGGGCCGGTACCTTTCCCATCCGGCGCAAGGACGGCAGCACCCGCCTGGTGGAGTTCCGCAACGTGCGGCTGCTGGATGATCTCGGGCACGTCTACGCCCTGGGTATCGCGGCCGACCGCACCACACTCCAACGGGTGGAGACCGGCCTGGCCCTGTATGAACGGCTGATCAACCAGTCACCGATCGGAGTGGCTCTGCTGGACCCCGACCTTCACTACCTGATGGTCAACCCCGCGCTCGAGCGTATCGACGGCGTACCCGCCGAAGCGCGCATCGGCCGCCACCTCCGTGAGACTCTGCCCTTCCCCGACACCGACACGATCGAGTCGGCCCTGCGCCAGGTGCTGACTACTGGGAACCCGCTGCTCGACCAGTACGCGGTCGGCCGCGCTCCCGCCCACCCCGACACCGAGCACGCCTGGTCGCTGTCCCTTTACCGGCTGGAGGACCCGGGCGGGCGGGTCCTCGGCGCCGCGACCCTGGCCATCGACGTCACCGAACGGCACCTGGCGGCCACCGAAGCTGATCGGGCCCGGCGGCGCCTGGCCCTGATCGCCGAAGCCTCTGTCCGCGTAGGGACCACCCTGGATGTCGACCTGACCGCCCGTGAACTGGCCGAGATCGCCACGCCCGATCTCGCCGACGTGGTCGCGGTAGACGTCCTCGACGACGTTCTGGCCTGCCGCCGCACCGGCACACCGGACAGGGGCCCGGAACTCTTCCGCGCCCTCGCGGTCAAGGCAGCCTTCCCCACCGTGGCCCTCCGCGCCGCCGACCGTGCCGGTGACCCCGCCGCGTACGACAGCGACCGCCTGGTCACCCTGTGCGTACACACCGGAAGGCCGGTGCTGGTCCGGCATGTGGACGACGAGGACCTGCAGCGCATCGCCCGCAATCAGCAGGCCAGCACGCTCCTGGCCCGCGCCGGTGTCCACTCCTACCTCGCGGTGCCGCTCATTGCCCGGGGCGAAGTGCTCGGCGCCCTGGACCTCAAGCGCACCCGCAACCCGCTGCCCTTCGACGAGGACGACGTCATCCTGGCCAGTGAGCTGGCCAACCGCGCCGCGGTCAGCATCGACAACGCCCGCTGGTACCAGAGCGTGCGCAACGCCGCAGTCACCCTCCAGCGCAGCCTGCTGCCGGAGCACCCACCGCACCTGGTGGGCCTGGAGGTCGCCTCCCGCTACCAGCCCGCCCAGGCCACCAGCGAGGTCGGCGGCGACTGGTACGACGTCATCCCCCTACCCGGCGACAAGACCGCGCTGGTGGTCGGGGACGTGATGGGCCACGGGATCGATGCCGCCGCCACCATGGGCCGCCTGCGCACCGCCACCTGTGCCTTCGCGGACCTCGACCTGGCCCCCGACGAAGTGCTCCAGCACCTCGACAAGATCACCTGCGGTCTCGAGCACTACATCGCCACCTGTATCTACGCGGTCTACGACCCCCACCGAATGCAGTGCCACATCGCCAACGCCGGGCACATGCCACCCGCGCTGGCCCGAGCCGGCCCCGCCCCCCGGCTACTCGACCTTCCCACCGGCGCCCCCCTCGGCGTCGGCGGCATCCCCTTCGACACCACCACCGTGAACCTCACCACCGGCGACCTACTGGTCCTCTACACCGACGGCCTCGTGGAGACCCGCCACGACCCCATCGACCAACGCCTGGAGATCCTCCTCAGCCTCCTCAACGAACCCAACAACCCCCTGCAACAGACCTGCGACCTCCTCCTGCACACCCTGCGCCACCCCGATGACCACGACGACGTCGCACTCCTCATCGCCCGAACCCAGTAAGCCGCACAGCACGTGCCACGCCTCACCGCCGAACGCACACACCTGGTCGTTTGCACGGGACTGCGGACAGAGCCGTTTTCAAGAATCGCCATCAGCGTTGGAGGGGTGCGGTCGTGACCCACGTGGCTGGTCTCACCAGCTTCTCTGACTCGGATGGCGCAAGGGGCCTGAGCCACCGACCGGCGGGGGTGCTGCCAAGGAACGGTGCCGACGGCTTGTGATAGCACACGCAGCCTCCGACTGCTCTCGGTACGGACGTCTGTCGGCCGTCCTGACGCTCAGGTGACGCTCGCTCTGATGGGCCGTCACTCGTGTCGAGCAGTTCCAGGTGAACGCCGGTCGCCACTGACTACTGCGTCTGGCCGCCCGGCATGTACCTATGTTGACATAGGTATGTTGGCGTACCTATAGTCGAAGTGTGCTCGATTCCAGTGCCTCTGGCCGGCAGAACGACCACGTGGCCTCGGTCCTCGTGGCGGTTCTGCCTGTGCTGAACAGGGCGCTCGAGCGGCAGGTGATCCGGGACTTTCCGTACCCGACGCTGCCGGAGGGGCAGCTCGCTCTGCTGCGGCTTGTCGAGGAGCGTGCGGGCATCACGGTCCGTGACGCGGCGGACGCCCTGCTGATGAAGCCGAACAATGTCAGCGCCCTCGTCGCCCAGCTCACCGAGTTGGGGCTGTTGGAGCGCAGGCGGGATGCCGTCGACAAGCGGGTCGCTCATCTGTACCCCACGGCGCTGGCCACGGAGCGACTCGCGGAAGCGCGGGGGCTGAAGGAAGTCCACGTGGCGCGTCTGCTGGAGTCCCTCACCGACGGGGAGCAGGACGCTCTCGGTTCGGCCTGTGGCGCGCTGCTGGCGTTGACCCGGCGCTTCTACTCCGCCGACTGACCTTCCGGCACCGGTGCTCAGGGGCGAGCGCCCGGCCGCGCGCGCAGCCCGCACCTCGAGCGCGCCGCCCCCCGCCGCGCCTCCCCCCCCCGTAGTGGCGGCACGCTGCCGTATCTCCGCCTGTGCCGAAGGCTTTGATCCATCTCGTCGACTTGTCGACGTTCTCACCACAGACAAGGCACATGCATGCCCTCCACACCCGTGGACCACTTCACTCCGTACGCTCCGTCGCCACTGGGCGCCGAGCGGGGCCCGCGCTCCAATCCGTGGCTGACGCTGATCGCCGTCGCGATCGGTCTCTTCATGGTCAACCTCGACGGATCCGTGGTCTCGATCGCGAACCCGGAGATCGGCCGCAGCCTGCACGCGTCCACCGCCGACCTGCAGTGGGTCACCAACTCCTACCTCATCGCCATGGCAGCCGCCCTGATCCTGGGCGGCAAGCTGGGTGACCGGTTCGGGCGGCGCACCTACTACATGGCCGGAGTCGCGGGCTTCGTCGTGGCCTCCGTCATGATCGGGCTGATCGGCTCCGTCGAGGGCGTGATCGTCTTCAGCGCACTGCAGGGGCTCTGCGCCGCGCTGCTGATACCCAACACACTCGGTCTGCTGCGCGCCGTCTTCCCGCCGCAGAAGTTCAGTACGGCGGTGGGCCTGTGGGCCATGGTGGCCTCGTGCTCGACCGCGCTCGGACCGATCGTCGGCGGCCTGCTGGTCGAGCACGTCAACTGGGAGTCCGTGTTCTACATCAACGCGCCCATCGGCATCGCGACCCTGGTCTTCAGCGCACTCGTGCTGCCGCAGAGCAAGGACTTCACCGGCCGCCACCGCTTCGACATCCCAGGCGTGATCCTGCTGGCGCTCGGTCTGGTCGCCGTGGTCTTCGGCGTGATCAAGGGCGAGACCTGGGGCTGGACCTCGGGAGGAACCCTGGGCGCCCTGGCCGCCGGACTGGTCCTGCTGGTGCTCTTCGGCTGGTACGAGACCCGTGTCCGGCACCCGCTGCTGCCCATGCGACTGTTCCGCAGCCCGGCGCTGACCATCGGCACCCTCGTCACCGCGATCAACTTCTTCGTGCTGCTCGGTGTCATCTTCTTCCTGATGCTGTACCTGCAGAACGTCCGCGGTCTGACCCCGGTCGAGGTGGGCGTGCGCACCCTGCCGCTGAGCCTGGCCTCCGTGGTCGCGGCACCGCTGGGCGCGGCGCTGACCGAGCGGCTCGGAGCCCGCCTGTCCATGCCGGCCGGCATGCTGCTGGAGGCGGTGGCCTCCGTGTGGATGCTGACCTGGGACGCGCACTCCTCGTACGCGGCCATGTGGCCGCCATTCGTCCTGATCGGCCTGGGCGTCGGCATGGTCATGTCGGCCTCCTCCGACGCGATCGTCGGCAACGCGCCCGTCCGGGACGGCGGTGTGGCGAGCGGCCTGCAGTCCACCGCACTGCAGATCGGCGGCGCCCTCGGTACGTCCGTTCTGGTCTCGCTGATCAGCAGCCGGGTCGGAGCTACGCTCACCGGGGAGCTGACCGGCGCCGGGGTGCCGGCCTCCGCAGCACACGGCTTGAAGGAGGCCAAGGATGCCGTGGCCATGGGCATCGCGCCGGTCACGGACGGCATGCCCGCACAGCTGAAGGCCGCCGTCGCCGAGGGCAGCGGCAACGCCTTCATGAACGGTGTGCACGCCGCCGTTCTCGTCACCGCCGTCCTGTGCGTCGCGGGTGCCCTCCTCGCCGCAGCTGGCCTGCGCCGCGGCGCCAACTCGCCCGCCGCCGACGGCTGATGGCGGGTGGGGCGGAGAGGTGGGCCGAAGCCGGGCACACGGCCCGTCCGCCGCGCCCGGTGTGCGGCAGACGGGGTGGTGCGCGTCGATCGCCCCGGTGACGTCCTGAGGAGTCGCTGAGGTCAGGGATGGAGGACGGCCGGAGCCGATTCCGCTCCGCCGTCGCTTCCCGGAGCCGGCGGTACGGGTGCCTCGTCCTCGGCGGAACGGCGGGCGTGGAGCCCGATCATGCCGAAGGCGGTCAGGGCCGCGGCGACGGCGGCCGCCACACCACACACCAGGAACGCGGTGCTGAAACCACTGCCCAGGGCCTCCAGGGCCAGACCGTGCGCCGCGGATCCCAGGGCGTCGGGCGGCAGGCTGTTCACGGCGATGGGCCCTCCGGCCTCGGCGATCTCGCGTGCCGCTGCCGCCTGACCGCCCGGCAGGTCCGCGTCGGACAGGTTCGCCGCAAACGCCGCCCCCGCGTTGGAGAGGGCGACCGCGCTGACGACGACGGGGCCGAGGGCGAAGCCGAGGTCGCGCAGCATGTTGGTGGTGGCGCTGGCCATGCCCGCCAGGTGCAGGGGCACGCTGTTCAGCGCCACGGCCGTCACCGAGCTGACGGTCAGGGCGAAACCGATGCCGATCAGCAGGGCGGGGGCGAGGAACGCGCCGAGTTCCGGGTCGGTGACGTCCAGCCGGGTGAACAGGAGGCAGCCGACCGCCATCAGGGCGAACCCGGAGGTCAGCAGCCAGGACGCGGCGACCCGGTGCAGGAGGCGCGAGACGACCGGGATGAGTACGAAGGCGGGTCCCTGGAGGAGCAGGAAGAGGATTCCGACACGGATCGGGTCCTGGTGCTGCACAGGACCCAGCCACATGCTCATCGCGAAGCAGGCGCCGAGGAAGGCGAGCATGCCGATGACCGCGGCGACGGACGACACGGTGAAGGCCCGGTTGCGGAACAGCTTCAGGTCGAAGATGGGGGATTCGGCGCCCAGCTCCACCACGACGAATCCGGCGAGGAAGCAAATGCCGAAGGCGAAGGCGAGGATGACGGGAAGGGTGGTCCAGCCCGACTCGGGACCCTCGACGGCGCCGTACAGCACCAGGATGAGACCGACAGCGAAAGTGATCTGACCAGCTATGTCGAACTTGCGGCCCTCGGGCGCATTCGACTCCGTGGCCAGCACCAGGGTGAGCACCATGCTGACCAGGGCGAGTCCGACGAGCACCCCGAAGGAACCACGCCACGACCCGACCTTGGCGAACATGCCGCCGAGCAGAGGCGAGACGGCGGCGCCGGCGGACAGGAAACCGCTCCAGAGTGCCACCGCGTGCGCCCGTTCCCGCAGGGTGCGGGTGACGGCGGTGATCGCGGTGAGCGAGCCGGGGAACATGGCGCCGGCCCCCAGCCCGTTGAGGGCGGCGCCGATCCACAACACCTGCACGGTGGGCGCGAGCGCGGCCACGGTGCTGCCCGCGGCGACCAGGGCCGTGCCGGCCACGACCAGCCTTCGCCGCCCGAAGAGGTCACCGAGGACACCGAAGGTGAACTCGAAGCAGACCACGGCGATCATGAACGCGGCGGTGATCCACGTCAGCTGGGATCCGTGTGTGTTCAGGTCCTCCTGGAAGAGTCCGAGCAGCGAGGCCGGCAGCGCGTTCGCGACCTGGGCCACGAAGACCGCACCGCAGGCGGCAGCCAGTGTTCCCGCGTAGCCCGGTCTCCGGGCGGCCCCCGCGGTTGGGCCCTGGGACGTGGGCGTCCCGTTGTTGAGCGTCATTGCTGTTCTCCCTGGCTGGGGAAGGCGGGCGTCCCGGAAGCGGGAGCCCCGAGAGCGTGAAAGCGCTCGGCTCGGCGCACGCGGTGGGGGAGAGGGCACGTCGCGAGTCCGGCGTGGTGTCGTGGAGGATGACACTTCGCTTTACGTCACGTCAATGAAATGCGCACAACTTAAAATCAGCAGTCTTGATGTAAGGCGAGCCGGGGGCTCAGAACCGCTCGGCCAGGTCCGTCTCCAGGGCGCGCGCGGCGGCGTCCAGAGTGGCCACCAGGGGCTGCAGGCGGTGCGGGTCGTAGCGCACGGTGGGCATCGACACCGACAGGCCGGCCAGCGCGGTCCCGTCCCGATCACGTACCGGTACGCCGACGGCGATCAGACCCCGCTCGGACCGTTCCTTGTTGACGGCGAACCCGTTGCGCCGCAGCCGTTTCAGCTCCGTGTGCAGGCGGGCGAGGTCCGGTCGGTCGGCCGGACGGTCGCGGTAGCGCTCGGGGGCGTACACCTCGTCCAGTTCCTCGTCGGAGAGTTCGGCGAGCAGGAGCAGTCCCGCCGTGGTGCGGTGCGCCGGGAACACCATGCCCTCCCGGGAGCCGACCCGCAGGGCCTGCCGGCACTCGACGCTGGCGATGAACCGGGCCGTGTCCCCGGTGCGCACCGTCAGGTTCGCGGTCTCGTCGAGCAGATCGACGACCCGGTGCAGGTGGGGCAGGGCCGCCGCACGCAGCCGTGAGACCAGGGACTGGGAGTGCGCGGCGAGTTCCAGCACCGGTCCCGCGCGGTAGAGGCGGTCCTCGTCCTGCACGGCGAAGTCCCGGTAGACCAGCATCGCCAGGATCCGGTGGGCGGTGGACCGAGCGACGCCCAGCCGCTCGGCGATCTGCGAGACGGTCGTGCCGCCCTCCATCTGCAGGATGGTCGCCGCCCGCAGCGCGTGGTCCACGCTGGCGATCGGGTAGGGCGGCGGTGTCTTCAGCGGCTTGTCCATGGCGCGTCCCCTGATTCTGCTCTCCAGAATCTCCATGTTCCCTCACCAGACGCGGCGCACGCTGATGCCGTGACTGAGACCTCCATAGCCCAAGACACCGCCACGGGTTCCCCGGTCCGGCTCCAGGCTGTCGCCGCGGAGGGGCAGCCCGAGGTCACCCCGGCGCTCGAAGAGCTTTACCGGGGCTTCGAACAGGAACTGCTCGTCCCGCTGTGGACCGAGATCGGCGACCTGATGCCGGCCCACCCGCGCTCGCGTGCCGTGCCGCACCTGTGGCGCTGGGAGAGGCTGCGGGAGCTTGCGGACCGGGCCGGCGGCCTGGTGCCGGTCGGCCGGGGCGGTGAGCGCCGGGCCATCGCGCTGGCCAACCCCTCCCTCGGCGGCAGGCCCTTCGCCACGCCGACGCTGTGGGCGGCCATCCAGTACCTCATGCCCGGCGAGGACGCCCCCGAGCACCGCCACACCCAGCACGCCTTCCGCTTCGTCGTCGAGGGTTCGGGCGTGTGGACGGTCGTCGGCGGCGACCCGGTGCCGATGAACCGCGGTGACTTCCTCCCGCAGGCGGGCTGGAACTGGCACGCCCACCACAACGCGACCTCCGAGCCGATGGCCTGGATCGACGGTCTGGACATCCCCTTCCAGTACGTCACCGAGGCGCAGTTCTTCGAGTTCGGCCGCGACGAGATCAGCGACGCCGAGCGGATCACCCCCGTGCGGTCGCGCTCCGAGCGCCTGTGGGGTCATCCGGGCCTGCGCCCGCTGTCGGCAGTACCCGCCACGCCGGGCAGCCCGCTGCTGTCGTACAAGTGGGAGTACACCAACGCGGCCCTGCGGGACCAGCTGCTGCTGGAGAAGGAGGGCTTCGGCGGCACCGTCGAACCCGGCCACGCCGCGGTGCGCTACTCCAACCCGCACGACGGCTCCGACGTCCTGCCGACCGTCCGCGCCGAGTTCCACCGCATCGCCCGCGGCGCCGAGACCGCGCCGGTGCGCGAGACCGGTTCGTCGGTCTACCAGGTCTTCGACGGCTCCGGCCTGGTGACCGTCGGCGACACGTCCTGGACGGTCACCCGCGGCGACCTGTTCGTCGTCCCGTCCTGGGAACCGTTCGCCGCCAGGTCCGAGGCCGGCGCCACCGACTCCGACGAGGGAGCCCTCGACCTCTTCCGCTTCTCCGACGCGCCCGTCTTCGAGGCGCTCCGGCTCAACCGCACCCAGAAGGACGCCTGACCATGAAGCTCGCCACCATCCGCACCGCCGACGGCACCCGGGCGGTCCGCCTCGACGGAGACCTCCTGGTCGACCTCGGGTACGCCGACCTGGGCGAGCTGTTCGCCGAGGACGGCTGGCAGGCCAGGGCCGCCGCAGCGTCCGGCACCACCTACCCGGCCGAGGCGGCGGACTTCGCGCCGGTCGTCCCGAACCCCTCCAAGGTCGTCTGCGTCGGCCACAACTACACCAACCACATCAAGGAGATGGGCCGGGATCTGCCGAGTCACCCGACGCTCTTCCCGAAGTTCGCCGACACCCTGCTGGGCGCGCACGACCACATCGTCAAGCCGGCCGAGACCGACGCACTCGACTGGGAGGTCGAGCTGGCCGTCGTGATCGGCAAGCAGGTGCGCCGCGCCGACGAGCAGCAGGCCGCCGACGCCATCGCCGGCTTCACCGTCATGAACGACATCTCGGTGCGCGACTGGCAGTTCCGTACCATCGAGTGGACCCAGGGCAAGATCTGGGAGGCCTCCACTCCGGTCGGCCCCTACGTCGTCACCCCCGACGAGGTCGGCGGCGTCCGCCCCGCGCTCGAAGTGAAGACGGTCGTCGACGGCCAGGTCATGCAGCAGGACGACACCGGAACGTTGCTGTTCGACCCGGTCTTCCTGGTGCAGTACATCTCCACCGTCATCACCCTGCGTCCGGGCGACATCATCGCCACCGGCACCCCGGCGGGCGTGGGCAACGCCCGCGACCCGAAGGTCTTCCTGCTCCCCGGCCAGACCGTGGTCACCGAGATCGCCGGCCTGGGCGCCTGCACCAACAAGGTGGTCGCGGAATGACCGAGGTCACGCGGACCTTCGCCGACGCGCGCGCGTGGGCCCGCACGGGCACCGAGCTGATGCTCGACGCCGTCGCGGGCCTCGACGAGGCCGGCTTCTCGGCCCCGAGCGTGCTGCCGGAGTGGACCCGGGGGCACGTCGTGGCGCACGTCGCCGCCAACGCCGACGCCCTGTGCAACCTGGTGCACTGGGCGGCCACCGGCGAGGAGACGCCGATGTACGCCTCCGCCGAGGAGCGCGCCGCCGGTATCGCCAAGGGCCCGGCCCTGTCGGCCGACCAGCTCCGATCCTGGCTGACCACCTCCGCGCACCGGCTCGCGGAGGGACTGGACGGGCTCACCGACGAGCAGTGGCAGCAAAAGGTCGTCACCGCCCAGGGCCGCACTGTCCCCGCCACCGAACTCCCGTGGATGCGCGCCCGCGAGGTGTGCGTCCACGCCGTCGACCTCGGCGCCGGCGTCGTCACCTTCGCCGACCTCCCGAAGGGATTCCTGACCGCCCTGGTCGCCGAGATCAGCGCCAAACGCGGGCTGACCGAGCTCCCCGACGGCCCCCTGCCCGAGGTCGCCGCCTGGCTGGCCGGCCGTCCCCACTTGCTCGCCGACGCCCCCGAGCTCGGCCCGTGGCTGTAGAGGAGTGCATCCCATGTCCCACCCTGATGTGATCGTCGTCGGCGGCGGCATCGGCGGCCTCGGCGTCGCGTTCTCGCTGACCCGCCAGGGCCAGAGCGTCCGCCTGCTGGAGAGCGCCCCCGCCTTCGGCGAGGTCGGCGCCGGCATCCAGCTCGCCCCCAACTGCACCCGCATCCTCGACGACTACGGTCTCCTGGAGGAGGCCAAGCGCCTCGGCGTCGTCCCGGACGCGATGGTCATGCGCGACGCCGTCGACGGCGACGAGCTGACCCGGCTCGACCTGCGCGACCTGGAGAAGCGCTACGGCTACCCGTACCTCGTCATCCATCGCAGCGACCTGCACGGCCTCCTGCTGCGTGCCTGCGAACGCGCCGGTGTCGAGCTGATCAACGACGCACGCGTGACCTCGTACGAGAACACCGACGGGGGCGCCCGTGTGACCGTCGCCTCCGGCGAGACCCACGAAGCGGGCATGGTGATCGCGGCCGACGGCCTGCACTCTCCGGCCCGCAAGCTGTTCGTCGACGACCAGCCCGTCTCCTCGGCGTACGTCGCCTACCGCGGCACCGTGCCTGCCGAGCAGCCGCGGGTGAAGGCCGTCGACCTCAGCGAGGTCGTGGTGTACGTCGGCCCCGGCTGCCACTTCGTCCACTACGGCCTGCGCGGCGGCGAGATGCTCAACCAGGTCGCGGTCTTCGAGTCGCCCAAGGCGCTGGCCGGGCAGGAGGACTGGGGCACGCCCGACGAGCTCGACGCCGCCTTCGCCAAGACCTCCGACTTCGTCCGGGAGGGTCTGCTGTTCATGTGGCGGGACAAGTGGTGGCGGATGTTCGACCGCGACCCGATCATGAACTGGGTCCACGGCCGGATCGCGCTGCTCGGTGACTCCGCGCACCCACCGCTGCAGTACATCGCACAGGGCGCGATCATGGCGATCGAGGACGGCTGGGTGCTGGGCGAGCACGTCGCCCGCAACCGTGCCGAGGACGGCACGGTCGACTGGAGCACCGCGCTCGCCGCCTACGAGGCCGTCCGCCCGGAGCACTGCCGCCGCGTGCTGACCACCTCCCGCAAGTGGGGCGAGCTGTGGCACCTCGACGGTGTCGCCCGCGAGCAGCGCAATGTGCTGCTGCGCGTCCGCGACACGTACGACTACGCGTTCACCGACTGGCTGTACGGGCCGACCGCGCTGACGCCGGACGAGGAGCCGGAGATGTTCACGCCGGTTCCGCTGTCCTCGGCGGCCGTCGGGGAATCGGTGCTCGCGGGTGACGCGGCATGAGCGACGCCTACCTGTACGCGGCGGCCCGCACCCCGTTCGGCCGGTTCAACGGGGCCCTCGCCGGGGCGCGCCCCGACGACCTCGCCGCCACCGCGCTGACCGGCCTGCTCGCCAAGGTGCCCGGCCTGGACCACGCCGCGATCGGAGACGTGGTGTGGGGCAACGCCAACGGCGCCGGTGAGGACAACCGCAACGTCGGCCGGATGGCGGTGCTGCTGGCGGGTCTGCCGGTGAGCGTCCCCGCCACCACCGTGAACCGGCTGTGCGGCTCCAGTCTGGACGCGGCGATCATCGCCTCGCGCACCCTGGAGTCCGGCGACGCGGATGTCGTCGTCGCCGGCGGCGTGGAGTCCATGACCCGGGCACCCTGGGTGTTGCCCAAACCGGACCGGGCCTACCCCGCCCGCGATGTCACCGCCGTCTCCACCACCCTGGGCTGGCGGCTGGTCAACCCGGCGATGCCCAAGGAGTGGACGGTCTCGCTGGGGGAGAGCAACGAACTGCTCCAGGAGAAGTTCTCGATCTCCCGTGAGCGGCAGGACGAGTTCGCGGTGCGCTCGCACCGGCTCGCGGCCGCCGCCTGGGACGACGGCTTCTACGACGACCTGGTCCTCCCGACGGAGGACCTCGCCCGCGACGAGGGCATCCGCCCCGGCACCGACCCCACGAAGCTGTCAGCACTGACACCGTCGTTCCGCCCGGACGGGACGATCACGGCCGGCAACGCCTCCCCGCTGAGCGACGGGGCGTCGGCCGTGCTGCTGGGGACCGGGGCGGCGGCCGGCCGGATCGGGCTGGCCCCTGTCGCCCGCGTCGCCGGGCGCGGCGTGCACGCGGTCGAGCCGCAGATGTTCGGCTTCGCCCCGGTGGAGGCGGCCGAGAAGGCGCTGCGCCGGGCCGGGATCGGCTGGGGCGACGTCGGCGCGGTCGAGCTCAACGAGGCGTTCGCGGTCCAGTCGCTCGCCTGCGTGGACGCCTGGGGCGTCGACCCGGAGATCGTGAACACCCGGGGCGGCGCCATCGCGCTCGGACACCCGCTGGGCGCCTCCGGCGGCCGGCTCCTCGGGACCCTGGCCAAGGTGCTGCGCGAGCGGCGACAGCGCTGGGGCGTCGCGGCCATCTGCATCGGCGTGGGCCAGGCCCTCGCCATGGTCCTGGAGAACGTGACCGACGAGGTGAGCAAGGGATGACCACGACCATCGCCGCCACTGCCGACGAGGCCGTGGCGGGCATCGAGGACGGCTCGACGGTCCTGGTGGGCGGATTCGGTCTGGCGGGCATGCCGTTCGACCTCATCGACGCCCTCATCCGGCAGGGCGCCGGCGACCTGACCGTGGTGTCCAACAACGCCGGCAACGGGGACGTGGGCCTGGCCGCGCTGCTGAAGGCCGGCCGGGTGCGCAAGGTGATCTGCTCCTTTCCCCGGCAGAGCGACTCCTACGTCTTCGACGGCCTGTACCGGGCCGGCCGGGTCGAGCTGGAGGTCGTACCGCAAGGCACCCTCGCCGAGCGGATGCGGGCCGCAGGGGCGGGCATCGGCGCCTTCTACAGCCCGGTCGGCGTCGGCACCCCGCTGGCGCAGGGCAGGGAGACCCGGGAAATCGGCGGACGCGTCCACGTCCTGGAGTACCCGATCAAGGGCGACGTGGCTTTGATCTCGGCGCACCGGGCGGACAGCGTGGGCAATCTCGTCTACCGCAAGACCGCCCGGAACTTCGGCCCCGTCATGGCCACCGCGGCCGGCACGGTCGTCGCCCAGGTCACCGAGATCGTGCCCGTCGGGGAGATCGACCCGGAGACCGTGGTCACCCCAGGCATCTACGTCGACCGCCTGGTGCGGGCCGAGGCCCGCCGACTGACCGTGCAAGGAGCCCGCTGATGACGACCGCAGCCACCACCGTGGAGCACACCGGCCGGGGCCCGCTCACCACCGACGAACTCGCCGCCCGCATCGCCCGCGACATCCCGGCCGGCTCGTACGTCAACCTCGGCATCGGGCAGCCGACCCGGATCGCCGAGCACCTGTCGCCGGACGCGGGGATCGTGCTGCACACCGAGAACGGCATGCTCGGCATGGGCCCGGCCGCGACCGGCGACGAGATCGACCCCGATCTCACCAACGCCGGGAAGGTGCCGGTCACCGAGCTGCCGGGGGCGGCGTACTTCCACCACGCCGACTCCTTCGCGATGATGCGCGGCGGTCACCTGGACGTGTGCGTCCTCGGGGCGTTCCAGGTGTCCCAGCACGGTGACCTGGCCAACTGGCACACCGGTGACCCCGACGCCATCCCCGCCGTGGGCGGAGCGATGGACCTCGCCGTCGGAGCACGGCAGGTCCTGGTGATGATGAAGCTGTTCACCCGGGACGGCGCCCCCAAACTGGTCCCCGCGTGCACGTACCCGCTCACCGGACCCGGCTGTGTCCACCGCGTCTACACCGACCACGGCGTCCTGGCCGTCGGCCCGGACGGGGTCCGGGTCCTGGAGACGTACGGCATCACGGTGGCGGAACTGAGGGAGCGGCTCTCCGTGCAGTTGCACGTCTGAAGCCATTACGTCAGATAAAGATCGCGAATGGCATGTAAAGTGAAAGTCCGGTGTGTGCGTTCGCCATGCAGAGACGGCGTTAGGATCTCGGGCATGGCGAACCTTCGTGAGGCACAGAAGCAGATGACCCGCCGTCTGCTGCTGGAGTCGGGACTCGAGCTGTTCAAGACGAAGGGGTACGCAGCCACCACGGTCGACGACATCGCGACCGCCGCGGGCACCACGCGCGTGACCTTCTACGCGTACTTCCCCTCGCGCAGTGACCTGATGAGGGCACTGATCGACGAGCAGCTCAACGAGGTGCTGCAGCGCGTCCGCTCTCCCGAACACGGTTCCACGGCGCGGGATCTGGTGGCCACCGTCGCCGAGGGGACGCCGGAGGCGATCATGGCGTGGCTGCGGCGGACCGCCGAGAGCTGGCCGGCCATCCGGCCGATCATCCGCATCGGCCGCGACGCCGCGGTGATCGATCCGGAACTCCCCGACCTGGTCGAGCGGTGGCTGGAGGAGGCCATCAGCGACATCGAGGACGGGCTGACCGCGGCCGGGCGCCTCGAACCCCACCAACGCCACTTCCGGGGCGTTCTCGCCATGTCCCAGCTCGACTATGTCGCCCAGCACTGGGACGGTGCCGACTGGAAGATCACGCGCGACCAGATGCTCGACGAGCTCGGTGCCAGCTGGGTGCGGCTGCTGAGCTGACCGGGGTCAGAGCCCCGCCGCGACGTCGAAGAGCAGCGCCCGGAGCCACTCGATGAAGTCCTGATCGGCCAGCCGGGGGTTCCAGACCATGTCGATCCCGAGTCCGGGAAGCGGGAAGGGGAACTCCTCGATCCGCACGTCGGCGAGCGTGCGCATGGCGGTGGCGACCCGGTAGCGCAGGAGGGCGACGCCGCCCGCGCGGGCGACCAGGAAGGGCACCAGCAGGAAGTCGGAGCTCAGCTGGCCCACCCGGTAGGGGATGCCCTTGTCCTCCAGCACGGAGTAGGGAAAGACCCGCCGGTCGGTGTCGACGACGATGTGCGGCTGTGTCGTCAGGAGTTCGAGCGCGCCGACGTCCGGTGGGGTGTCCGGTGAGGCCACCACCACACAGCGGTCGTCGTACAGGCGCTCGCGCGGATACGGCGAGAAGTGCCCCTCGGAGATCAGCACGACGTCGACGCCCTGATCGGTGAAGGTCGCCTCGGTCGGCACTGTGATCGTCCGCAGTCGCAGCGTGGCGTGCGGAGCGCGCTCGGTGACGAGCCGGGTCAGCCGGGGCCCCACGACGAACGCCGTGCTGTTCGTCATGGCGACCGTGATGACCCGCCGGTCCGTCGCGGGGTCGAAGAGGGGGAAGTTCACGATGCGTGCCGTCTGCTGCAGGGCACTGCGCAGCGGCCCCACCAACTCCAGTGCGCGCGGTGTCAGCGTGACCCCGCTCCCTTGCCGGACGACGAGGTCGTCCCCCAGCATGCGCCGCATTCTCGTCAGGGCGTGGCTCATGGCCGGCTGGGACAGACCGACCCGCTCCGCGGCCCTGGTCACCGAACGCTCCTCGAGGAGCGCGAGGAGGGGCACCAGCAGGTTCAGGTTGACCGAGGCCAGCCGGTCCAGGCCCGAACCCGTGGTGTCCCGATCCTCTGTGCTCATGCGGCGAACCCTACGTGGCCGTCCGGGTCATCCGGCGCAGCCGGGGGATCGGGATCCGGTAGTTGAGCGCCACGGCGTCACCGGTGCCGTCCTCTTGCGACCAGCGCATCAGCGCCGGACCGCCGCCAGGCCGTCCCTCGACGTACTCCGGCTCCCCTTCAACCGGCAGGTTGCCCACCGCCTTCAGACTCAGTCCGAACTGCTCCGTCCAGAAGTACGGCTGAAACTGCAGCGGCGGAGCCTCGTCGCCGCGGACGAGTGCCCGCGCCGCGACCTTCGCCTGCTCGATCGCGCTGCTCCACAGAGGGATGCGGCGCAGTCCCTGCGGGGTGGGGAAGGCCGCGAGATCGCCGACAGCCGCCACGTCGGGGCGGACGAGACCGCGCTCGTCGACCGGGATGGCGCCCTTGGCGATGAGTCCCGATTCGGCGAGCCACTCGGTGTTGGGAACGTCGCCGGCGGCGGTCAGGATCACCTCGGCCTCGAGAACCCCGCCCTCGTCGAGGACGACCCGGGTGCTTCCGTCGCTCCCCTCGAGCCGGGCGGCCGCGGTCTCCACGACGGTGAGACCCTGGCCCAGGGCGGCCTTGACGAACACGTCGGCGAGATACGGGCCGAGCTGGAGAATCAGCGGCGCGCCCTGGGAGACGAGCGTGACCTTGCAGCCGCCGGCCAGACATCCGGACGCGATCTCCATGCCGAGTGGGCCGCCGCCCACCACGACGACCGACGGCCCGGTCGCCAGCCGGCCGCGCAGGGAGAGCGCGTCGTCGAGTCCGCGCAGGGTGACTTCCCCGGGCAGATCGGAGAGACGTCGCGCCCGGGAACCGGTGGCCAGAACGACGCGGTCGTACGGTAGCGCCGTACCGTCGTCGAGCATGACGAGCCGGCGGTCGAGGTCGAGGCCGGTCGCCCGTACGCCCAGCAGTTCGCTCGCCCCGTGGCCGGCCGGCGGCAGCTCGTGCGACGACGTGTCGTCACCGTCGAGCAGGAGCGACTTCGACAGGGCCGGGCGGCTGTATGCCGGGTGCTGTTCGTCGCCGACGATGGTCAGCTCGCCGTCGAAGCCGGCCTCGCGGAGGGTGTCGGCCGCGGTGAGCCCGGCGATCCCGTTGCCGACGACGACGACGCGCTTCAGGGTGCCGGCGCTCATACGACCCTCAGCGCCGCGACCGGGCACACACGGACGGCGGCGTTCGCCAGGGCGGCGTCGGCCTCACCGACCTCCTCGCGGTCCAGGACCAGTTCGCCCTCGTCGTCGAGGTGCATGAGCTGCGGCGCGGCCTCCTCGCACAGCCCGTGGCCCTCACAGCGGGGGCGGTCAAGGACGATCTTCATGCGGGGATCACCTCCAGGACGGGGAGCTCCTCGATGCTCCGGGTGGTGTTGCTGGGGACGCGGACCTCGGGTCCGGCGACGAGGCGCTCGACACGCCGGGAGAGCGCCTCGATCACGGCGTGGGCCTCCAGGCGGGCGAGCCCCTGGCCGGCGCAGCCGTGGGGGCCGTAGCCGAACGACAGGTGGTCGACCGGATTGCGCTCGACGAGGAAGGCGTCCGGGTTCTCGTAGTGCCGGGGGTCGCGGTTGCCGGCGCCGAACAGGATCGCGACCTGTGCGCCCGCCGGGACGACCGCCCCTTCGATCGTGACGTCCTTCGTGACGCGTCGGCCCCAGGCGTGGACGGGAGCCCAGAAGCGCAGTACCTCGTTGAACGCCGCGGGGACCAGCGACGGGTTCTCGCGGACCAGGGCGAGCTGGTCGGGATGCCGGGCGAAGAGAGCGACGATGTTTCCGATCGCCGCGATGGTGGTGTCGACGCCGGCCCCGAGGTACTGGTGGATGATGTGGCCGGCCGTGTCCGCAGGGATGGCGCCGCGGGCCTCGGCCTCGAAGATGCCGCGGCCCACGGACCCCTCCGCGAGGTCGTCGGCCTCGACCTGGGAGCACCAGGCGTAGAGCTCGCCGGCGACGGGGAAGTTCTCGGCCGTGCGCTGGTTCATGGGGCCGAGGACCTGCATGGCGGCCTGTCCCCAGCGGAGCATGTTGTCGCGTACGTGACCGGTGAAGCCGATCAGGTCCGCGACGACCTCCAGCGGGAAGGCCCGGGCGAGCGCGTCGATGGCCTCGAAGGAGCCCTTCTCGACGAGCGCGGCGACGAGAGCGTCCGCCTTCGTCTCGATCCCGGCCTTGAGACCGCGCAGCGCACGCGGGGAGAGGTTCTCGGTGAGCGTGGCGCGCAGCTGGGTGTGCACGGGCGGGTCGGACGCCAGCGAGGTGCCGGTGAGCGCCTCGTTGGCCATCGGATTGAAGGCGATCGAGGCCGAGGAGAACGACTCCCAGTCGGCGAGGGCGCCACGGACGACGTCGTACCGCGTCAGCGCGTAGACGTCGTTCTCCGGGAGGTGGACGACGGGGCCCCGTTCCCGGAGTTCGGCGTAGACGGGGTAAGGATCGAGGACTTCGTCGGCGAAGAGGTCGACGTCGGAGGTAGGCGGGGTGTTCATGCCCCACAGTGAAGTGTCCGACCTGATATCGAACAAGTGAATGCTTTACATGCCACGACATGCACGATCTGCATGTGTCATGCGCTCGACAATACCCGGCAAGGGGATCGGTCACATTCGCGCAACCCTTGGCGAATTGTTTTTTCGTGGTGTTCGTTTCATTGACTCCATGTAAAGCGAATGGCTACCGTGACCGCAGCCACAGGGTGCGCGGGCACCCCACACCGGACATGTGAGGCAAGGCATGAGCGTCGAGAGCAACACCGTGAACACCGTCCTGGGCCCGGTGCCGGCCACCGAGCTGGGTGTCGTCTCGGTCCATGAGGCGCTGCTGTCGGTGGTGCCAGGCGCCGAGCACGCCTTCGACATCACCATCGACCGCGCCGAGATCTTCGAGACCCTCGCTGCGAAGCTGAAGGACTTCCGCGCCCACGGCGGCGGCACGATCGTCGACAGCACCGGCATGTTCCACGGCCGGGACGTCCGGCTGTACGAGACCCTCGCCCGTACGACCGGCGTGCACATCGTCGCGTCGACGGGTCAGGGTCCCGAGGAGTTGCTCGGCGGTTACTTCCTCACGCCGCAGACCAACCCGCCGACGCCGTGGCCGGCCGAGAAGTTCGCCGACCTCTTCACCAAGGAGGTCACTGAGGGCATGGTGGTCCCGCGGGTCGAGCGCCGCGGCGCGGCGGGCCTGGTGGCCACCACCGCGACCCGCGAGGGCATGACCGCGACCGACGAGAGCCTGTTCCGGGGTGCGGCCCGGACCGCTCTGAGTACCGGCGTCGCGGTCTCCATCCGCTACGGGCGCGACGCCCCGCACGACCTGGACGTCGTCCTGGACGAGAAGCTGGCGGCCGACCGTGTCGTCGTCGGCGGACTCGACCGCAAGGACGCCGTCGCCGCCGGAGCACCCCTGGAGGTCGCCCGGCGAGGCGCCTACGTCGCCCTCGACCACGTCGGCGTGGAGGACGGGGAACACGTCACCGACGCCGAGCGCGCCGCCCTGGTCGCCGACCTCGTGCGGGCCGGCCTCGGCAACCGGATCCTGCTCTCGAGCAGCGCGACCGGGGTGGCGAAGGGCCACCCCGGCAACGACCTGCCGTACAGCCATGTCCTGACCAGCTTCGTCCCGCTCCTGAAGACACAGGGTCTCAGCGACGAGGACGCGCGGCGGATTCTCGTGGAGAACCCGCGCGACCTGCTGTCGGTGCGCTGAGCGCGCCGGCACGAACGACCATCAAGTCTCTTACTCAAAGGTGAGTGTTGTGTCGAGAGTGAACACGGTCCTGGGGCCGGTCCCGGCCGAGGAGCTGGGACTCGTCGCGGTCCACGAGCACATCGGGTACGGCATGCCCGGCTCCGAACTGGACACCAAGTGGTGGAAGACCCCCGAGCAGCGGTACGAGGAGACCGTTCCGAAGCTGCGCGCGTTCCACGAGTACGGCGGCGGCACCTTCGTCGACGCGACCGGCATCTGCAACGGCCGTGACGTCGACTACTACAAGTCGCTGTCCGCGAAGACCGGCGTCCACATCGTCGCCTGCACCGGTTTCGTCGGCGGCGACACCGCCCTGCCGCACTTCGCGAACGCCGACGTGGACTACCTGATGCGGCAGTTCGTCCACGAGATCACCGTCGGCATCGGCAGCACCGGCGGCCTCGCCGGTGTCATCAAGGTCGGTGTCAGCCGTGGCGGCCGCATGACGGACCTGGACAAGCGGATCTACCGCGCCGCGGCCCGCGCCTCGCTCACCACGGGCGTGCCGATCCTGACCCACCTCGCGATCGACGCCGAGAACGCGATCGCCATCTTCGACGAGGAGGGCCTGCCGCTGGACCGCGTCCTGTTCGGGCACGTCGACGACGGCGTGAACGCCGACAAGACGCGCGACGTCTGGATCGCGGAGAAGGGCGGCCGCATCGGCTTCGACACCTTCGGCTACGAGACCGAGCTGCCCGACCCGCCGTTCTGGGCCCGCCCCCGCAAGGAGCGGCTGGACCACTTCATGCGGTTCATCGACGGGGGCCGGCGGCTCAAGCAGGTCCTCGCCTCCGCCGACGCCAACTGCAGCCCGCTGGGCTGGCCGGGCGTCGAGGGCCACACCGTCAACTACATCTTCGAGGACCTCATCCCGGACCTCCGCGCCGCCGGTCTCGACGAGGCCGCCATCGAGACGATCTTCGTCGACAACCCGGCCGACTTCCTCACCCTTCAGAAGTAAAGAGAGAACCACCATGCAGTCCTCAGACCTGAAGAACCTGAAGATCGCCATCGTCGGAGCGGGGTACGGCGGCGCGGCGGCGGCCAAGGCCCTGAGCCTGCTCGGCGCCGAGGTCGACGTCTACGAGCAGGCCAACCAGATCCGGGAGGTGGGCGCCGGCATCGGTCTGCGTCCCGTCACCATGAACCGGTTCCGCCAGTGGGGGATCTTCGACGCGATCGCGAAGGTGACCTCGCCGAGCGAGTACTTCGAGATCCTCACGGCCACCGGTGACCCGATCATGAAAGAGACGTGGCCGGCCGACGGCGAACAGACCCATACCCACCTGATCCACCGCGGTGACTTCATCGACGCGCTTCTGGGCGTCCTTCCCGAGGGCATGGTGCACCTCGGCCACAAGCTCGAGAGCATCGAGGACAAGGGGGACAGCTCCGTCCTCACCTTCGCGGGCGGCAAGACCGTCGAGGCCGACCTGGTCGTCGGCGCCGACGGCATCAAGTCGGTGGTGCGGGGGCAGCTGTTCGGCGAGAAGGGCCCGGTGTTCTCGGGCGAGCACGCCTACCGCGCGGTCATCCCCGTCGACGCCGCCCACGGGATGGTCGTCGACGACAACCTCCGGATGTACATCGGCAAGGGCACGAAGATCTACCTGCTGCCGCTGCGCCACCGGGGCCAGGTGTCGTTCGACATCACCGCCCTGTGCCCGGACGGCACCTGGAACCCGCAGGTCACGAAGGACGACATGCTGAAGACGGTGGAGGGCTTCGACGAGCGCCTCGTGAGCATCACGCGCGACCTCGACATGAACACCGTGAACATCCGCGCCGTCTACGACATCGACCCGGTCGACACGTGGCACTCGGACTCCGTCGTCCTCGTCGGCGACGCGGCCCACTCGATGCTGCACCACCAGGGCCAGGGCGCCAACTCGGCCATCGAGGACGGCGGCGCGCTCGCCGACGCCCTGCGGCAGGCGGACTCCGTGACGGAGGCGCTGGCCCTGTACCAGGCCACCCGCAAGCCGGTGACCGACGAGCTGCAGCGCATCTCGCGCCAGGGGTGGACCGAGGCCGAGATCAACGACGTCTTCCCCGGTCAGAAGCCCGCCGCTGCCGGGCAGGAGTGACACCGTGACGCTGCATCCCGAGATCGCCACATTCATCGCGAGCCTGCCCGCCCCGCCCGAGGGTCCGCTCGACCCGGTCGCCCTGCGCGCCGCGGACGAGGCGCACGTCGCCCCCCTGGAGGAGCGCCTGCCGCTCCACGCGGTCGACGACGTGACGGCGAAGACGGCCGCCGGCGAGGTACCCGTACGGATCTACAGCCCTGTCGAGGCCGACAGCTACGGTGTGCTGGTCTACTTCCACGGCGGCGCGTTCTTCCTCGGCAGCCTGGAGACCCACGACCACGTCGCGCGCTCACTGGCCAAGGAGACCGGGCTCAAGGTCGTCTCCGTCGGCTACCGCCTGGCACCCGAGGCGGCCTTCCCGGCCGGTCTCGACGACTGCTACGCGGTCGTGCGCTGGGTCGCCGAGGAGGGTACGGGCCTGGCCTGGGACGGTACGACCCTCGCCGTCGCCGGTGACAGCTCCGGCGGCACCTTCGCCGCCGCGGTCGCCGCCAGGGCGCACGACGACGGCTTCGACCGGATCACCCACCAGATCCTCTACTACCCCTCGCTCGACCTGGACTTCGACGTCGACCGCTACCCGTCGCTGCGGGAGAACGCGGTGGGCTACGGCCTGGAGACGGCGGGGCTGAAGCCCTTCAACGCCTTCTACCTCGACAGCGGCGCCGACCCCGCGGACCCGCTGGTGTCGCCGATCAAGCGGACCGACCTCACCGGTCTGCCGCCCGCGCTGGTCGTCACCGCCGAGCACGACCCCATGCGCGACGAGGGGGAGTTGTACGGCGAGCGGCTGCGTGAAGCCGGTGTGGAGGCGACGGTGAGCCGGTACGGGGGAGCGGGCCACGGGTTCGTCCAGCACTTCTCCTGGATCCCGGAGTACCACGCGGTCTTCACGCTGACACGCGACTTCCTCGGCCGCAGCTGACCGGCCGGCCCGTGCACGAGCGGAGTAGGAAAGCATGACGCACCCAGTCACGGTCCACCCCCTGGTCTCGCCCTGGGGCCGGTTCGGTCTCTACAGCTTCTTCATCGACGCACCCGAGCCGGCGATCGTCGACACCGGCATCGCCTCGTCGCCCGCCGAAGGGATGGCTCCCGCGCTCGAGGCCATCGGACGCCGCATCGAGGACGTGCGCTGGATCCTGCTGACCCACGGTCACATCGACCACGTCGGCGGAGCGCACGCCCTGTGGGAGCTCACCGGGCGGCGCGCCCAGGTGGTCATCCACGAAGCGGACGCACCGATGCTCCGCTCGCGCCGGGCCCACGTCGAGGAGTACCTCGCCGGACGGGGCCGGTACCTGGACGCCCCCGAGGGCGAGGCGAAGGTGGCGGCCGCAACGGAGGCCGTCATCTCCGGCGAGATGGAGCCGTCCCTACTGGTCAAGGGCGGCGAGACCCTGTCCCTCGGCGGTGATGTCACCGTGTCGGTGCACTCCGTACCGGGCCACACACCCGGATCGGTCGCCTACGTCGTCGACGGACAGCGCTCGGTGTTCACCGGAGACGCCGTCCAGGTCCACGGGGCGGCGAACGGCTTCCCGGGCTACACGGACCCGGTGGCCTACCGCGCCGGTCTGGAGTACCTGCGGGACGAGATCCGCCCGCGGCACCTCTACCTGGGGCACCCATACCGCCGCGTCGACGGCACACCGTACGGCGTCGAGCTCGACGAGGCGCAGGCCCAGGAGGCAATCACCCAGAGCCTGGACATCGAGGCCCGTGTCGCCGCGGCCGCCTGCGGATGCCTGGAGGCGGGCCTGCGGGAGACGGATTCGCCGTACTCCCCGTTCGCCCGTGCCGCCGAGGAGCTCGGTTACACCGGGGACCCCGCGCTCGAGCCGTCGCCGTTCTTCACCTCCATGGCCGGCTACCGCACGCACCTCGAACAGAACGCGTAACACAGGAGCTTCACACCCATGACTGACCTTCACACGATCCGCGCGGGCGAGCAGTCGATCGCCGTCCGCAAGGATCTCCAGGTGCCGATGCGCGACGGTGTCACGCTGGTGGCCGACGCGTACAGCGGTGTGGACGACACGCCGAGGCCCGCGCTGGTGGCCTTGAGCCCGTACGGCAAGGAGCTCCAGGCCCTGGCCCTGACGACTCCGCCGCAGCGCCGGCCGAGCCCCATGTGGGACGGCTGCATCGAGGCCGGCGACATCGCGCGCGTCGTCCAGGAGGGCTATGTCCACGTAATCGGCGACCTGCGCGGCTCAGGCGCCTCCGAGGGCGAGCACATCGGCAACTACAACGCCGGTGGCGTCTCGCTCGGCCAGGACGCGTACGACTTCATCGAGTGGGTCGCCGCGCAGCCGTGGTGCGACGGCAACGTCGGCATGATCGGCATCTCCTACTTCGGCTCGATGCAGGTGCTGGCGGCGGCCGAGCGTCCGCCGAGCCTCAAGGCGATCTTCGTCAGCGGCGGCCACTACGACTTCTACGAGACCACCTACCACGGCGGCGTCATGTGGTTCATGCCGCGCGCCGCCCGCGAGGGGCGCGGCGGCGACTCCGGCTGGGCCTTCACCGACGGTGTCAAGTCCCGCATGCTAGAGACCTGCTCGCCCGAAGAGATCAAGAAGCGGGTCGCCGAGCGCCTGCAGGACCCGGACGTGGCCGCCTGGCCCAACCTGGTCCACGTGCTGAACTACCCGAAGAACCACGAGGCCTGGTTCGACATCGTGATGAACGAGGTCGACGGCGAGTGGTACGAGGAGCGCAACCCCGTCACCCTCGCGCCGAACATCGACATCCCGGTCTGGCTCCAGATCGACCAGGGCCGCGGCTGGACGATGGACGGCACCATCGAGGTCTTCAACCGCCTCAACGGCCCCAAGAAGCTGGACATCGGACCGTACCCGCCCATGCAGTCGCGCCCCTTCATCGAAGAGCACGACAAGATGTTCCGCTGGTACGACTACTGGATCAAGGGCATCGACAACGGGATCATGGACGAGCCCTCCGTCACCGTGCACGTCGAGGGCTCACGCCAGTACGTCACCGGGGCCCAGTGGCCGCCGAAGGACGTGGAGCACAAGCCGCTCTACCTCCGCCCGCGCCACAAGCTCTCCTTCGAACCCGAGCCCATGGGCGCCGAGCACGCCGTTCCCGACGGCTTCTACCAGGCGCCGCTCACGGTCACCGACAAGGTGGAGATGCTCAGCTGGAGCACCGAGCCGTTCACCGAGCCCACCGAGATGATCGGCCAGGGCGCGGCGCACCTCTTCGCGGAGATCGACCAGCCCGACACCAACTTCATCCTGCGCATGTGGGACGAGGCCCCGGGCGGCAAGCGGCAGCTCATCACGACCGCCTACCTCAAGGCCTCGCACCGCGAGCTCGACGAGGGACGCACCACCGAGGGCGACCCCTATCACCCGCACACCCGCGCGGTGCCGGTCGAGCCGGGGAAGATCGAGGAGTACGTGCTGCGCGTCTACCCGTTCGCGGCGACGTTCCTGCCGGGCCACAAGCTGGTCGTGGAGCTCTCCAACGACGAGCCGCTGGCCGACGCGCACAACGCGCTGCTGCCGCCCGACGCCTTCCACCTGCCGGTGGGCCGCCCCGTCACCCACAAGATCTACCGCGACGCCGCACACCCCTCCCGGCTCGTGCTGCCGTTCACGACGGTCACGGCGCCGGACACGACGCGACCGGGCTCCGCGCGCAACGAAGGCGGAGACCGGCGCAACGGCTCCTGACGAGGCCGACGCCGCACGGGGGCCGCCGTACCCCGGCGGCCGGTCCCGCCTTTCCGCCCGACCGGCGTCCGGACCTTCGCGCTCCCAGGCGCGTCGTCCCGGCCGCCGGCCCAGCAGCGGTCCGCCATGCCGGATCCTGCCGATCGGCCGATCCGGTCCGCGGTGGACCGGATCGGCAAGGGCAGAGTCTCGACCCCGGAGGAGACGCAAGGCGCCGCCGATGCCTCTCTGTTGTCACCAGCCAGCGTGGCCAGGTGACGCCACATCACCCGCCCGAGCGACCCACGCGATGACCAACGCATCGTCGAAAGTGGAGAGTACCTCACCGCACCAGGCAGGGGCGTTTGCCGTCGAAGGCCCAGTCCATTACCAGGTAGCGCATCCCGGCGGCGTCGTCACGGCCTGACAGCCGCTTCTCCAGGCAGAACTCGTGGGTGGCGAGCAGCCTGTCCATGTCGAGCTCGACACCGAGTCCCGGTGTGTCGTCGACAGCGATTTCCCCGTCGGTGATCCGCGGGGGCCGGACCGCGCACCGTGACGGGGGCCAGGTGGCCGGCCGTCGCCCTCACGCAGGTGCCGGCCAGCGGGTCGTGGATGGCGTAGATGCAGTCCGCGGTGAGTGCCTCGCGGCGTAGCGGGTCGCCCAGCGGCAGGTTGGCCCGTTCAGTGGCCAGTTCGGTTGCCGTGTCCTGCAGGCGGGCGAGGAGTTCGTCGGGCGCGAGGCGTAGCCGGCGCTGGACCGTGGCGGCGATGGCGTGCTCGCGGGTGAAGCGCCGTGCGTTGTCGATGGACAGGGCGGTGTGGGCAGCCACCTCCACCGCGAGTTTCTGGTCGGCCTCGTCGAATGGCGGCGAGTTCCCCGTGCGGTAGAGGCTGACCAGGCCGAGCGCCGCGTCGCGCAGGGCCAGCGGCACTACCAGCAGGGTGTGGGCCTGCGCCGACTGGATGGCATCCGCGCGCGGACGGTAGGTGGGCAGCCAGGGCGCGGAGGGATCCAGAGGGACCAGGCGGGGGCGCAGGTCGGTCAGGGCCTGGGTGAAGGGTGTGAGGGTGGGGGTGGCCGCTGCGGGAGGCGGTGCGCGTCAGCGGTGTGCCCGGCGGCAGCGGGGCCTGCGGCGGGTCGTCGCCGCGCATCGCAGTCCACCACCTCTACGACGGCGATGTCGGCGAACGCGGGGACCACGGCCCCGGCGAACTCGTCGCCGGTCGCCGCTGGATCCAGGGTGCGTCCCACGCAGCGCCGCACGGCGTCCAGGACGTGGACGCCGGCGCGCCCCCGCTCGCGTTCGGGGACGAACCGCTCGGCCGCCTCCACCCTCAGCTTCTCGTGGAAGACCCGCCGCTCCTTGGTCAGTCCGCCCCCTTGCGCATACCGCATGCAATCGGCATGCCGCAGGGATCACGGGCCGTCAGCCCCTGCCGACACCACGCTTTGAAGGTGAGTAAATGAGGTCAGCCCCTTACCCATCGCATCCCGATGATCAGGCGAAGCCGGACTTCGCGGCGCCGCCGGCGCTCCGCCTGGAACACACCGGAGATCGTCTGGACAGCGAAAAGCCCCGCCGGATCGAGCTGCCCTAACGGCACCGTGACCCGTGCTCCTCCGGTTGGATCAGCCGGGAAGGCGAATTACCAGCGACCGTGATTTCGTGCACTTGGAGGAAGCGCGCCTGCTTCCGGCAAGAGGTCGGGAGCATGCAAGGCGCGCGCATCGAATCGAGGAGAAATGACCACGTACAAGGTCGGCTACATCGTGGGAAGCCTGGCGACTCACTCAATCAACCGCACGCTTTCTAAGGTCCTGATCCGACTGGCCCCACCGGATTTGGAGTTTAACGAGATCCCGATCAGCGACCTCCCGCTCTACAGCTACGACTATGACAGTGATTTTCCCAGCGAAGGTAGGAGGCTCAAAACTTCGATCTCTTCCGCCGACGCCATTCTATTCGTCACCCCGGAATATAATCGGTCAATCCCCGGCGCTCTGAAGAACGCCATCGACTGGGCCAGCCGCCCCTGGGGAGACAATTCATTCACCCACAAACCGTCCGCGGTGATCGGAGCCTCCCCCGGTGCCATCGGGACAGCCATCGCCCAGCAGAGCCTTCGCAGCGTCCTCAGCTACTGCAACTCTCCACAAATGAACGCGCCCGAGGCCTACATCAGATTCAACCCGGAGGTATTCACGGACGATGGCCAGGTCGCCAATAGTGATACGGAACAGTTTCTGCGACGCTTCATGGAGGAGTTTCGCGATCACATCGTACGCGTGCTCGCGGTGTTGCCTCCTAGAAACATGTGACGCCCTCCGTGTCTTCCGGAACTACCGGACTCGGAGGCCGCCTCAGACTGCACTGGGCGGCATCCTTGCCTTGGGCACGCTACCCACAGCGGCGGCAAGACGACTGACCCTGCTGAGGGGGCTGGCCCAGGTGCGACGAACGCGTCGCCAGCGGCACGAAACCGGCGCCGTCACCTCGAGAAGCGGGCTCACCAACGCGGGAATTCCTCAACGGAGTCGTAGGCCGGTGACACAAAGGCGCGGGACCACCTGGCGCCGAGCGTCTGGGCGGTCGCCGGGGCGCAGAAGACTCTAGCCGTCGGCCTGGGCCGGCTGTCGGCCGTGCTGCTGGGCACCATGACGGCGGTCGGCGGTGGTGCCATCAGGGGCCTGTTGCTGGTCCGTACCCCCGCCATCTTCGGCGGCACCCCTTTACACGCGACGGTCGCAGTGCTGGTGAGCGGGGTGATGGTGGAGTGCAGCCGGTTCGGCGCGCCCACCCTCGGCATTCTGGCCGGGATTGTCGTTGGAGTCTCCTTGCGGCTGGCCGTGCTCACCTGGGGCCGGAGGCTGCCGGGCAGCGGCGACTGGCGTCCGGGGGGCGTTGCGCGGCCGCGGGTCCTGACCCCGATGCCCGATCGGAAGGCTCATGCTGAAGCACGTAAGGGGGCAGCCATGCCCCCAAGGATTCCGTGGTCGCCGTCCTGGCAAGGCTCGTTGACATTCGGTGCGAACTGGCGGACTTAACGTTGTCCGCGCCGGTGGCCGCGCGTTTGCCGCCCGGGTTATCGGCCCGTACCAGGCAACGGACGGAGTAGCGGGCCGAGCGCACTCCGGCCGGCTCTGAAATCATCATCACGGGTGGGCTGAGGCCATGTCCCCTGTGGTGGTGTAACCGCGTTGGGAGGATCTTCGGTCGTGGGGTAGATCGAGTCCATGCCGCCCTTGGGGCGGTAGCTGCGGGGGAAGGCGATCCATTCGTCGTGCATCTCGATGAGGGCGGCGGTGGTGAGGCGTTCGAGGGCGGCGGGGTTGGGGAAGATCTGGACGACGTCGACGCGGCGCTTGATCTCTCGGTTGACCCGTTCCAGGGGGTTGGTGGACTGGATCTTCTTCCAATGTCGCTCGGGGAAGTCAGCGAAGGCGGTCAGGTCGGTTTTGGCTTCCAGGAGCATGGCTTCGACCGCACACTCCTCTACACCGGCGACACCGACCGGCTGGTCTATCGGAGGAAGCAGTGGTCCGGTCTGCCGAGTGTTTGCCGGCTTGGGTCCGTGGCACCGTGGTGGAGAACGCACCGCAGAAGGAGGCCAGGCAGGCGATGAGTCCCGCCAAGAGGAAGTAGATCGCGGCCAGCTGCCCGGCCCTCGGGGCCACACTCACCGCGAGGAAAGAGCTACCGCCGGCCGCGTACACCATGAGGTTCATACGGCCCGTTGCGCGGAGGTGAGCAGCCCATCGGCGTCATCTGACCGCGTCCCGGTCCCGCCACCCAGCCCAAGAACGTTGCGGCCGCCCGCCCTGTGCATTACTGCCGGTTGAGATTCCGGAGCCGTTCGATGGACCTCTGAAGAGCGCCGAAGGCGCGATCCGCGTCCTGCGGGGTGACACGGGTGGCAGGCAGGATGCCATTACGCGCGTTACGAATGCGGGCGTACGTGTCGAAGCTGACGAGAACTTGCCAGATCGCTGAATCCCGGGACTCGGAAGGGGACGAAGAAGTGGGTTCCTGGGGCGACATCGTGAGACTCCATCGGGACGGCAGCTGCTGGTTCGGACCACGACGGGTCCATCGCCGACCAGACTTCCCGGCACACCATCCGCCCGACAGAGCAAGGCGAACTGCCGCCACACTACCTGTAGCAACACCAGCACGACACGCAGATGGACCACTCAACGCAGAACCGATGAGGCGGCCCAGTCTGGGCGGCAGAGGGACCGGGATCTGACCGATGGTTAGGTAAGCGCCGGTGGTCCTCGGCCTGGGCTCGCAGACGGTGGCGGAGCTCCAGCTCGGCGATCGGCCGGCTTGTGGTGTTCGTGGCGAAACAGGTGAGGCGGGTACTTTGCGGGCCACCGGCACATTTAGGGCGACGGAGCTGTCGATCATCTCGTGGCTGACCAGTTGTTCGGCCAGGCGCTCAAGGGCGGCCGGGGCCGCGCAGCAGTGTGATCGCGCCGCTCCTGCTGTTTCCCGTGCTCTTCCTGTCCGGGGTGTTGTCCGGCCAAGGGACTGCCCACCTGGCTGACCGTGATGACCCGGATCAACCCGCCCGCCTACGCCGTCGATCCGCTGCGCCACCAGGTCTTCGCCGCTCAGTTGCCGCGGAGTTGGTCATCGTCGGCGCCTGCGCGGGTTTTGGAGGACCGGAGTATGCCCGCGGTCAGACCCAGTCCGCCCTTGCTCCGGCGCGCAGCGAGCCTTCTCGGGCGCCTGGGAGTAAGTCCGCGATGCGAACAGCGCGAGTAGGCGAGCACCCGCAACGAACCGCCTGAGCCGTCCGGCCCGGGCCGACGTGCATCCCCTTCCCGTCCTTTCATGGGGCATGCTCCGCGGGTACGGACGCCGGACGATCACAAGGCTGGGCCGGCCTCGTCCTTCGTCCGGTCGACCAGGAACCGCGTGGCATCGGACAGGGTGGTCAGCTCCGGGTAGTCCTCCTCGTCGATCCGGATTCCCGTGCGCTCGGCCAGGAGCTCCACCAGGCTGAGGAAGTCGAGTGAATCCAGTTCGAGCACGTCACGGAACTTGTCGTCCGGTCCGACCAGGGTGAAATCCGCGTCAGGCACGATCCGGCTGATCGACTCCTCGACCACGGTCCTGGCCTCCGTGTTGTCCAGGGGCTTCATCCGACTCACAGCTCCTCCGGTTTCTGTAGCAATCGGCCGATCGCCGTCAGGTAGCGTGCCCCTACGGCACCGTCCGTGGCCCGGTGGTCGGCGGCCAGGGTCGCCGTCACCACCGGATGCACGCCGAGCATGCCATCCGAGGCCCAGGGCCGCTCGACAACCGCGCCGAAGCCCACCAGGGCCACCTGAGGCGGATGGATGACACCGAACACCGTCTCCACGCCGAGGTCGCCCAGGCTGGTGACGGTCAAGGTGGCCCCGGTCGTCTCGCTGCCACGCAACCGTCCCCGGCGGGCGCGCTGGACCAGATCCTTGAGACTGGCCATGAGGGCGTCGGGCGGCAGTGTGTCGGCGCGGTGGATGACCGGCGCGAGCAGTCCGCCATGCCGGAGTGACACCGCGACCCCCACGTTGACCTCGGAACCGGGGACGAACCTGTCGTTCTGCCAGTAGCCGTTGAGACCCGGGACCTCATGCGTCGCCGCCGCGGCGGCCTTCAGCAGCAGGGCCGCCGGCGCGAGGCGGCCGGCAGGCGGACGACCGCGGTTGATGCGGCGCAGCCAGTCCTCGGCCGCCTTGAGGTCGATGGTGGTGGACAGGTAGTAGTGCGGGATCTCCCGTTTGGAGCGGCTCATGAGGTTGGCGATGGCACGGCGCATGGCGTCCGTGCGCTGTTCCGGGCCGGTGCCGGTCGGTACGATCGCGTGCGCGCGCTGCTCGCCGTCCCGTCGACGCTGAGCCGGCCGCTCGGCTCCATTCCCCTCGGGCCTCCGGGTGCCTGCGCGCATGGCCGTGCGTACGTCCGCCGCTCGAACCGCTCCGCCGTCCCCGGTGCCCCGTACCGCCGTGAGATCGATGCCGAGATCATGGGCGAGCCGCCGTGCGTACGGAGTCGCCGGTACCCTGGGGGCGCGCGGCGGCGAGGCGCGCTCCACGTCGGTACGAGTGATCCGTCCACCGGGCCCGGTGCCGTGCAGGGCCGTCAGGTCGACGCCCCGCAGCACCGCCAGATGCCGCACGAGCGGCCCGGCCCCGATGACCGAGTCGCCCCCGGCGTACGGCTCCCGCGGTGGTTGTGAGGCAGAACTGCCTGTCGAGCGTACGGGCTGCCTGGCCGGCTCCTCGCGGGATTCCGTGCGCACCGGCTCATGGACGGGCCTGGACTCCCGGGCCACCTTGCGCGGAGGTCCCGGGCGTTCGTGCCGTGAGACCGGTTCTCCGTCGGTGTCCGCGCGCGTGGGCGTCCTCTGCGGGAGACGCACCCCGACCGGCTCGGCGGCCATGGGCGGGACCGCGTCGGCCCCTGCCGTCGCGGGCGCCTCGGGGGCGCCCGCCCGTACACCGGGCGCGGCCTCGCCTTCGATCACCGCGAGCGGTGTCCCCACCGCCACCCGGGTCCCCGGCGGAACGAGCAGCCGTCCCACGGTCCCGGACTCGAAGCACTCGACCTCGATGGCCGCCTTTTCGGTCTCCACGACCGCCACAACGTCGCCCTTGTGGACCTGGTCCCCAGGGGTCACGAGCCACTCCTGCAGCACTCCCTCGTCCATGTCCGCGCCGAGTGAGGGCATGGTAAACGCGGCCATCTCAACCCGACCTCCCGGTGACCGGCTGCCATTGCGCCTCGTCGGCTCCGGCCGGCACGGACTCGCCGACCGTGCGACGCGCGGCTGCGACGATTCCGCCGACCTGCGGCAGCGCGGCCTCCTCCAGCCTGCGCGCGTACGGCACGGGAACTTCGGCGCTGCACACCCGCTCGACGGGGGCGTCGAGGTCGTAGAAGTGCTGTTCGGTGAGGCGCGACGAGATCTCCGCGGCGAGGCTGCCGGTGCGCCAGCCCTCGTCGATGACGACGGCGCGATGTGTGCGCGCGACCGACTCGCCGATGGTGGCGTCGTCCAGGGGGCGCAGGGTACGCAGGTCGACGACCTCGGCGCTGATGCCGCCGCCGGCGAGATCGTCGGCGGCGGTCAGCGCTTTGGGCAGTGAGCCGCCGTAGGTGATCAGGGAGACGTCCGTGCCCGACCGGCGGACTGTCGCGTGGTCGATGTCGACCGGCCCCGCCTCGGCGGGCAGGTCACCGGAGACGTTGTACAGGCTGCCGTGCTCGAAGATCAGTGCGGGGTTCGGGTCGGCGAGTGCGGGAGCCAGCATGTACCGGGCGTCGGTGAGGGTCGCCGGGGCCAGTACACGCAGGCCTGGGATGTGCGCGTACCAGCCCTCCAGGCTGTGCGAGTGCTGGGCCGCGAGCTGCCGTCCCGCGCCCGTGGTCATCCGGATCACGATCGGAACGGGCAGCTGGCCACCGGACATGTGCAGCAGGGTCGCTGCGTTGTTGAGGATCTGGTCCAGGGCCAGCAGGCTGAAGTTGACCGTCATGATCTCGACGATCGGCCGCATGCCGCCCAGGGCCGCACCGATGCCGGCGCCGACGAACGCCGACTCGGACAACGGGGCGTCACGGATCCGCTCGGGCCCGAACTCCTCCAGCAGGCCGAGGCTGACACCGAAGCAGCCGCCGTACCGGCCCACGTCCTCACCCATCAAGAACACTCGCTCGTCGTTGCGCAGCGCCTCCCGCAGGGCCTCGCGCATCGACTCGCGATAGGTCGTCCTGCGGTCCGAGGCCGTGGCGGACTTGGCGGTACGCGTGGTCGTTGTCATGGCCGACTCGCCTGCACCGGGCTGGTCACGTACTTCAGCAGATCCTCGACGGGTTCCTCGGGAGCCTGTTCGGCCGTCTCGACGGCACGGTCGATCTCGGCGGCCAAGCGGTCCTCCAGGGCGGTCCGGGCCTCGTCCGACAGCTCCTTCGCCTCCCGCAGCCGCCGGGCGAGCCCTTCGACCGGGTCGCGCTCCTTCCAGTGCTCGATCTCGGCCTTGTCGCGGTAGCGGTCGGGGTCGTACATGGAGTGGGCGCGGAAGCGGTAGGTCCGCATTTCCAGGAAGTGCGGTCCGGTTCCGGCACGTATCCCTTCGGCCGCCCGCCGGGCGGCGTCCTCGACGGCGAAGACGTCCATGCCGTCGACTGCCCAGGAGACCATGCCGTACCCGGCGGCCCGCAGAGCGAGATCGGTATGGGCCTGGTGACGGGCCAGGGCCGTGCCCATCGCGTACAGGTTGTTCTCGCAGACCAGCAGCAGGGGCAGTCCCCACAGCGCGGCGAGGTTGGCGGTCTCGTGGAACTCGCCCTCCGCGAAGGCGCCGTCGCCGAAGAAACAGCAGGTGACACGGTTGCGTCCGGTCATGCGGTCGGTGAGGGCGAGGCCGGCTGCCAGAGGCAGCCCGCCGCCGACGATCGCGTTGCCGCCGTAGAAGCGGCGGCCGGCGTCGAAGAGGTGCATGGAGCCGCCCCGGCCGTGGCTGCAGCCGGTGACCTTGCCGAACATCTCCGCCATGATCGCCTCGGCCGGAACCCCGCGGGCGAGTGCGTGCCCGTGTTCGCGATACGTCGACACGACCGCGTCGTCGTTCGTGAGCGCTTCGTTGACGCCGACGGCCACGGCCTCCTCACCGATGTAGAGGTGCATGAAACCCCTGATGCGCGCCGCGCTGTACAACTCCACGCAGCGTTCCTCGAACCGGCGGACGCGCAGCATCGACTCCAGCAAGGCCAGCCGGTGCGCGGCCTGACGGTTCGGACGAGAGGCCGACCGCGGTGCGCGCGGCGTGCGGGTGGTGCTCATGCCGACTGTTCCGTCCTTTCCGAGGAGTCCTCCAGCGTGGAGATGTCGCCCTGAGGCAGGCCGAGTTCACGTGCCCGCAGCAGGCGCCGCATGACCTTGCCGCTGCGGGTGTGCGGCAGGTGCTGGTCGAAGGCGATCTCGCGGGGCGCCACGGCCGGGCCCAGGCGGCGCCTGGCGAAGGCCAGCAGGTCCCGTCGCGTCGCGGTCGTCGCGTCGAAGCCCGGCCGGAGTGCGACGAACGCCTTGACGATGTTCCCGGCCACGGGGTCGGGGCGGCCGATGACCCCTGCCTCGGCGACCGCCGGATGTTCCATCAGGGCGCTCTCGACCTCGAACGGCCCGATGAGATGTCCCGCCGACTTGATGACGTCGTCGGCCCGCCCGACGAACCAGTACCAGCCGTCCGCGTCACGTCGTACCAGGTCGCCGGTGAGGTACCAGTCGTCCGCGAAGGCGGCGGCGGTGCGCTGCTCGTCGTTCAGATACCCGCGGAACATGGACGGCCAGCCGGGCCGGAGCGCCAGCTCGCCCTCCGCGCCGGGCTCCTCCAGGACGGTGACGTGCCCGTCGGTGAACTCGGCGCGGCCGTCCGGGCCGCGCCGCAGCACTGCCGCCTCCACCCCGGGCAGCGGACGCCCCATCGAGCCGGGACGGATGTCGCAGGAGGCGAAGTTGGCGATCATGATGGCGCCGGTCTCGGTCTGCCACCAGTTGTCGTGCACCGGCAGTCCGAGCACGTCCCGCCCCCACACCACGGCCTCCGGGTTGAGCGGCTCGCCGACCGACGCGATGAACCGCAGCGCGCTCAGGTCGAACGAGCGGGGCAGGTCGTACGGCCCGGTCCTCGGCGTCGTTCGCATCAGCATGCGCAAGGCCGTCGGCGCCGTGTACCAGACGTTCACCCGCTGCTCGGCGAGGATCCGGTACCAACGGCAGGCATCGTAGTCGCCCGCGTCCACCACCACTGTCACACCGTGTATGAGCGGTGCGACGATCCCGTAGGACATGCCGGTGACCCAGCCCGGGTCCGCAGTGCACCAGAACACGTCGTCCTGGTGGAGATCGAGGGCGTACAGGGCGGTCATGTAGTGGGCGACGGCCGCCTCGTGCACATGCACCGCGCCCTTGGGGCTGCCGGTCGTGCCGCTGGTGAAGTGCAGCAGGGCCATGTCGCGGGGCGAGGTCGGCGGGATGGTGAAGGTGTCGGAGGCGTCGGTCATGAGCGCGGTGAGGGACAGGGTCCCGGGCAGCTCGTCCGCGCCCTCGCCGACGATCAGTACGTGGCGCAGACCCGGCAGCGCCTCACGCTGTCCGGCGACCTTCCTGCGATACAGCTCCGACGTGGTGACCAGGACCTGGGCATCACTCAGCCGCAGCCGCTGAGCCACCGGGTCCGGTCCGAAGGCGGAGAACAACGGGCACAGGACACTGGTGTTCTTCAGTGCGCCGAGGACCACGGTGTACAGCTCGGGGCACCGCCCCAGCAGCGTCACCACCCGGTCGCCCCGGCCGATCCCGAGCGTACGGAGCACATTGGCGAACCGCGACGTGGCACGTGCCAGGTCCCCGTAGGTCAAGCAGTCCACGGAGTCGTCCCGCGCGACACATCGCAGCGCGACCGCCTTCGCGCGGGCCGATGCCGTGTGCCGGTCCACGGCCTCGTGCGCGATGTTCAGTCCCTGCCCGCCTGGCAGCCCCTGCAGCCTGGCTCGCGCCTTCGACCACGAGAATTCCGCACACTCTTTGTCGTAGTCGCCCAGATTGGGGGCAACCCGGAGCACGGTGTCCTTCCGGATGGTCTCCCACCGCATGCCGGCCCTCCTTCCTGCGGGCCTTCTTCCACTCTCCGTCCGGTCCGCCCCGCCCGCACTGGGCCGAACGGCCCCGGTACCTGGCCGGACGGCTCAGGTCCACGGTTACCGCTTGCTCCAGACTGATGACCAGGTCACGTCACCGGGAGGTGACGCATATGGCGCCGCCGCTGCGGCTCACGCTGCTGGGCGGGGGCGCCATGGCGGCCCCGCGTTTCGTACCGGCCGGCCTGCTGGTCGCCGGCGGCCGCCACCGTGTCGCCTTCGACGGCGGTCCCGGTGCGGAGCCGCCCGAGGGCCGGATGGATGCCTTGCTCGTCACCGATGAGTACGCCGCTCCGCCCCGCGGCGTCTGGCCGCCGAACACGGGCTGGTGCGGCGCATGACGGACGTGGACTGCGCGTCCGCGCGCTGCCTCGTGGAATGCGTACAGGGCGAGCGGCAGGCCGTGGCCAATCACTGATCGGCCGGCTTGATACGGCGACCCGTGAGGCGCCTGGGCTGGATCGACACCCACAGTTCACGTACGCCGCCGGCCCATGGCTCGGTGTGGGCATGCTCGGCCAGCCGCCGCACGACGTCGGGCTCGGTGACAACCCGCGCGGGGCCGATGACGAGCACGCTCCAGCCCTGGCTCATGGCCTCGTCCACGTGGTCGACCTCGAAGGCTACTTCCGTTCCCACGGCCGCCGCGGGTACGGAGTCGGGCGCCGTCCGGTAGGCGATCGCGCCATCGATGACCGCATAGTTCACCGGGACGACCGCCGGGCCATCGGGGGTTGACACCGCGACGCGCCCCACACCGTGTGTGGAAAGCAGGGCGCGGCATTCGTCGGGGCCGAGGGCCTGCAGCTGAGGGTGCAGGAGCGCGTGGCCCTGGCCTGGCGGCAGATCGATGCCGCCTCCACGCAGGGCCGCGACGCTGGTGCCCAACGCCGCGGCCAGGCGGATGAGGGTCGCCAGGCTCGGATCGGCCCGGTGTTCTTCGAGGTAGGCGAGGTAGTCCGGAGCCATTGCGGCGCGGCGGGCAGTCTCTTCCCGGCCCAGGCCCTGTCGCTTGCGTTCGGCGGCCACGCGTCGGCCGATGTCGCCGGGGTGGGGTACCCCAGCAAGCCAGGTCGCGCCGGACACTGCACCCGCCTCATCCACGTCCGGGGATCGGGGAGGCTCGTGCTTCACGGGCTCGGGCCCGATGTGACGGACGTGCGCGTCAGGCCCGGGGAACACCAGGGTCACCTCGTCCGTGTCCGACCAGCGCACGTCGTAGGGAGGCGTTCCATCAGCGTGGTGAAGTCCGACGATCTCGCCGTCCCGCCTGGTGGCGCCGGTCGCCGGGCTTTCGATGACGAGTTGATCTCCGAGGTGAGCTCGCATGATCGCCGCCCTTCCCTCACAATCCTGCTGTACCCAACGTGCCACGCGCGACATGCCGACGCATGCGGTGCCGACCCCGGGCCGGGGTTTGGCCCGAACGGGCCGGTCTCGCTTCCCGCCCTTCTGCTGCTCAAGGCGGCCCCCCTCGCGGCCCGTCAGGTACCCGAACTCAACGGCTTCTGGACCGATGACCGCTTCACCGCAGGCAAGGGCGTACACCTCGGCGTAGCCGTGTCCTGCGCGGTGCAGGGCTCGTCGCCCCAGCCCTGCACGACGCCGACACCCTGGACCTTCCGACGCTGATGACAGCTTCGAAGGACCTCGTCACGCGTGCCCGTACGGGCAGGCTGCGCGGTTCCGAGGTGTCCGACTCCACGATCACGGTCCAGCGGCTCGCCGGTGTGGCGCCTTTCCACGCGGGCCAGTGCGTCCAATTCGCAGTACGCGGGATCCGCGATGGCTCATGCCGGCCCTTCCGGGGTCGTGTCCGTCCCGGCCCGAGGTTCCTGCTCCTTGGCCGTGAGCTCGGGTACTGAGGCATATTCCGGCGCCGCGGCGTTGAAGGTACGGAAGACACGCAGGATGTCGCGCTCGCTCATCCCGTCGTGGCACAGCTGCCTGACCATGGAGCGCAGGTTGGGGTTGCTGCTCGGGCCGAAGCATCCGTAGCAGCCGCGTCCGTAGGCGGGGCAGATGGCGCCGCAGCCGGAATGGGTGACCGGACCCAGGCAAGGGGTGCCATGGGCCACGGTGATGCAGGTGGTGCCGCGCCTCTTGCACTCGAAGCAGACGCTGTGGTCGGGGATGTTGGGTTTACGTCCGGCCAGGAAGGCGGTGATGACTTCGAGGAGCTGGCGACGGTCGATGGGGCAGCCGCGCAGTTCGAAGTCGACCGGAACATGGGCCGAGATCGGCGTCGAAGTCTCCAACGTGGCGATGTACTCCGGGCGGGCGTAGACCGCGGCGCGGAACTCGGCGACGTCGGCGAAGTTGCGCAGCGCCTGGATGCCGCCCGCGGTGGCGCAGGCTCCGATGGTCACCAGGCGCCGGGAGACGCGCCGGATGTGCTGAATCCGCTCGGAGTCCTCGGCCGTGGTGATCGACCCTTCGACCAGCGAGAGGTCGTACGGTCCGCGGCCCTCCAGCTTCGCGCGCTGTCCGTCGGGGCCCTCGGCGGCGGACATCTCCAGGAAGTGCTCGATGCGTATCCGGTCGGTCAGGCCCAGCAGCTCGTCCTCGCAGTCGAGCAGGGTCAGCTGACAGCCGTCGCAGGAGGCGAACTTCCACACGGCGAGTGTCGGCCGGGGATCGGCATCCGCTCCGGTGCCTGTATCCGGGTCCGTGTTCATCTCACAGCTCCCTTACGGCGAGGAGTGGTTCGACGCGGTCGTAGCCGACGACCGGGCCGTCGCGGCACAGCAGGAGCGGGCCGAGCTGGCAGTGGCCGCAGTGGCCGGTGGCGCAACGCATGTTGCGTTCCAGGGATACCTGGACGCGGTGCGGGGACAGGCCCCGATCCGTCAGAGCGCGTGCGGTGTGGCGGATCATCACCTCGGGCCCGCACACCAGCGCGCACGTGCGGTCCGGCTGGATGGCGAACCGGTCCAGGAGTGTGGTGACCACCCCTACCGCGCCGTGCCAACCCGGGCTGGGGCGGTCGACGGTCACCCCCACCCGGGCTCCGCCGCGCCAGCTTTCGATCTCGTCCCGGTAGACCAGGTCGTCGGGGGCGCGGGTGCCCACCAGGATCTCAAGTCGGCCGTACGCCGTGGGCCGGTCCAGGACCGCGTGCACCACCGGCCGCAGCGGCGCCAGCCCGATCCCGCCTGCGATCACCAGCACGTCCCGACCGGCCGCCGCGCCCAGGTCCCAGCCGGTGCCGTACGGCCCGCGCAGCCCCACGGTGTCCCCCGGGCGCAGTCGGTACAGCGCCGTCGAGACCGCGCCAACCGCGCGTACGGTGTGCACCAGCCCTCCGTGGGGGCCGCGCAGGGCACTGACCGAGATGGGCACCTCGCCGACACCGAAGGCGTAGATCATCGCGAACTGGCCGGGCGAGAACGGTGGAAGCTCCCGCCTGGCCGGCACCAGTTCGACCGAGCGGGTATCGGCGGTCTCCGGCCGGATGGCGGCGACCCGGTACGGCAGCGGGGGCGTCACGGTGGTCATGCCAGGCCGCTTCCGTACGGCGCGTACAGGTCCAGCAACCTGATGCGGGTGGCCTGCAACCGCTCGGCGACGATCTCGGTGAAGCGGTGCATCAGGGCGTACCCGAGTTCGGGGTCGGCCGTGCACAGGCCGAGGACTTCGGTGGCGGGGAACTCTGTCGCCGTCACCGCGGTCACAGCCTGGGCCCCCAGGTGCCAGCGGTGCGGCGGGGAGATCCACGACCAGCCCAGCAGCTGGCCGGGGCCGAGCGTCTCCACCACAGGTGCCGGGTGCCGGCCGGGAACGTAAAGGTCGAGGGCGACCTCACCGGAGCGCAGCAGCCAGAAGCGATCTGCTTTCCCGCCCTCGTCGAACAGCCGCGCACCGGCCGGGAACGAGACGTTCCGTCCGATGGTCAGCAGCCGTTCATGGTGTGCGGCCGACAGGAAGTCCAGGTGCGTAGGCAGGCCGGTCATGGGGCCTCACCCGATGCCCGGGACTGCGCCCAGTCGTGCAGGGCGGCGGCCTCCTCGGTGATGTCGATGGCGACCGGGCACCACACGATGCAGCGCCCGCAGCCCACACAGCCGGAGGACCCGAACTGGTCGTACCAGGTGCCGAGTTTGTGGGTCATCCACTGCCGGTAGCGGCTGCGCGTGGATGCGCGGACCGGGCCGTCGTGCAGATGGGAGAAGTCGAGGTCGAAGCAGGAGTCCCACAGCCGCCAGCGTTCCGCGTGGTCGCCGGTGAGGTCGGTGACGTCCTCGGTGGTGGTGCAGAAGCAGGTGGGGCACACCATTGTGCAGTTGCCGCAGGTCAGGCAGCGTCCGGCGACGTCGTCCCAGCGGGGGGCGTCCAGCGTGCCGGCCATCAGGTTCCGCAGGTCGGCCTCGGGCATGGTCCGTCCCATGCGGTTCGCGGCGGCGGTGACGCCCGCGCGGCCCGCATCGCGCGTGGCCGGGTCCGCGGGGTGGGCGGGCAGTTCGGCGAGGATGTCGGCGCCTTCCTGGCTGCCGCTGCGGATCCAGAAGCGGTGCCCGTCCTCATCGACCACCTCGGTCATCACCAGGTCGTAGCCGGAACCGGCCGAGGGTCCCGTGCCCATCGAGACGCAGAAGCAGGTACCGCCGGGCTCCGTGCACTCCACCGCCACCAGGAATGCTCCGGAGCGCCGTCCCTGGTAGACGGCGTCGTGGTGTCGCCCGCCGGTGAGCACCCGGTCCTGGATGGCGATGGCCCGCAGGTCGCAGGGGCGCACCCCGAGGAACGCGTACCGCGGCGGAGGGAGTTCGTCAGCGGTGAACACCGTCTCGCCCCCCACACGGTCGGCGCTCCACTGCCGTACCCGTGCCGGGTGCAGGAACGTCTTCCACGACTGCGGTCCCGCCGCGTTCGCGAAGGCCGCGCCATCCAGCCGCTCACGCAGCCGGTACTGCCCGGCCTCCAGCTCCACGCCCCATCCGTAGGGCAACTGGTCGGCCGACTCCAGCTCCGCCAGCACGATCGCGCCGTCTCGCGCGGTGGGCCCGACCACGGTGAAACCGCGCGCGATCAGGACGTCCACCAGCGCGGATACCCCGTCCTTGCCGATCACCATCCCGTCGGGCGCGGGAGGCGGCGAAGCGTTCACGTCGGTGTCCGTGTTCATGGCCTCTCTCCTTCGGCACCACGGAAAGCAGGTGTGGCATCGCCGGTGCCCCACGGAAGTCCACTAATGCAGGATTTCCGGCACGACGCTACCGAAATAGGGTCATACGGGCACATTTGGGTCCCTTTATCTCGCTCAGTGATGGGCGGCCTGGTTCCGGACCGCGTCACGCGACGGTGAGGTGGGTGTTGGTGCAGGGGCCGCGCATGCTTCAAACGGATCACTCGGTGCAGGTGGTGAAGACCATGCCCCGCACCGTCACGGTCGTACGGAGCTTCGGTGAGCCTCTGGTCATCGAGGAGCGCCCGGACCAGAGTCCGGCCCTGGCCAGGTCCGCATCCGCGTCGAGGCCTCCGGGTTGCGCCAAGCCGACATCCACGCCGTCCACGGCGACTCGCCATCAGGGCCGCATAGCGACGCACGGCCGCGTCGTCGTCGGCGTCGGGGCGCGGGGCCGTGCGGCATGCCGTGCGGGCCTGGCGGTCCCCCCACACGAGGCGATCGATCACCTGCGCAGTCCGAGTGCAAGAGGCGCGGAACCACCCGCATCACCGTGGCCCACGGCACGCCCCTGTCCGGGCCCGGTCACGCACGCCGGGTGCGGAGCCATCTGCCCCGCCCACGGGCGCGGGTGCTACGGCTGCTTCGGACCCACGAGCCGACGCAATCTGCGCTCCATGGTCGCGCAGCCGCGCCACGACGGGATGAGCGGGCAGGACATCCAGCGTGTCTTCCGCACCTTCAACGCCACGCCGCCGGAATATGCCTCAGTACCCGACCTCGCGGTCGAGGAGCAGCACAGCCCTCGTGCCGGGAGAGAAACCCGCCCGGAAAGGCCCGCATGAACCATCGCGGAACCCGCGTCCTGCGACTTGACGCGCTGGCCAGGGTGGAAGGCGAAGCGGCCCTTCACCTGGGCATCCAGGAGGGTACCGTCACGGAGACACGGCTGCGCATTTACGAACCGCCACGCTTCTTCGAGGCCTTCCTGACCGGCCGAGGTCACACCGAACCCCCCGACATCACCGCCCGCATCTGCGGCATCTGCCCGGTCGCCTACCAGATGAGTGCCTGCCAGGCGATCGAGAACGCCTGCGGTGTCACGGTGGACGGCCCCCTCGCGGAGCTGCGCCGCCTCCTGTACTGCGGCGAGTGGATCGAGAGCCACACCCTGCACATCTACCTGCTGCACGCCCCGGACTTCCTCGGGCGGGCCGACGTCGTGGAGCTGGCCCGAGACCAGCGAGCCGCCGTCGAGCGCGGCCTGAGGATCAAGCAGGCCGGCAACGCGATCCTTGAACAGCTCGGCGGTCGCCCCATCCACCCGGTCAATGTCCGGGTCGGCGGTTTCTATCGGACGCCGCCACCGGACGAACTCCGTCCGCTGGCGGAACGGCTGCGGCAGGCCCGGGAGGATGCGCTGGAGACCGTCCGCTGGGTGGCGGCGTTCGACTTTCCCGACGCCGTGTGCGACCACGACCTGTTCGCACTGCGTGACCCCGGCCGCTACGCCATCGACTCCGGAACACCGGTGGTCATGGCCGCTCATGGCCAAGGCCCGGCGCTGTGCGAGTTCCCACTGTCCGACTTCGAACAACACGTCCAGGAAGGACAGGTACCGCATTCCACCGCTCTGACCGCCACTCTGGACGGCCGCCGCTATCTGACCGGCCCGCTGGCCCGCTACGCGATCAACGGCCGGTGGCTGCACCCCGTGGCCGCAGAGGCGGCGCGGGACGCCGGCCTGGGCGACCCGCTGACCGGCGCCATCTGCGACAACCCCTTCCGGAGCATCGTCGTACGCGCCGTCGAGGTGGTCCAGGCCGTCGAGGAAGCCCTGCGGATCATCGACGGATACGAACGACCTGCCCGGCCGGCCATCGAGGTCCCGCCCCGCCAGGGCGTCGGAGCCGGGGCCACCGAGGCGCCCCGAGGCCTGCTGTACCACCGCTACGCCCTCACGGAGGACGGCACGCTCACCGAGGCCCGCATCGTCCCGCCCACGGCCCAGAACCAGACCGCCATCGAGGAGGACGTGCGCCGGGTTGTCCAGACGCGCCTGGACACGGCCGGGCCCGCCGCTGACGACGATGAGCTCACCCACCTGTGCGAACGGGCCATTCGAAATCACGATCCCTGCATCTCCTGCGCCGCCCACTTCCTCGACGTGACCGTGGAACGCCCATGAGCGGCCGGGTCGTGGTGATCGGCGTGGGAAACTCGCTGCGCGGTGACGACGGAGTCGGCCCGGCAGCGGTGGAGGCGTTGCGGGGCCGCGTTCCCGACGGCACCGTCCTGGCTGTCAGCGATGGCGAACCCGCGCGCATGCTCGACCTGTGGAACGGCGCGGACACGGTGGTCGTGCTGGAAGCCCTCCGAGCCGGATCGGCCCGGCCGGGGGAGTTGCACACTCTGACGGCGGCGGAAGCGACCGGCCGCACGGCAGGCATGGCGAGCACGCATGCGCTCGGCTTCGGAGAGTGCCTCGCGCTGGCCGAGGCCCTCGGTCAACTGCCGCCGACTCTCGTGGTGCACTCGATGGAAGTGGCCGACATCGAACTCGGCACGGGCCTGAGCGAAGCGGTGCGATCAGCGCTTCCCGAGCTGATCGACCGCGCCGCCGCCTCCGTCCGACAGGCCTATGAACAGAATCGAGGGGCCTAAGGAGCCGGTGGCAACGAGGACCCCGCCGAAGTATCCGACGGCCGGCTCCTGCATCGCGGGTGCGGAACCGGCCGGTTTCTCCGTCTGGGCACCACATCCCGCGACACGACCATCAAGATCATTCGGGTCGCCGTCCTCGGGGCGGATACGTCCGGGTAGCGCCCCGAGCATCAGGGCCGTGCTGCCGAGTGTCCTCGGCGAGCACGCCGTGCCCATCCAACCCGTCAACGGGCTTCCGCCCTTGAACCCTCACGCCACCTTTCGGGAGTGACAGCGATGCCCGGGCGGCCGGAGGCAGAGGCGGGGCGCGGTACCGGATGGGCGGAGAGACAGTGCCCGCGCGACCGGGCCCGCTGTGGTGGCTGGCGGCCGTCGCCCTCGTGGCGGCCGTGCTCCTGGTTGCCCTCCTGCGCAGGCGTGAACTGGCCCAGGCGTATCACCTCATCGCCGGAGTGCACCCGCTCCCGGTGGCGGTCGCCGTAGTGAGCGAGGCGCTGTCGATCGTGTGCTTCGCCGCGCTGTACCGCTGGCCTGCTGGCGGCGGGCGGGGCCCGCTGGGGCTTGCGGCGCACGACGGGGATCGTCGTGGCTGCCAATGCCGTGGCGGGCACATTGCCCGGCGGGGCGGCGTTCTCTGCGGCCTGGATCTTCAGGCAGTTGCGCCGTCGAGGCGTGGAGCAGGTGCTCGCGGCGGCCGTGCTGGTAGTCGCCGGTGGACTTTCGGTACTCGGTCTGGCCGCCCTGCTCGTGGCCGCCACGGTCGCTGCGGGACCGGCAGAACTGCGCGCCGTTCTGCTCCCCGGAGTCGGCGTGCTCATCATCCTGGGGATCGCCCTGGTGGCGTTCGGAGCAACCCGCTTCGCAGGTTTCCGCGCAGCAGTGCGACGGGCGTGGACGGACGCCGGGCGGCGCTCCCGCCGCATCCTGCAAGGCCAGGAGGCACTCGCCCGCCTGGTCGACCAGGCTCACCACCTGCAGCCCGGCCTACGGCCTTGGCTGGGACCGTTCGCCTTCGCACTGCTGAACTGGGTCCTCGACGTCGCCTGCCTGGCCGCCGGCCTTTGGGCACTGGGCATCCGCGTGCCCTGGCACGGTCTGCTGTTTGCCTACGTGCTTACCCAGATCCCCGGAAGCCTCCGTCTGACCCCGGGCAGCGTCGGCATCATCGAGACGAGCCTGTCCGCCCTGCTCATTTTGTACGGTCTGCAGCCGGGATCGGCGATCGCCGCGACGCTCCTGTACCGGGCCGTCAGCTATTGGGCTCTGCAGCCCATCGGCTGGGCGTGCTGGCTCATCATCACTTTCCAGGGCGGCGCGTCCCGCTCCGGGCCCCGCCGCTCGGCAGGACGCGGCAGCTGAGCCCTTAACAGTCGAAGTGGGCCAGGCGCCCGGCGACAGCGAGCACGAGCGTCATGACGGCGCACCTATGGGGCCGGACCACTGTCCATCACGGCCGTTCGAATCTTGCTGGACCCGTACGAGGGTCAACTACCCGGCAGTACGAGCGCGCACGTCTCCCCCGGTGCGATGGTCACCGTGCGGTCAGCCAGCACCACACGGATCCGTGACTCCTCCGAGTCCGGCACGCTGATCTCCAGCAGCCCGCTCCGGCGTCGCACGCCGACGCCCCAGTGACCGCGATAGTGCACCGTGAAGCCGTACTCGGAGAGGGCAGGAAGTGGCACCGGGTCCAGCCACAGGGCGTCCTCGCGTGTCTCCAGTCCCGTAAGGCCGCGCTGGACCAGGTCGAGCGTCCCGGCCATCGCCCCGAGGTGGATGCCCTCGCCGGTGGTGCCGCCCTGGATATCGGCGATGTCAGCCTCCAGGGCCTCCTGCACGTACTGCCATGTCTCGGCTCGTCTGGCTCTGGCAAGGACCAGACTGTGGACGAGTTCGCTGAGGGTGGAGCCGTGGCTGGTGCGCCGCAGGTAGTAGTCCACGGTTCTGCGCCAGACGTCGTCGTCCAGGTCGTAGCCGAGACGCTGGAACAGGGCGCGCAGCTCAGCGGGCGAGAAGAGGTAGCCGAGCATGAGGGCGTCGGCTTGCTTGGATGCTTTGTAACGGTTGACCGTGTCGCCCTCGGCCTCAAGGATGCGGTCGAGCCGACGGATGCTGCCATAGCGGGCGCGGTAGGCGTCCCAGTCGAGTTCAGTCAGGTCGTCGTAGCCCTCGAACTGGCTGATGACCCCCTGATGGAACGGCACCCGCAAGCTGCGGGAGATCTCCTCCCACTCCGGCAGCTCGTCGGCGTTCAGCCGGACCCGGTGGAACAGTTCGTCGCGGCGCCATGCGGGGAGCCGTCGTAGGAGTTCCAGAGTGTGGGTGATGACCCAGGCGGCGGTGACGTTGGTGTACGCGTTGTCGTCCACCCCGGAGTGGGCGGCACCCGGGTAGCTGTCGTGGTATTCGTCGGGGCCGACTACACCGCGGATCCGGTAGCGGTCCGTGCCGGAGTCGAAGACGGCGAGGCTTGCCCAGAAGCGGGCGATCTGCAGCAGCATCTCCGCACCCCTGGTGTGCAGGTACTCCGTGTCGCCGGTGGCTTCGCAGTATTGCCAGACGTTGAAGGCGATCGCCGAGCCCACGTGGTGCTGGAGCCGGGAGTGGTCCTGCAGCCAGCGGCCCGAGGCGGGGTTGAGATGCCATTCCTGGGATTCCTCACGGCCGTTGCTTCCGCTTTGCCACGGATACATCGCCCCCGCCCGGCCGGCCGCGGTCGCTGCTGTGCAGGCCCGGGGGAGCCGCCGGTAGCGGTAGTTCAGCAGTGCCCGGGAGACCTCCGGGAGGTGCAGGTTGAGATAGGGAAGGACGAAGAGCTCGTCCCAGAAGACATGGCCCCGGTACGCCTCGCCGTGCAGCCCTCTGGCGGGGACGCCCACGTCCAGGTCAGCCGTGTGCGGTGACAGCGTCTGCAGGACGTGGAAGAGATGGAAGCGCAGAATGCGGCCGGCCTCGCCGGGCACCCGGACGTCCGCCCGGCGCCACAACCGCTCCCACGCCGCGACGTGCGAGTCCAGCAGGCTGGGGAAGTCCGCCGCCGTGGACACCCGGTCGACTGCTTCGCCGAGCGGGTCGCTGATCGCAGTGTCCCGTGAGGTGTGCACCGCGACTGTCTTGTCAATGGTGACGGGCCGGCCAGGTGTGATCGGGACGACCAGGCGGTGAACGGCACGGTGGCGGGCAGGGCGAAGCACCGATGATGCCGGAATCTCGTCGTCGGCGACCGTCGTTCTGGCGGCCAGGGCCACGACGATGCCCGATGTGCTGGTCCGGCAGGTGAGCCAGACCGTGTGGGGCTCTTGCGCTCCCGTCCGGACATGGGTCACGTGGTGGTGGTCGAGGGCGTGGTAACGGGGCACATTCCCATTGATCACCTCGCCGTCCAACGAGCTCTCGATCTCGATCTCTCCCGACCAGTTCTCGGCCGTGAAGACCGTCCGCAGCGTGGCCAGGTGCGGATCTCCCATGTGCACCAGGCGGGTCTGTGTCACGCTGAGCACATCCATCTGGTCGTCGCGGTGGCGGAAGGATCGGGTGAGCGTGCCGCGCCGCAGATTCAGGACGTGCCGGTGGTCCAGGAGGGCGCGCGCACTTGGGGAGAACCACGGACCCCACACTTGCTGGGGGCGGCGCATACGGAACCGGAGAAGCAGCCAGTTCGGGAGGTTGACCATGTCTTCGTTCACCACTTGGCGGCCCGCCACGGTCGACTCCAGACGGTTGTAGCAGCCAGCCACGTAGGTTCCTGGGTAGTGCACCGGGCCGGCCCGGCACTCGGGTACCGCTCCCCGCGTGGCGAAGTAGCCGTTGCCGAGAGTGCAAAGGGACTCACGCAGCCGCTCGGCAGCGGGCTCGTAGCCCGCCCACTCCCATGTCCACTCCGACATGCGTCACCTGTCCATGTCCCGTAGGCGTTGGCGGCTCAGGTACGCGTGGCCGCCTCAGACCGGCTGAGGGATGACGGCGACCGGGCATTCCGAGTGGTGCAGCAGGGCGTGCGCGATCCAGCCGAGCTGCAGACCGAAGTGGCCGTGCCGCCGCTGAGCGCCGACGACGACCAGGTCGGCCTCGGCCGATGCCTTCAGGAGAACCCGGTGGGCAGGGCCTTCGACCGGCCGGCGATGGACATCGACCTGGGGGTGCTCCTGTACGGCCTCGCGCAGCGCGTCGTCGAGGCCGGTGGAGGCGCGCTCCTCACGCAACCGGGCGGCGTCGTCCGCGATCAGCATGTGGTCCACGGGCTCCTGCGACGGGTTGCGCCAGGCCCGTACGGCCGTCAGGGCGCAGCCGCGCACCTCGGCCTCGCGGACGGCGAACCGTACGGCCCCCGTACTGCCGGTCGCGTCACCGACCCCCACCACGATGTGCCCGAAGGCTCCACGGCGGTGGGGCTCTGTGCCACGGATCACGATGACCGGGCAGACGGCGCGGGCCGCCACCGTGAGGCTGACGGATCCCAGCAGCATCCCGACGATCTCGCCGCGCCCACGTGAGCCGGCGACCAGTGCGAAGGCCTCGGGCGCCGCACGGAGCAACACCGACACGGCGTCCTCGGGCAGTACCTTGCCCGACACCTTCACCTCGGGATTGCGACGCCGGGCCCGTTCCACGCAGGAAGCGATGACGTGCTCGGCCATGACCTCCTTGGCAGGGCGGTCAGTGCTGAACGACGGCTGGATTCCCCCGTGGCTCTCCCACAGGGAGGCATGGACGATGTGGAGGGGCAGTCCGTGCCGTGCCGCCTCGTCCACGGCCCAGTCGACCGCGGTCAGGCTGGAGTCCGATCCGTCGACACCCACGACCAGTGGCAGTTCCATCTCCGTCACCGCCTTCGTCGCCCGGCTACCGAGAGCCTCTTGTGAATACCGTCCCACTGCCTGCACGACGCCGCGACACGCCATCGGGTCCGCACCCGTGCGTCTCCGGCCGGTTTGCGGCAGACCCGGTCGCGGCGATGCTGGAGGCAATGGCTCGTTCAACTCGTCCGGCACGCCTTCAGGAACCGAGGACATGTCTGTCAATGCTCCGCACATCGTGAGTGATGTGATGACGGCGCCCGCGGTCGCCGTGGGGCACGACACGCGGTTCAAAAGGATCGTGCGGACGATGGACGAGCTGCATGTGAGTGCCGTACCGGTCGTCGACGGGGAAGGGCGGGTCGTCGGTGTGGTGTCCGAGGCCGACCTGCTGCCCAAGGAGGATTTCCGAGGCCGCGAGCTCACCCGATTCGAGAGGATCCGCCGTCGGTTCGACCTGGCCAAGGCGGAGGGGATGACAGCCGAGCAGGTGATGAGCCGGCCTGCCGTCATGGTGCATCCGGACGCCACCCTGGCTCAGGCGGCTCGCCTCATGGCCGTGCATCGTGTCGCACGGCTGCCCGTCGTCGATGACGAGGGCACATTGTGTGGCATCGTCAGCCGCGGTGACCTTCTGAAAGCGTTCCTGCGGTCGGACGAGGACATCGAGGAGGAGGTCCGCCGCACGGTGGTGTCCTACCTGTTCCCTCTGCACGCCCATGCCATCCATGTGTCCGTGCGGGAGGGGATCGTCACGCTCCGTGGGCCCGTCCACGACATCTCGCTCATCTGGGTTGCCGAGCGCCTCGTGCGCGGGCTGGAGGGCGTGGTGGACGTCGAGTCCCGGCTCAGTGGGGCTACTGGTGGGCCGGAGTGATGCGATCCTCCGGGCCGAGGTTCCGCGGTTACGGGCAGCAGTACCTGGCCCCGGCGGGTGACAGATCGATGCCTTCGCCACGCAGTGTCGCCGTCGCGCCTCGCGGCGCCGGTCGCCGGGCTTTCGACGGCCAGTTGGTCGCCGAGGTGAGCTCGCATGAGCGCTGCCCTCTCCGCAGAATGGTGCTGTATCCAACCTGCCGCGCTCGACACACCGCCGCACGAAGCGAGAGGCCCGTCCGCGAGGTGGGCGGCCCGTATCCGGGAGGCACCATGCACCACCGAACGGTCGAGGAACTCATGACCCGCGATGTCGTCCGGGCGCGGCGTGACACGCCGTTCAAGGAGCTCGTCAGGTTGCTGGAGGAGAACGACGTCACCGCCGTGCCCGTCGTGGACGAGCTGGACCGCCCGATGGGTGTGGTGTCCGAGGCCGACCTGCTGCGGAAGACCACCGACCAGGCCGACCCATCGGGGAGGACTCCGATCCCGCACTTGGAGGCCTGGGAGCGGGCCAAGGCCGAGGGTTCGCGGGCCGAGGAACTGATGTCCGCTCCCGCGGTGTGCGCGCGGCCGGAGTGGACCGTGGTCGAGGCCGCCCGCCTCATGGAGACCCAGCACGTCAAACGGCTTCCTGTGGTGGACGAGGCGGACCGGCTCCTGGGCATCGTCAGCCGTGGTGACCTGCTGCGGATCTTCCTACGTCGCGACGAGGCCATTTGCGACGAGATCATCGGAGATCTGCTGCGGCGCACCCTGGGGCTCGATCCACGGGACGTGACCGCGGAAGTGCGCGACGGGCGGGTCACCCTCGCCGGCACCGTGGAGTCCCGGAGTCTGATTCCCGTCATCGAGCAGTTGTGCCGTGGCGTCGACGGCGTCGTGTCGGTCTCCGGGAACCTTGCCCACCGCACGAACGGCCCCGGCGACGCACCCACCGGCACCTGAGGTGAAGAAACAGGTGGTCGGCCTCCAGCAGCAGGCCGCTGGTCATCTTTGCGGCACGACGGCGACGGGACACGGCGCGTGATGCAGCAGCGCGTGATTGATCAGGCCCAGCTGCAAGCCCGAATGCCCAAGTCGGCGCCGGGCGCCCACGACCAGCAGATCCGCCGTCGACGCGGCCTCCAACAGGGCACGGCGCGCCGGTTTCTCCATCAATTGCCGGCTCACCGAGGCGTTCCGATACCTTTCGGCAGGGCGGCGCAGGGCGTCGTCGAGCACCTGCGCCGGCGGACGCCGGTGGGCTTCCAGAAACCACGACGGGGCTCGCGGTGTCGTACAGGCACCGGACGGTGCGCTCCAGGCGTGTACCGCCACAAGTCGACAGCACCGCACATGGGCCTCGCGCAGCGCGAAGTCCAGCGCCGTGCCGCTGCCCTCCCCGTCCTCGACTCCCACGACGACATTCCCGAACCGGGCGGCGCGATGCTCCGGGCTGCCGCGGACGACGACGACCGGGCAGTCGGCATGCGCTGCCACGGCGAGGCTGACCGATCCCAGGAGCATGCCGGAAAGGTCCCCGTGCCCCCTGGGCCCCAGCACCAGCGCGAAGGCATTGCGTCCCTTGTCGACCAGTGCGGAGGCCGCGTCCGCGTGTGAGATCTCGCTGGACAACGGCACCGCGGGAGCATCCTGCCTGGCACGCGCCGAGGCAGCCCTGATCACGTCGGACGCTTCCTGCTCACCGGCCGCCGCGTGCAGGAGATGGAGCGGGATCCCGTGCCGGGCCGCCTCGTCGGCCGCCCAGCCGACTGCCTCCAGGCTCGCCTTGGAGCCGTCGACGCCGACCACCAGGGGAATCCTCACCGGGCCCTTCTCCTCTCGTGGCGGATTCCACGGCTCCGATCGCTCCTCCGCGGGTCCGCATGCGCCGCGGTCGGGGCCGGGGGATCCTCGAACGGGAGAAGCTCATCGCGCCCGGTATGCAGGCGACGTCCCGACCGCACACTCGGTCGAACGTCCACCGTCCTCTCCAGCTTCATACGAGACGGAGGCCGCCGCCATGCCACCAGTCGTCACCGTGGGCCTCGACGGTTCGCCCGAGAGTCTGGCCGCTGCCCGCTGGGCCGCGGACGAAGCAGTGAGACGCAAGCTCACGCTGCGGCTGCTGCACGCGTGGCCGCTGCTGGCGCCGGAACCAACGCGGATCCCCGCCGAAGTCGATCAGAACTACTGGGCGAAGCGCCTCGTCCGTACCGCGCAGGCGGAGCTGCAAGCACGCCATCCGGGCCTGTCCGTGGTCGGGAACCTGGTCGCTGACGATGCCCAGCACGCTCTGCTCCAAGCGGCCTCGGAGTCGGAGATGATCGTCCTCGGTTCCCGGGGGATCGAGCCTGTTGAGAGCTACTTCCTGGGGGACGTCAGCATGCCTGTCGTGGCGCGGGCCGAGCGGCCCGTGGTGCTGGTGCGCGCCGAGCCTCCGGAGCGGAGACAACCGACGTCGGCGAGCCGTGTCGTTGTGGCCCTGAAACTGCACGGATCCTCAGACGACCTGCTCGACTTCGCCTTCCACACCGCAGCGGCCAGAGGCGTCCCTCTCCTTGCCGTCCACGGTCGCAGCGTGCCGCTCCACGCACGTGTGCCCTGGGGAGTTGACCACCACATCAGCGAGGAAATGACGCGGGATGCGCATGAGCAGCTGAGCGGAGAGCTGCACGCGTGGCGGACGAAGTACCCACAGGTGGACGTGGCCGACAGCATCCGTCTCGACAGTCCCGCCAAGGCCGTCGTAGAGGCCGGCGAAGGAGCTGCTGTGCTGGTCTTGGGCCGGCGTCGGCATCGTGCCGGCCTGGTGCCCCGTCTCGAGCCTGTGGCGCAGGCCGCCATTCATCACGGACGCTGCCCTGTCGCCGTCGTTCCGCATGGCTGAGCCCAGCCTTCGCGCGTGGCGGGCCGGGTGTGGACCCGTACCGCGACGCCGTTCTTCGTAGGCGACCGGGTCTGGAAGCTCAAGAAGGACCTGGTCGAGTTCCGCAACTCGAGCGGAGGCGCCTGAACCGCTCGTGGTGATGCGCCGCATACCGGAGGACCGCCGTCTCTCCCACCTGGGACGGGCAGGGGCTGCCGTGGGCGATGTCCTTCGTGTCGGCACCTGGCCGCGTGGCTGCGATGTGGACGAACAAGGTACGCGGTGCGCGCTGTCGGCACGATGGGAGGCGGGCTTCGCGCAGGTCCGTCGGCTGCGGAGGACTGCGTGACGGAGACCGGGCGGCTGGTGCGCCGCTACGACTGGACGACTCGCGTGTTCGGCCCGAGGGCCAGGCCCCGCACGGTATGGGCGACGACCGGCTGCACGGACGGGGAGAGGAACCGAGCCACCATGCCGCAGACCCACCGGCCGGTGGGCAACGGTTCGAATTAGGGCCGTTCACCGTGGCGGCTGGGACTGACGGCCCTCCTCCGGAGGTCGCAGCCGACCGACGATGAAGATCGGGACGGCGACGGCGCTACGCGCTGCGCACGCCGGCAGTTTCAGAACCGGCTACGGGGTGGACGCGACGCCCGGGTACCGGGCGGAGCGCCGTCATCACCGACTCCGACCCGGTGGTGACCGACTCCTGATTCATGGGGGACGCCATGCAGGAATCCAAGTACACCGTCGATGACGCGATAACCCGGATCGTCGTGAGCTAGGACGTGTTGACGGCCAGGTCACCGCCTCGTCCGTCGGCCTCGCTGCGTTCTTGGCGCAGGACGTCGAGGACGACGGAGCCGTCGATGGTCTCGTGGGCGACCAGTCGTTCGGCCAGGTGTTCGAGGGCGGCCCGGTGGCCGCGCAGCAGCGTGATCGCGCGTTGTTCGGCTTGGCCCAGCAGCCGGGCAACCTCCTCGTCGACGATGCGCTGGGTCTGCTCCGAGTACGGTGGCCGGCCGGGCTCCTCGGTGGTCTCACCGAGGGAGTGCGGGTGGGCGGAGGCGTAGCCGATGGGGCCGAGTTCGGGGGAGAGGCCGAATTCGCGGACCATGCGGGTGGCGATCTGGGTGGCTCCGGCCAGGTCGTTGGCGGCCCCCGTCGATCCCTCGCCGAAGGCGACCAGTTCGGCTGCCCGCCCGCCCAGGCGCACCGCCAGGAGGTCGGTCATGTAGCTCTCGCTGTACAGGTGGCGTTCCGCCTCGGGAAGTTGCTCGGTGACGCCGAGGGTGACGCCGGCCGGCAGGATGGTGACCTTGGCCACCGGGTCGGCGTGCTCGCACAGTGCCGCGACCAGGGCATGGCCCGATTCGTGGACCGCGACGGAGCGGCGTTCCTCGGGCAGCAGCGCGTTGGAGGACTCCCGGCGCCCCAGCAGCACACGATCGCGGGCGGCATCCAGGTCGTGCGGCTCGACCCGGGTGCGATTGTTCCGCACGGCGTTGATGGCGCCTTCGTTGACCAGGTTGGCGAGATCCGCGCCTGAGAACCCGGGTGTGGCGCGCGCCACGGCGCCGAGGTCGACGTCGGGTGCCAGGATCTTGTCGCGGGCGTGGACGGCGAGGATTGCGGTCCGCTCGGCCTGATTGGGCAGCGGCACGGTGACCTGGCGGTCGAAGCGTCCGGGGCGCAGCAGGGCCGGGTCGAGGGCATCGGGCCGGTTGGTGGCGGCGAGGACGACGATGCCGCTGGATTGGTCGAAGCCGTCCATCTCGGCCAGCAGCTGGTTGAGGGTCTGCTCGCGCTCGTCGTTGCCGCCCAGACGTGCCCCGACGGCGCGACGTGACCCGAGTGCGTCGATCTCGTCGATGAAGATGATCGACGGGGCGCGTTTGCGGGCTTCGTCGAACAGGTCGCGTACCCGGGAGGCACCGACCCCCACGAACATCTCCACGAATGCGGAGCCGGTCATCGACAGGAAGGGCACTTCAGCCTCGCCGGCGACCGCCCGCGCGAAGAGTGTCTTGCCGGTCCCGGGAGGCCCGACCATGATCACGCCCCGGGGTCCCTTGGCACCCGCGGCGGTGTATCGGGCGGGATTGCGCAGGAAGTCGACGACCTCGCTGATCTCCTGCTTGACGCCGTCGTAGCCGGCGATGTCGTCGAAGCCGGTCGTGGGCCGCTCCGCCTCGATGATCTTTGCGCGCGAGCGTCCGATGGCACTCAGCCCGCCGGTCACCGATCCTGCGGCACGGCGTCCCATCCACACGAAGAAGCCGATCAGCAGCAGGAACGGCAGGAACGTGAAGAGCACGGACAACCAGGCCGGGCCGCCACTGCTGCTCTGGCTGGCTGTGATTCGCACGTGGTGCGAGGTCATCTGCTGCTGAAGCTGGGCCCCGGTGCCCAGCGCGGTGGGGATCTGTGTAGTGAACTTCGTCCCGTCCTGCAGAGTGCCGCTGACCGCGCCTTTGTCATTGATGTCTACCATCTGCACCTGGCTGGCGCCGACCTTCCCGACGAAGGCGGTGTAGGACAGTGATGTCGTGTGTGGTCCAGTGCGGGCGCGAGAGAGCAGCAGGACGATGACGAGCGTCGTAAGTATCCACCAGAAGATCCACCGTCCGCCGACCGGCTGAGGTTGCCGGGACGGAGGTGTGGATGGTTCACGAGACGGCCCCGCCTTGGCGGGTGGCGTCAGGTGCCGGTGCGGCATCCGCACTCGTGTGATCACCAGTCCCACGCCCTTCGGTTGGCATGAACCCCATCTACGAGCGTCAACCCGTTCGTTCCTGGGCGGCAGGGGTCGAATGGCCCTGATGGGGCCATCGGTCAGTGCTCACCCAAGCTCGCAGGAGTCACGGGGAATCGGCAGGCCAGGGAGACCTCGCGCAAGTCGTACGGACGGCAGTGATCAGCAAGCGGGAGGTACCGGCCTCATCACCGAAAAAGCTTTCCAGCGACCCACCGGCGAAGGCATCGAGCTGCTCCACGCCTCCAGGACGTCTACCTCGACGACACCATCACCGTGGCCTGACCAGGCCCCTGGATTCAGCCGTCGTAGTCACGTACGCCGCCGCGCTGTTCAGGCTCCGTGGCCGGAACCGCGGACTACGACGACGGGGCATGGGGCGTGCTGCACGCAGTGCTGGCCCACCGACCCCAGCAGTGCCTCGCTGAATCCGCCGTACCCTCGGTTGCCTACGACCAGCAGCTGTGCTCCCTCGGCGGCATCAAGCAGGACGGCGGCTGGGTGTCCGTGGGCTGCGAAAGGGCGGAGGTCGACGGGCCGTCCCGGGCCCGGGCCGAGGGCCTCGTCGATCGCCTGGTCGAGGATCTTGCGTGTCTGCTTCTGGTAGTCAGTCGGATCCGTGTCTGTAGGTGGGGCCAGGCCGAACCAGGCCGTCGGGAACTCCCAGGCAATGATCGCGTCGACCACGCCCCCCGTCAGCTTTGCCTGGCTGACTGCCCACCGAAGGGCTGCCTTCGAGGGTTCAGAGCCGTCGACACCTACCACAATCCGCGGAACTGACGTCGCTTCGTCACTCATCACGTACCTGCCTGGTCACGCTTGGCATCCCCTTCTCACCATGCCTGTGGCAGCCTCGGACCGCCACTTCGACGGGGCGTCGAAACGGCACGCGATGCGGTGCTCCTCGTCGTCGGGACACGTGCCGGGCGGCTTCGATGGCGCCGCAGTCGGCTCGGTGGCCCCGTCGTGCCGACGCATGGACAACCCGTTGGCGTCTACGGTGCTTGGTTGACCGTCGGAGCTCTTCCTCAACAACCACCCCAGCGCGGCGAGTACGGCCTACTGACTGTGGTCGGGCGACTGCCCGCGGTGGGGTCAGGAGCGTATGGCCGCCGCCGGAAGAGTGAGTGTCACCGAGAACAACCGTCCGTCGTCGTACGTCGGCTCGAGCGTGCCGCCCATCGCCTCGGTGAGGTCCCGGGAGAGCCGCAGCGTCAGGCTGTCGGCACGCTGGGCGCCGTCGGCGCCGCCCGCGAGTCGGATGCGAAGCCTGCCGTCAAAGGCTTCAGCGGTCAGCGTCGGCGGCCGCCCAGCCGGGCAGTGGATCAGGGCGTCGGCTGCGAGGGCGGTCAGGACCCGGGTGAGCAGGGCGCCGTCAGCGATCACATCGGGCGCATGCTCCGGTAGCCGGACCTGGATGGTGCGGCCGCCGGGGCCCAGATCGTCCAGTACGGCGGTCAGTAGCTCGTCGAGGCCGACGGGGCGCAGGTAGAGGTCGAGAGCCCCGCCCTGCAGCCGGTCGAGGTCGGCGAGGTCGGCGACGACCTGTGCGGCGCGGTGGACCGACGTGCGGGCCGTGCCCATGTCCTGGCGGGCGAGGGCTTCCTCCGCCGCGCACAACCGCTCCCGCAGGTCGCGGTCGGCTGCCCGGATCAGAGAGGCGCGCGTGCGCTCGGCGTCGGCGAAGGTGTCCGTCTCGGCGGCGTGCCGAGCGAGCCTGCCGTGCAGGTGGGCCATGCCGAGTTGGGCCGCGCACGCGCCGAGGATCCGCTGGTCGTAGTTGGCCAGGACACCTCGGGCCGCCAGCGTGAGGGTGTCACTGACCGGACTTTCGACGTCGGCTTCGTACGGCTGCTCCGGTGGGTGTGCACCGGCGCTGGCGACCACGTACCAGCGTGGCCCCGGTGCTGCCTCGGGTGCGCGTTCGAGAAGGCTGACGCCGGTCAGCCCAAAGCTCTCCCGTACCTGTTCGACGAGGCTCGGCAGGTCCTGGCCGTGCATCATGGCCGTTGCCAGCCGGTTCAACACCCGTGCCTCCCACGTCGCGTGTACGGCCTGGCGGGTGTGCCGGGCGGCCGCGTCGACGGCGGCTCCCACCAGGGTGGCCGCGATGACGAAGCCCGCCAGTGCCAGGGCGTCGCCGCCGTGTTCGACCCGCAGCGAGTGAAGGGGCGCGGTGAAGTAGTAGTCGGCGAGCAGCGCCGCCGCGAGGGCCGCTGCCAGCGCCGGAACCAGCCCGCCGGCCAGGGCGGTGCCCACGGCGGCGAGCAGGTAGACCAGCAGTACCCCGGACAGGCCGAGCCGGGGGACCGGCGCGGTGAGGAGCAAGGTCAGCACGGTCAGCAGCAGTGCGGCCCCCACCGCCGCTGACCAGAACCGCCGTGGTCCGATACCGCGGCCGCGGCGCGGCAGCCGCGTCGTGAAGGCGGAGCCGGCGGCCGCCTCGTGGGTGATCACATGGACGTCGATGGGGCCGGAGCCGCGGATCGTGCGATGCCCCACCCCGGCGTCCAGCAGCATTGACAGTCGGCCGCGGCGGCTGGCTCCGAGCACGATCTGGGTGACGTTCTCGGCCTGAGCGAACTGCAGCAGCGCCTCGACCACCGACTCGCCCGTCGTCTGGTGGTAGGTGCCGCCCAGTGACTCCACCAGGGTGCGCTGGGCCGCGAGGGCCGCCGGATCGGCGTGAGTGAGCCCGTCGGCAGGCACGACGTGCAGCGCCAGTAGTTCGCTGCCCGGCGTACGCGCGGCGATCCGGGCGGCCCGTCGGATCAGCGTCTCGCCCTCCAGGCCGCCGGTCAGCCCCACCATGATCCGCTCACGGGTTTCCCAGGGGATGGCAATGCCGTGCTCGGCGCGGTAGCGCTGCAGTCCCTCCTCCACCCGGTCGGCGAGCCACAGCAGCGCCAGCTCGCGCAGCGCGATGAGATTACCCACCCGGAAGTAGTGGGTGAGAGCCGCCTCGATCCGGTCCGGCGGATAGATGTCGCCGTGCGCCAGGCGTCGGCGCAGCACTTCGGGCGGCAGGTCGACCAGCTCGATCTGATCGGCTCGGCGGGCCACCTCGTCGGGCAGCGTCTCGCGCTGGCGCACTCCCGTGATCTGCCGGACGACGTCGTTCAGGGACTCCAGGTGCTGGACGTTGAGCGTGGTGACGACGTCGATTCCGGCGTCCAGCAGCTCCTCCACGTCCTGCCACCGCTTGGCGTTGCGGGTGCCGGGGGCATTGGTGTGGGCGAACTCGTCCACCAGCGCGACCTGGGAACGGCGGGCCAGCACCGCGTCGAGGTCCATCTCGGTGAAGTCCGCTCCCCGGTGGGTCACCGTGCGCCGCGGCACCGTCTCCAGGCCTTCGGCCATGGCGGCGGTCGGTCGCCGCCCGTGTGGCTCGACGAAACCCGCGACCACATCGGTGCCGGAAGCGCGCAGGCGCTGACCCTCTTCGAGCATGGCGTACGTCTTGCCCACACCGGGGGCTGCCCCCAGGTAGATCTGCAACCGTCCACGCGCCATCCCCGGGCTCCCGCCGGCTCGTCGCACTGTTCGCCGCGTACCTTCCTTCATGATGTACCCGGAGCAACGGCACGCCGCGCGGCGCGGCCGCATTGGGACTGGCGCCGGGGACGGCAGAACTGCGAGCTGTACTTGCCGCCGGCGATCAGGCCGCGTAACGGGCCTCGTCGTGCAGATAGCCGCGGAACATCGACGGCCAGCCGGCTGCAGCGCCAGTTCCCCTCCCCCTTGCCGGACTCCTCGACGGCTTGACCGGACAGGCCACCAGGTTGGTGATGACGACGCAACCCGTCTCGATCTGCCACCAGTTGCCGTGTGCCGGAAGCCCCAGCACGTCCCGGCACCACAGCACCACCTCGGGGTACGAGCGCGGCAGGTCGTAGGGGACCCGCCAGGGCGCGGCCCGCTCGAGCATGCGTAGGGCGGTGGGGGCGGTCTACCAGAACGCCAAGGGCCGATCGGCTCGCTGCACGGCTCACACGGCCCGCTTGGCCGTCCTTCCCTGGCGCGCCACCACGGAGTCGCGCAGCGTGGAGGTGAAGGACGGCATTCGGCGTGGCCGGCGAGAGGACCGCACGAGAGGTGAGACGTATGGGCACGGACACTTCCAGGCCGCGTGTCGTGGTCGGCGTCGACGGTTCGTCGTCCTCGCACGCGGCGCTGCGCTGGGCCGTGCGGTACGCCGGACTGATCGGCGGAACCGTGGACGTGGTGGCGGCGTGGGATCTGCCCGGCGCGTACGGCTGGTCGGCTCTGGCCGTGGACGCCGACTTCGACGAGGCCGTCGCCCGGCAATGGCTGAGCCAGGAGTTGAGCGAGGCGCTGGGAGCCGAGGAAGCTGCCTCGGTCAGGGCGCTTGTGGTCCGTGGTAACACCGTCGAGGTGCTTCTGACGGCCGCCGAGGGGGCTGAGGCGTTGGTGGTGGGCAGCAGGGGGCGCGGCGGGTTCGCCCGAGCTCTGCTGGGGTCCGTCAGCCGGCACGTCACCGCGCATGCCAGGTGTCCGGTTGTCGTCGTGCGCCCGGAAGCGTGAGGAGGGCGGTCCGGGGACCCGTATGCCCCAGTTCCGACGGCCCGCGATTCGTGCGTGATGGCGGTTTCGACGACCTCGACTCACACCCTGCTGGGACGCAGGACGCTTCCCTCAGCGCGGGCTGTAGGTCAGGCAGTCGGCTACCCTCCGGACGGAGCCGACGGTGATGCCCGGCGCCTGGCATTCGAGCCGGATGTTGTGCCGGCAGTCGGTCATCTTGCAAGCACCCACCTGCCCGGTTCCGGCCGGATCACCGCCTTTGAAGGAGGTGATGAAGTACGTGTCGCACTGGGCGTGCGGGGGATCTCCGATGGTGATGGCCAGTGCGTGGCACGCGCTGCCGACGTTGTAGGAGCACGCTTCCACCGCGCACTCGTTGATGTACGGCATGTCCATGGATCCTCCGGGCATTCGATACACGCCGCGGGCCGACGGCGGTGGCAGCCTGTGCGGTGTTGCACGAGGTCCGTCCTCAAGGTGTGGGGACCCTCGCCCCGGCATCGCGCACGACACGCACAGCGATCAGGAATCGTCCCAATGGCAGATGGTGGCCCGCTTTTGGTGGGTGGCCCCGTCCGCGGTGGCACCGACGCTGCTGCAGGCATAGGGACGCGCCCCTCGCGCGGCGGGGTGCGCGGGCGGTCCGTGCGGGCAGCGAGTTGGACCAGCGGGCCCGCTCAAGGAACGCCCAGGGACTGCTGTCGTGGCTGTGCGCGACGGTCGTCGCGCACAGCCATTCTCCTACTCCTCTGTGGCGGGTTCTTCAGCCTCGGTCTCCTCGGCTGCGGTGGGGGCAGGTTCTTCTGCTCCCGTCTCAGCCGCCTCGGGGGTCGGCTCTTCGCCCTCCGCAGGGCTGGCCTCAGTCGTGGCCGGTGACTCCTCGGGGGTGGTCTCCGCCTCTGTCCCTTCGGCCGCAGTGGGTTCCTGCTCGGTGTCGCTCATGTGCTCACCGCCTTCCCGTACTGGCAGGCAGGAAGAGGTTCAGGTGTCGTCCGGTTGGACGATCGGCATGATGCGGAATTCATTACTCATCATGTCACTGAAGTTTTCTCACCGGTGGTCATTTCCAGATTCTGTTGAGGGCGAGGGCGGCGCGGGCTATGTCGCCGATCTTGCTTGGGCTGAGGGTGATGTACTGCAGGGTGCGCCAGCGCTGTTTGAGCTCGGCTGCGGCGCGTTCGCCGAGAGCTCGGATGCCTCTGATCAGGCTGTTCGTGGTTCGCGTGTCGGTGTGCAGGGCCTGCTCTGACTGGCCCTTCGGGCGGCGGACCGGAACGCGGACGCCGATCCCGGCGCCGATGTAGCCCTTGTCGGCCAGGGTGGGCAGGCCGTCGGCCGCCGCCTTGTACAGCGCGGGGAGCGCGTGGATACGGGCAGCGGTGATATCGGGGGTGGAGCCGGGCTCGACGTCGGAGACCCACAGCGGGGTGCCGTCCGGGGCGGACAGGAACTGTACGTTCCCGCCGAATGCCTTGTGTTTCTGGCTGAACCACAGGTCGTTGCCGTTGTCGCGGACACCGGCGAGGCGGTCCGTTTCGATGAGCGTGCCGTCGAGGATCACGTGGGTCATGCCCTCGCGTCGGCAGCGGTCCAGGACCTCGTGCAGGTCGGGGGCCTGATCGGCGAGGACGCCGATGCCTTCGTGCAGGTAGCGGTAGCCGGTGGCCTGGGAGATGCCGGCATCGCGGGCCAGGCAGTGGACGCATCCGCGCTCGCGGAACCAGCGCAGCACCAGCACGGCCTGGCGGAACGGGCCGAGCGCCCGGCTGCCGCGCGGAGTACCAATTCGCCGCCGGTGCGCGGCCAGTAGACGCGAGAGGTGGTCCACGACGTGGCGCGGGACGTCGAGCGTGGCAACATAGGTGACCAACGTGAAGCCTCTGGTGGTTACGGACATGATCTTGTGGTGAGACCTGTCCTACCAGGGGCTTTACGTCTGCCCGCAGCCGGGCCCGGCCCGTCCGGCCTGCTCATGCATGGAGTGGTTCATGCCGCTTCGTGTAGATCATTTCGCTGAGAAAACGTCACTGAACAGCACTTTGAGGCTTATCGCGAGGCTACTTGGTATATCCGGCAACATGACGCAGGCTGCTGATCAACTCCGACCGCGGCCGGCGCTCGCGTCGGATCGGGGATGACCCGGCCCTGGCGCTGCCAAGACCACGCCGACCTGCGACGGGGCGGCTCGGCGACGAGGATGACGAGAAGATATCCTGAGATGTCGGGATCATCGGCGGAGCGGACAATCCGGACCCGAGCCGATGACCGCGAGATTCACTGCCCCATCGGTTCGGGGAGGAGATCGTGAATGGGGACACCGCAGGTCGGGCTGACCGCGATCTCATGCGTCGCATTGAGGTGCGGCTTGCGCAGTTCGGTTTCACGGAGGAGGAGTTGGCGGGTCAGGCAGGCATGTCGCCGCGCTACTTCCGGCACCTGATCGAGTCCGGGGCCGATTTCGACCCCGGTGGCTTCCTGCGGGTGGCCGCCGCGCTCGGTATGACCTACCAGGAGTTGCTCGAAGGCCGGAGCGACGCGCCCGCAGGCCAGGGCGGAGCGGCGCAGCATCCTGTGCTCATGAAGCTCACCACCAAGGAATGCTGGGAGCGGCTCGGCACCCACGGGATCGGGCGTATCGCGTTGCCCGCGCATCCGGGGCCCGGCGTCTTCCCGGTCAACTACATTGTTGACGGCATGACGGTCGTTTACCGCACGGATCCCCGAGGCGCCGCGGCGCCCGAACCTGGCGGCGAGGTCTCCTTCCAGGCCGATCACGTCGACGAGAGCCGGAGCGTCGGCTGGAGCGTCCTGATCGCCGGGACTGCTGAGCACGTCACCGACCCTGAAGCTGTCCAACGCCTCGCTGAGCAGCCCGTCAGCGAGCCGTGGGCCGGCGGTGTCCGAAACCTGTGGATCCGCGTTGTCCCGGCAGAGATCAGCGGCCGTCGGATCCACAGCCTCTGATCTTCACTCGGGCGGTGACTCGGCCGGCCTCTCGGCGGCGGGGCCGTTTGCCGTTTGCTCAGTGGCGTTCCCTCCCGTCGGGCAACGTGGCCAGTGACTGACACCTCAGGGGCCGATGGTCCTCCGGCGCGGGTCGAAGCGCCCCTTCGGGGCAGCGGCCACGGGGTGCAACGGTGGAGTTCCCCTGTTGGCCGCACGCTGTGGTGGCTCCATGAAAGGCGGTGGGGACAATGACACTTCCTCTGGTGGTGGGCGTCGACGGATCGGACTCGTGTCTGCTGGCCGTCGACTGGGCCGTGGACGAAGCCGTTCGCCACGGTCTTCCGCTCAAACTGGTGTACGCCTCCCTGTGGGAGCGTTACGAGGCCGGCCTCCCCTCGGTGGGCTCGGGGCGCCCCTCGAAGCAGGTGCTTGCCCAGCACATCGTGGCCTCGGCGGCCGACCGCGCCGAACGGCGCAACCCGGATGTGAATGTCACCACCGACATTGTTTCGGAGGACCCGGTGGTCACTCTCGTGCGCGAGGGCGACGAGGCCTTTGAGCTGGTGACGGGTTCGCGTGGCCGCGGTCAGCTCAAGGGACTGCTTCTCGGGTCGGTCGGTCTGGCCGTGGCGGCCCGGGCGCGCTGCCCGGTGATCGTGGTCCGGGGCGATCCGGCGGGCCTTGCGGGTAGGCATGAGCGGATCCTGCTCGGCCTGGGTGAGGTCGACACGAGCGCGGAGGCCGTGCGGTTCGCCTTCCGGGAGGCGGAGATCCGTGGCTGTGTCCTTGACGTGGTGCACGCCTGGCGCAAACCTGCCTGCGACAGAGGCGTCGATCGGGTGCAGGCCGAAGAGCCGGCGGATACGCACGAGGCCCGCGCCTCCGCCGTGGCCGATGCTCTGCTCAAAGCCCTGACAGCCGAGTACCCGCATGTGCGGACGCACAGGTCGACGCTCGAGGGACCTGCGGGCAAGATCCTGGTGGACCGGTCGGCGGCCGCGGATCTCCTGATCGTCGGGGCACGGCGCAGGAGGGGTTACTTCGGATTCCAGCTCGGCCGCGTGAGTCATACGCTCCTCCACCATGCCCAGTGCCCGGTCGCGGTCGTGCCGGAGCGGCAGTGAGTGCTTCGAGGCGTGCCCATGGGCTCATGGCCTGGCTCAGGGCCGAGGGCCTGGTGTGGCCTGTGCGTCGGTGCTCGCGGCAACGCCGCGACCTCCGAGCAGTTGGGCCCCTTCCCGTGCCGACTCGCATCCACCTCGAAGCATCCCGGCCTGGTGGGGCCGAACGGCACCTGACGAGGACCCGTGGGACCCATACCCGGCGGGTTCATGGCGCGGCACAGTGAAAGGGCACACGGAAGCGACGGCTCCGGAGCGGAGGGGCTATGCGAACACCTCAGACGCCCGGTCATCGGCCCACTTCCGGCCCGCCTGGTAAGTGGCCGTCGCGCGGGGCTCGGAGCCCCCTGGAACGGCCGGTGGACCGGCTGGAGCGCGGACTGGGCGTCGTTTTGGCAGCCGTCGCCCTCGTGAGGCTGACGTCGGCGGCGCGTGGGGTGCGGGACAGACGTTGCACAGCCACTGCATGAATGCACGGCAGGCTCAGTTGGCGCGGCGGTATCCCGTCGCCGCGCACCCGCTGACGGACGCACGGGCGGCCGGTGACCGAACCGGTGCGCAGTCGGGCTTTGACGCGCTGGTGTGCTGGAGCGACAAGGAAGGCAGCCATACGGGCGTCGCGCCAGTGCGGGCCGGGCTCAACCGGGGGCCACAGCGACCGTGTGGCTCGACGCACGTGGCACCGTCGCCACTCCGCCCGAAGGTCGGGACTTCGCGGCGACCGCCGACGTGGCGGTGGCCTTCGCGACGGCGCTCGGGGGCGTGGGCACCGTCCATGGCGTGTGGCGGGCCGTCGACGGAAGCATCGACCGCCACCGCCTGGCTCAGTGGGACCGAGGGCGGTAGCACGTGGAGCCCCGCTGGGTGACGCGGTACGGGCGCTGACGGGACCGTCGTCCGTCATGCCGCCGGATGGTCATCGCCGATGTCGCTGCGATGCGTCTCGCAGCGTGGAGAACAGGGGCGGACCGGCCAAGCCGGCGCACACACCGAAGGAAAGGACAGGTGAGACGCATGGACAGGGATGTCTCCGAGCGCCGGGTGGTGGTAGGCGTTGATGGGTCGCAGGCCTCGTACGAGGCCCTGCGCTGGGCCGCACGCTACGCCGGTCTGGTCGACGGCATCGTGGAGGCGGTCGCGGTGTGGGAGTTGCCGGGCCTGCACAGCTGGTCGGCACCCGCCGTGGACATGGAAGTCGACGAGGACGAGACCCGGGAGAAGATGCGCAAGGAACTCACCGAGGTGCTCGGCGCGGATGCTGCGGGCTTGGTCAGGAGCCATCTGGTGCACGGCAACCCAGCCGACGTCCTGCTGCGGGCCGCCGAAGGAGCCGAGGCCCTGGTTGTAGGCAGCCGGGGCAGGGGCGGGTTCGCGCGGGGTCTGCTCGGCTCCGTCAGTCAGCACGTGTCGCAGCATGCGGGCTGCCCGGTCGTGATCGTGCGCTGCCAGAAGCAGTGAGTCCGTACGTCTCCCGGGCGGCCCGCAAGCTGACGATGGGGCTTGTGCGGCTTGGGCTGCCGGTTGATGAGCCGTACGTCGTGCCCTGGTGTGACGAGCTGCGTCGTGTGCCGGTCCCGGGGCGACGCTTCGCCGTGAGGCCCGTCGGTCGGCCGCCTCGTGGAGATCCGCGGAGTCAGGGCTCTTGCGGGGACACGATTTCCGAGGGAGGCCCGGGCGGCTCCTGCAGGACGCTCCAGGCGACCGGACCCAGCAGGTCGCCGAGTCGCCGGAAGACCTCGAGAAACAGGTCGTCGATGGTCAGCACGCCGACTACCCGGCCTGCATCCAGCACCGGAAGTCGGCGGACCCCCGTGCGACGGAAGGACCGGTAGGCCAACTGGAGGTCGTCGGCGGCTTCGATCGTGGCGACGCGTGGTGACATGACCGCCTCCACGCGGGCCTCCGTGCCCAGGCCGCCGCCCATGCCCCGTACGGCCAGGTCGCGGTCGGTGACTATGCCGCGCAGTGCTCCGTCCTCGACCACGAGGACAGAGCCGACGGCGCACTCGGCCATCCGTCGGGACGCCTCGACCAGGGAGACGTGTGGCGGTACGCACACCGCTGGAGCAGTCATCACCTCGGAGACCTTCATGCGACCGCTCCTCACGCCGGTCCGTCAGAGGACGTCGAGCAGATCGGCCACCGGCCGCCGTGGGCTCTCGTGGCCTTCGGGGCCGTAGCCGAGCCGGATCACCATCTGGACGTGGGCCATGGCCGAGACAGGGTCGCGGACGGCCCACCGGATCTCCGGCCACTCCAGGGGCTGGGAAGTGACCGAGGCGACCAGCCCGTCCGTGGTGGCCCAGAGCAGGACTCGCTCCAGTGCCTGACCGGCACGGAGCCAGTCCACAGGCTCATCGTGGGCCGTACCCAGCAGGGCGATGTTCGGGTTCTTCTCGAAGGTCGCCCAGCTTCGCCCGGGCATCGGACGGCCGACGGCGAAGTCACGCATCGGGGCTGAGGTACCGCGTTGGCGAGGACCGAATGCCTCACCGGGAATGCCGTCGGCCGCCCGCGCAGTACCTGACAGCTCCGTGTGCGTCCAGCGCTCCGTTTCCTCTCGTACCTCCGGGTCGAGCGCTTCCCAGCCTTCGGCATCCCGCACCAACTCCAGGATCGCCTTCACGTGCCAGGCACCGGGGAACAACAGCTGGGCCCCCTCGGCGCGGGCCGCTTCGTACAGCCTCTCCCGCACGGCGGCTGGGAGTGCTTCGTCACGGAAAGGAAGGCGGCTGGAGTGACGGCGACGGATTGCAGGGCCCAGCCGGGAGAGCGCCCCGTCGGGTGGTCCGGTGCCACACAGATCCACCTCGGCGAGGAAGTCCTGGTGGGTCGGGTCGGGCAGCAGCCGGACGACTGGCGCCAGCCCTGTCGCGGCGCCGGCCACACGCAGGTTGAAGAGCGCGGCGCCGCACCCCATGCGGAGGCCGCGATTCCCGGGGTCTGTTCGCGGGAGCGCGCGCTCCAGATCGGCGTATAGGCGCAGGACGCCAGTGTCCCGCAGATAGCGGAAGGCCCAGGGCTGCGCGTTGTGCAGCGAGGGCGCCGCGGCGGCGTCTGCGACGAGTGCCTCGACGGTGTTCACGTCGGGGGGTTCTGCGATCACGGTGGTTTCCCTTCGTGACGACCCGGCCGCTTACCCGTGTGTCGGGACGGCGATGACCGGGCAGCCGGCGTGGTGCAGCACGCCCTGGCTGACCGAGCCCAGCAGCATGCCCGCGAAGCCTCCCCGCCCCCGGGTCCCCACCACCAGGCCCAGCGCGTGCGACGAGGCCTCCGTGAGCACCTGGACCGGATGCCCGACGACCACTTCGTGGCGCAGCTCCACCTCGGGGAAACGGGCGTGCCGGCCCGCCACGATCTCGGAGAGCAGCCGGCGGCACTCCTGCTGCGGCTCGTACTTGTCGAAGATCCTGAACGGCCCCGGCTCCCAGACGAAAACGGCTCGCAGCTCGGCGCCGCGCAAGGCCGCCTCCTCGAACGCCATATCGACCGCGGCAGCGGAGTGTTCGCTTCCGTCGACGCCGACGACGTAGTACGCGGGGTCCTGGGTGATGTGCTCCGGCTCGGGGACGACCACCAGGGGACAGTGCGTATGAGCCATCACCGGGAGGGCGACCGACGCGGAGCCGAACACCTCCTGCCTCCGGCTCAGATGCCGTGATCCCAGCACGAGGGCGGTGGCGTCGCGGCTCTGCTCGCGCAGCACCCACACCGGGTCGCCCTCCGCCAGCAGAGCTTCCACCTCCAGCCGCGGGTGCCGAGCCGCGACGAAGTCCGTGGCCTCACCGAGCACCTGCTTCCCGGCCGTGTGCAGCGACTCGTTCCATTCCTCCCACGAGGGCGGGACGTCCGGCCTCCGGCAGCCCCTGGTTGGTATGCCCTCGACGTGGACCGGGCGCAATGGCAGCCGTCGGCGGGCGGCCTCGTCGGCGGCCCAGGCAACTGCCATCCGGTGGGCCGGATCAGGATCGACGCCCACCACGATCGGCCGGCGGTCACCGGGCCGGGACATGGCCGCCTCCGGTCACCAAATGCCTGATGTACGCATCAGGGCCAGGAAAGTACAGGGTCACCCGTCCGCTGTCCGCCCAGCGCACGTCGTAGGGCGGGCTGCCGTCCGGATGGTGGAGACCGACAATCTCGCCGTCTCGGGCGATGACCCCGGCTGCGGTTCCGCGTATGACGATCTCGTCGCCGACGCGGGCACGCATCCAGGCGCCGCCGGCTTCGGAGCCGGTACTCGGTACGGCCCGGTCGTTGTTCTTCGCTGGTGCGGGAGCGGACATCGCCCTCGCCTCCTCCCTGCGGTGGCACGGAGAGGTGCCACCGATTCCATGGAAGGCCCTGGCAAGTGGGGCCTGCCAGGGGCCATTGGTCCCCGCGACGGGCCTGCCGGCCCTCCGCTGTACGTGCCTGTCACTGCGCGCGGACCGAGAGCACGGAGGGGCGGGGCACCGCCGTGTCCGGGGGCGCGGCGCGATGCCCCGCACCCAGGCGGGCTTCGATATCGGTTCGCGTCGAGGCGGTCAGCTCTTCAAGGGCCTGGGACCGGACCGGTGGGACCGGCTCGGGGCCCTTGATCGGGCGTGCCGATCCGGGCAGAACGGCGATGCCCTCGCGGAAGCGCTGGCGTGCGTCCTGCCAGCGGTCCGGCGGCCACGTCCGACGCCCACCCCGCATGACCGTGCGCAGTAGCGGCTGTGCGGAGTCCGGCGGTTCTTCCAGCGCCAGGGCGATGACGTCGGGCCGTTCGGCGCGGCGGAAGATCTGCTTGCGGCCCGGGGCCGTGACTTTCGCCGAGGACAGTTTCATCACCGGGTGGCCGTCGCACTCGACGAGCTTGTACGCAGCGTCCAGATACGGGGCGTCCGCCGCCACGCCCGCACGCCTGCCCACCGCGTACACATCGATCGGGGCACCGGCACGTATGAGCCGGTCCACTCCGTACTCGTCGAGCCCGCCGCCGGCCACGATCTGTACGTCGGCCGGCCCCGCGGCATCCAAAAGGGCGCGTGCCCGCCGCGAGAGAGCGTCGAGGTCGCCGCTGTCCAGGCGGATCGCGGAGCCGGGGCCGCGCCGGAGAACGCCTCCTCCTCGCTGGGCCTGGGCGCCGAGAAGGCGGGGGCGAAGCACGTGGAGATCCGGCATGGCAAGTGACACAGGCCGACGATTCATGGCGGGCCCACTCGGGCCCGCCGTCGGCGCGCCTCGCGCAGGGTCTCATCGGTCCGTGCGGGTGGAGGCCCAGCGCCGTCGTACCGCTTCTTCGTGTTCGGCCTCCTCCAGCGCCAGTTCCATCGCTGCCAGTTCGTCCTGCAGCCGAGGGATCCAGTGCCGGCGCAGCGCCCGGACCCGCTGCCGCGTCCGTTCGGCCTCGGCGGCCAGTAGTTCGGCGGCTGCCTGGTGGGCGGCAAGGTTCGCCGCGGCGCGGACCGCGGCACGATAGGCCGTCTCGGCATGCGCGAGGGCCGTGTTGGGGGCTGTCGGTTCCGCCGGGGAGCGTATGGGGTCCGTCCAGTCCACTCCTGCCGGGTGGCTGACGCCCATCAGCGTGGCCCACGTGACGTCGACGCGCGCCCGGTCCGCGGGCGCCGCCACGGCCAGCGCGTGTTCGCCGCCGAGCAGCACCCCGCGCAGAAGCCAGGTTTCCGCGTCGGCCAGCCTCTTCCGCCACACCTGGCCTGCGTCCTCAGCCGCCCGTCGTGCTGTGTGCTCCCGGTCCAGCAGGAGCCGGAGTTTGCGTTCCAGCAGGTCGGCTCCGCGCACGGCCGTGGCGAGACTACGGCGCAGCCGCAGGCGCCCAGCTCGTCCCGCCGGAGCCCGGCGCCCATGAGGGCTCATTGCGCCTCCTCGTACCGCGGTGGAGTGCGGGTGTCGAGCAGGTCGGCCGGGAGCATGCCGAGCTGACTGCGCGGCAGGGTCAGCAGCACCTCCCAGGCCCTGTCAAGGGAATCGTCCAACGACCGACCCTCGTCCGTGCCCTGAGCGAGGAACCGGTTCCGAAAGGCGTCTTCGAGGTCCAGAAGGCGCAGATCGGCCGGGCTGAGCGCCGACCGTCCGATCAGGTCGGCGAGTTCCGCCACCTGCCGGGACCGGGCCAGAGCGGCGATCAACTGTGCGGCGACGGCCGGATGGTCCGCGCGGGTCCGTCCGGCTCCGGTTCCCTTGCGCATCAGACGCGACAGCGAGGCCAGCGGATCCACGGGCGGATAGGTGCCGACGGCTTGGACATCGGCAGACAGCACGATCTGCCCTTCCGTGATGTAGCCGGTGAGATCGGGGACGGGGTGGGTGATGTCGCCCGCAGGCATGGTGAGCACCGGCAGGATGGTGACCGATCCCGGTCGGCCCTTGATTCTGCCGCAGCGTTCGTAAAGGGAGGCCAGGTCGCTGTAGAGGTAGCCGGGGTAGGCCCGCCGCGCCGGTATCTCGCCGCGCGCGGCGGACACCTCGCGCAGCGCCTCGGAGTAGGCCGTCATGTCCGTCATCACCACCAGGACGTGGCGGCCCTCCGTGAACGCCAGGTGTTCGGCGACGGTCAGGCCGAGTCGCGGGGTGAGCAGCCTTTCGATCACCGGGTCGTCGGCGGTGTTGAGGAACAGGACCAGTTCCCGTGCGGCGGAACGCGCGGCCAGCCCGTCGCGGACGAACGCCGTGTCGGCGTGGGTGAGCCCCATGCCGGCGAACACGACGGCGAACGGCTCACCCCCACAGGTCGCCTGAGCCGCGATCTGCACCGCCAGTTCCAAGTGCGGTAGCCCCGCCGTCGAGAACACTGGCAGTTTCTGGCCGCGCACCAGCGTGGTCAGCACGTCCACTGCGCCCACGCCGGTGAGGACCGGTTCGTTCGGCGGTTCCCGGCGTACCGGATTGATCGGCGCGCCGCCGACTGCCGCGTATGACCCGCCGAACACCGGCGGCCCGCCGTCGGCCGGTTCGCCCCGCCCGTTGCACACCCGTCCCAGCCATCCGGTGCCCACCGGGATCCGCAACGGCGTGCCCGAGAAGGCGACCCGGGTGCCGGCGCGGTTCATGCCGGCGGTGTCCTCCAGGACCTGCACCACCGCGAGGTCGCGGTCCACCTCCAGGACCAGCCCGTGCCGTCGTTCACCGGAGTCGAGGACGATCGTGGCGAACTCGTCCCAGCCCACCCCGCTCACCCCCTCGAGGACCACCAGCGGGCCACGCAGTTCCCGCACGCCCGTGTACTCGATGACCTGGGGACCGGTCATGCCGCCTCCTTCAGCCGGGCCAGCACGGTGTCGCGCGCCGCGGCCACCGGAGCGGTCTCCGCCGGGCCGGCCGTCTCGCGCGCCCGCAGCAGCGGGGTGAAGTCGACCGCCTCGATGGCATCCACGGGGGTGCCGGAGTCCACCAGCTCCGCACAGCGGTCGATCACCGTCAGCACCGCCTCGACGAGGGCCGTGGACTTCTCGGGAGTGCTGTAGGCGTCCGCCGGGGACAGCGCGTTCTGCTGTATCGCGGCCTCGCGCAGCAGCCGTCCGGCGAGCACACTGATCCGCTCCCGGGGCGGCAGGGCGGTGATGCCGACCAGTTCGACGAGGCCGGCCAGCCGGTCCGCCTCCGCCAGCTGCCGTGCCACCCGCCCGCGCCGCTCGGCCCACTCGGGGTCGTCGGCCCGTGCGTGTGCGGCGGCCGGCCCGGCGGCGTCCCGGGAGAAGGACTCCGACCAGGACACGGCCGGATAGTGCCGTGCGTAGGCGAGATCGCGGTCCAGGCTCCACAGACACCGTACGAACCGCTCGGTGTGCGCGGTGACGGGCTCGGTGCGGTCGCCGCCCGGAGGGGACACGGCACCGATCACCGTGACGGACCCGTTCGCGCCGCCGAGCGTGCGTACGGCCGCCGCCCGCTCGTAGAACGAGGCCAGTTGGGAGGCGAGCCCTGCCGGATAACCCTCCTCGGCGGGGAGTTCACCCATGCGGGAGGCGAACTCGCGCAGTGCTTCCGCCCAGCGGGACGTCGAGTCGGCGATCAGGACGACATCGAGGCCCATGTCGCGGAAGTACTCCGAAACCGTCGCCCCCGTGTGCACACTCGTCTCGCGGGCCATCATCGGCATGTTGGAGGTGTTCGCGATCGTCACGGTCCGCTCCACCAGTCGGCCCCCGGTCCGCGGATCAGTCAGCTCCGCCAGCTCCTCCATGACGTCCGCCATCTCGTTGCCGCGCTCGCCGCAGCCGACGTAGACGATCACATCGGCGTCGCACCACTTGGCGATCTGCTGGAGCAGCATGGTCTTGCCGGTGCCGAAGCCACCGGGAACGGCGGCTGTGCTGCCCCGCGCCACAGGGAAGAGCAGGTCGACGGCGCGCTGCCCGGTGTTCAGGGGCACGTTCGCCGTCAGTCGCCGCGCGACCGGTCGCGGTCTGCGCACCGGCCACGACTGCGCCATCCGCACCTCATGCCCGCCCACCACGGCGAGCACGGCGTCCGAGGAGTGCTCGCCCGCTGACGCGATCCGAGTCACTTCGCCCGACAGGTCCGGAGGCACCAGAAGCCGCAGTGGCACGCTCGCGCCGATCTCCCCGAGGATGTCACCGGCCGAGACCCGCGTCCCCTCCGACACCCGTGGCGTGAACGACCAATCCCTGAGGTCCGGTTCAGCAGTCGTCGGCCCGTTTGTGGTGAGAAGGTCACCGGCGCCGGCCAGAGGGCGCAGCAGACCGTCGAACACACCGCCGAGGAGATCAGGGGCCAACCGCACCGACAGCGGTCGCCCCTGGGGTTCCGCGGGATGGCCGGGGGCCAGCCCGCCGGTGTACTCGTAGGCCTGGACGGTGGCAGTGTCACCGTGGATGGCGACCACCTCGCCCGGTAGCCGGGCGTCGCCCAGTGCGACCAGATCGTGCATGGCGACCGCAGGAGGGCAGGTGATCTCCACGAGGGGACCGGCGACGCGGAGGATCCGGGGGCGGTCGGTCCGGCGGGTTGCCGGAGCACCGCTCGTGGCCTGCGCAAGCGAGCCCACACCGGGTGAGTCCGACGCCTGGTTGCCGACGGCGGTCACGGTGGCCCCCAAAGCGTCTCGGTTTGAAGGCCCAGCCTGTCCAAGGCGCGGTCGGCGAGGGCGTCCGCCGACAGATCAACCCGGCGGCCAGGCACTTCGGCCGTCACCCCGCCCTCCGCGGCGGACACGACCCGCGCCTCCGCTCCCAGCCGGGCCCGTGCCACCTCCGTCAGGCGCGACTGCGAAACCGCATCCTCAGCCAGCGCCCGCCGCACGCCTGCGCGAACCGCGGCCCTGAGCGCCACATAGATTTCGGCGCGGGCCGCGAGTTCCACCGCCCAGGCGTCCTGCGCTGCGCGAACCTGTTCCCGGGCCGCCTCGGCGGCGCCCTCGGCCTCGCCGAGTTCCCGGGCCCGCGTGAGCACCGCCTCAGCCGTAGCGCGAGCCGCGCGCAGGGTTTCAGCCGCGACGGCCCGTGTACGGTCCAGTACCGCGTCGGCCGAGACGCGTGCCGCGCGCAGCAACTCGGCGCGCACGGGGTCCAGCGCATCCACCGGCGCGGTCATGAAGGCATCACCACCGTCAATGGCCGGGCCGGCCGGGGTGCCGTCGCCGCGTCCTCCAGCACCTCGGCGGCCTCGGGCGTGAGAATCACCAGGCCGACCGTGTCGGGCAGCGTCCGCCAAGCCTCGCGGACGGCGTCCGGTTCCTCCGCGACGAGGACGTCGACCCCGGCCAAGGCCAGCCCGCACACGTCGGTTCGTGCGCCGATGGCGGCCACGGTGCCCATCGTCAGGCCTTTCCGATCAGCAGGATCGCGACCACCAGCCCGTACACGGCGATGCCCTCCGCCAGGCCGACGATGACCATCGCCCGGCCGAACATCTCCGGTCGTTCGCTCAGCGCGGCCAGCGCCGCGGCTCCCGTGTAGGCGACGGCGATCGCGGCTCCTATCGACGCGCCGGCCACCGCGATGGCCGCCCCGATCAAGGCGGATCCGTTGACTCCGCCGTGCGCGGCGGCCTGCGTCGAGGCCTGCGCGGGGCCCGCCAGTGCCGTGGCGAGGACGGCGAAGGCGCCGCCCAGCAGGGCGAGGTTCGTGGCGAGCAGCCAGCGGAAGGCGTGTTTGGTCCGGCGTCGCCGCAGCAGCCGGACGGCGCCGAGCACCGCGACCAGGACCGGCAGGACGATCAGCCAGGTGAGCATGGGATCACCTTCGTAGCGGGGTCGGCAGGTTCCGCTGGGGAAACGTGCCAGGGACGGAACGGTCGGCCTTCCGTCTCGAAGAGCCGGGAGAAGAGTTCGTAGAACTCCAGCCGCAGGGCCTGCACACCGGCCACCAGGGCCTCCAGGCCGAAGGAGACGGCCGTGCCCACGACGAACAGCAGGGCGGCGCCCGCGACTCCGATGGCGCCACGCCCTGCCAGGGCTGTGGCGCCATGCCACACCAGGCCTGCGAGCGCGGCATGGGTGAGGCCGAACGCCGCGAGCCGGGCGAACGACAGGGTGTTGGTGCCGGTGCGCACGAGGACGTCGAACAGCCGCACCACCGTCTCGGCGAGTCCCGCGCCGCCGCCCGCCGTGGCCCGGAACAAGCCCGACGCCACCAGCGCCAGCCCGGCCACGGCAAGGGCACCCCCGGCGGCGGCCGGGGCCCGCAGATGCAGCAGCAGGCCCGCCGCGGCCAGAGCGAGCCCCAGATAGAACAGCAGTCCGGCACAACCGGATGCTGCGTACAGTCCTGTGCCCCAGCCGCCCTCACGCACGCGGTTCACCGCGCCGGCGGCGTGCGCGAGCGCCAGGAGACCGGCCCCGATGGCCACGGCGGCGGCCAGTAGACGGGTGGGATCCTCCAGCGGGCTCAGCCACAGCACCGGCAGTAGCCCGGTGGGCCCGAAGAACTCGCCGTAGGCGGCGCCCGCGAGCATGGAGGCGACTCCCGCGCCCGCCAGGAAGGGCCACAACCTGCCCAGCCGGGCCCACCGCCGGGGCCACCTGAGGCGCAAGGCGAGCGCGCCGAGCAGCAGCAGCGCCCCGTGCCCCACGTCACCGAACATGATCCCGAACATCGCGACGTAGGCGAGGCCCGCGGGCCACGAGGGGTCGAGGTCCGCGTAGGCGGGCGTGCCGTATGTCGTCACCAGCGGGGTGAAGGAGACGGTCCGGCCCGGCCGCAGCAATGTCGGGGGATCGGTTCCGCGCGGGGAGGGCAGCGGCAGCAGCGCACCGCCCGCGGAGGTCAGCCGCCCCGCGACGCGGGGTACCTCGGCGGCCGGGCACCACCCGGCCAGCGCGGCGACCTCCCCACGCCGTACGGCGCCTTCCGCACGCTCCTCCAACTGGGCCTCGCCCGCCAGCAGAGCGATACTGCCCCGCTGTTCGAGCAGATCGAGATCGGGCGCGGCGGTGGCCAGAACAGCTGGAGCGGCGCTCTCGGGTCCGGCGGTCGTTCCCCGTCCGCGCAACCGCTGCAGCCGCACGGTCGCCGCTCCCGGGGCAGCCTCCTCGGCGCGGTCCAGTTCCACGCAGCCGGCTTCGGCGATTCGCACGAGTGTTTCCCGCAGGGCCACTTGCGGCACGACCACCGCCACACGGCGCATCCGGACCGGCGTCACCGCCTCAGACCAGGGCATCGAACGCCTCCCCGGGTTGTCCACTGCGAGCGGCGGATTCCAGCGCCGCCCGCACCCGCCAGGCGTCCACGGTCAGTACGGCGACCGCACCGACGACCACCCTGGGCCCGAACCGGCCCTCGCGCAGCATCGCCGCCCCGTCGGACTGCACCGTCCGCCACCAGCGGACCTCGGCCCGCCACAGCTCGCCCGGCTCGTCGACATCCGCCAGGACCCAACGGGCCGCCGGGGGCAGGTGCTCACGGAACTCCTGGTATGAGGCGGCGCCCGGCGCCCGCGTCCCGAGCAGCCGTGCCGCGTCGCGCTGCACGGGCTCCGGAAGGGAGCGGTGGTGTACGAAGAGTTCACGCGCCGCCAGCAGGAGCGCGCGTCCCTGGGCCCAGCGGCGTGCGGACGGTACGGCGACAGCGGTGCGCCGAGCGGCGGCCATCCGCATGCCCGTGAGCAGGGCCCACGGCGTGTCGCCGCCCGGGTCCCCCCAGGGTGAGGCGGTGAGCGCCGCGCGCAGTTCCGCGGGCGTCCCGGCCCGCTCCAGACTTCGCCAGGCGGTCTCCAGCGCCCCGAGCCGGTACGGCTCAGGCGCCTCCGCGCGGCGACTCTCCGGCGCGGGCAGCAGGGCGACCACGTTGGCGATCTCGAACCCGGCGGCGAGCGGAACGAGCAATCGAGCGCCACCCGGCGGCAGCCAGCCGGCCAGAACCCGCAGATGCCACAGCACGGTGGCGGCCACCGCCCGCTGCGCCTGCGGCAAGCCCGCCGCCGTCCGCGCGTAGCGAGCGTACGGCGTCGTGGCCAGGCGCCGCAGGGCGTCGTCGAGCGTCGGACCACGGGCGATCTCCCGCGCCCCACCGGCGCCCGGATACCGGCTGACGAGGGCTTTCGCCCGCACCGCTCCGGCGACCCAGCCGGCACTCATGGCTCTCCCTGCGCCCCGCCTGCCAGACGCAGGGCGTCGGCCACCGCCAGGTCCACCAGGTACGGCATGCGCTCCATGGCCCGCGCGCGGATCACCGAGGCCGCGCGGTCGCCGGCGGCACGCAGGGCGTCGGCTTCCTGCCGCGCCTCCCGGACAAGCGGTTCAGCGGCCTGTCGGCGAACCTCCGAGGCTTGTTCCCGCGCGGCCGCCACAAGACGTTCGGCTTCGCGGGAGGCGTCCCGGCGAAGGGCCTCGGCTGTCTCTTGAGCGGCGGCCCGGATCTGTGCCGCCTGCTGTTGAACATCCGTCAATCGGTCGAGGGCAGGGTCCAACTCCGCGGCGCGCTCCGCCGCACGGTCGGCGGGCACGCCCGTGGCGGACGCTCCCGGCGTGCCCGCCGGACGGAACCGCTCCAGGAAGTCCCGCAGGCTCATCGGCGGCCTCCTGCCGATCGGCTGTTCCTCCAGTTTCACCGTTCCTCGTCCGCCCCGCACCGGATAGGGCCGTCACGCCGTTCCACCAGGGCCGATCGGCTCTTGGCACGGCCAGGGAGCGCGAATACTGGGATGGCAGGCAGCTCGACGGAGTCGGGAGGCCGCCGTGGACGCGCACCAGAACTTCCGCGCAGAGGCCGAGGCCCGGCGGGATGTGCCCTCCCGCTCCTGGAGCCCCGAGGAAACGGCACGGCAGGAGAGGCT